>JARGNC010000042.1 GCA_029212425.1 Phycisphaerales bacterium
AGCGTTGTTCAGCGATCGGCTCAGGAACACTGTTCCAAAGCGCGAGTGCGGCATGCTCGTAGAGGACACCCGTGGGGTCGCCTTGAGAATCGAGTTCGATGATCCCGCGATCAATCTTCGTGTCGGACTGAATCCCTGCGTGCACCAGCGCTGCGGTCGATGCCGCGAGCGCGTGGTAGTCGAAACACCACACACAAACCGCTCGACCATCGCTCGCATGGTCGAGTTCCAACCGTGACGGCCAACGAGAATCTTCCCAGCCCTCTGGGCGAGCGCTGTGCGCCAGCACCCACTCGTGCTGTGCACAAGATTTAGAGTTTGCCGCAACGAGCGCAAGCAACTCGTCTCGGCTCGAGCAGTTCGAGCAATCGAGCATGGTCAGCGAACGCCCCAACTGGAAAATGTGCGCATGAGCTTCACGCATCAGCCGACTCCAGAAGCTGTTCGATGGTGCCCATCGCGCTATCAGGATCGGTGATCGGGTCTGGGAGAATCAGCCGAACCAATCCAAACCGAGCGCGGATGTCGATCCCTGTATCATCGACCCCGACAGCGAGCGGGGAGTCATGCGCGACGCCTGTAATCATGCTGCACAATGATGAGAGCCGAGATCGATCCGCGTTGAGCGCTTTGCAGAGTGGTCCCATGACGCTCAAGACGGGGTTCCGCAGTTCGCATTGTTCAGGTGTGACGACCTCTCCGGAGTCGATCTTCGCGTATTGAAACTTTCCGATCGCGAGTAGCGGGGTGGTCGAGGGGAGGTGGTACGCGGTAAACCGGTCGCGTTGTTCTTCCGTTGTCGTTTCAAAGAGTTCGACAGAAATCCGCACACGCGTATCAAACGAATCCTTCGGCGATGCAATCGTGATGTCCGTCGCATCGAACGCGTCCTTGACCACCGCGATGATGAAATCGCCGCTGCGTGGGTCGATCATGCATTGTGATTCAAACGGTGATTGGTCATACAGCAGCGTGCACGACCAAGCGGATCGCAGGATATGCTGCGCACGGTTGTGGATGGCATCATTGGGATCAAGCATCCAAGCAGTGTATCAGGTTCAGTCCGTCAAGAACTGGATCGCATTACATCGAGCCAATCGCGTCTTGGATGCTCAGCACTGGTGGCGGTGGATTTGAGAGATCGCCGAGGATCATCTGGTAGTATCCGACATCAATCCACGAACCATGCTTGTATCCCATGGTTTCGTTGTATCCTGTACGGGTCATGCCGATCGCGGTATGGAGCGCGACACTCGCGGGATTGGGTTCCGCGACACCCGCGACGATGATCTGGAATCGCTGGGCGCGTAGGGTGTCGAGCAAGCGAGTATAAAGCGCCTTGCCGATCCCTTGTCCTCGTGCTGCTTGCGTGAGATAGATAGTGATTTCTGCAGTCCAGTCGTATCCCCCTCGCAAGGACCATGGGCCGGACTTCGCGTAGCCCAAGAATGTTCCATTGTCGTCGAGAGCGGTGTACCAGGGGAATCGATCGCCCGCGCTCTCGAGCTGTCCGAGGATGGTGGATTCAAGTTCTGGTTGTGTACCAAAGTGCGCTGTGTTGTGCTCGATCTCATGGTTGAGCAGCGCAGTGATCGCTGGGACATCGTCAGGGGTGGTCAATCGGATCTGCATCGCTGTTCCTCTGGAATCAGCCGAGTTCGATCAGGTCTGCGGGATCAAACCCTGAAGATCGAACCGAGCTTCTTGCCCATCATCACGGAGGACCCCACAAGGGTCACAGTCAGGAGCGTCATGCCCCAAACACCCATCGCTGATGCAATGTACTGTCCATCGCCGAGCCGGTTCGTGAACTCGTAAATCATTTTGGTGATCGGGAAGTGGTCACTCCGCTGCGCGAGGATCAGCGAGTCGGAAACTTCGAGCATCGAGAAGCTGAAGACGAGCAATCCGCCCGCGATCAGGTTTGCCATGATGAGCGGGATGATGACCTTGCGGACCGCTGCGACGCGCGTCGCGCCCAGATTCACCGCGGCTTCTTCAAGCTCGCCTGAGGTCTGCTCAAGACCTGCGACCGTTGAACGCACAATGTAAGGCAGCCGACGGACCGCGTACGCGATGATCAGCAGCGGGAACGGATTCGGATTGGTCCCGAAAACCGCGAGCACGCCTTCGAACGGATCACCAGCGCCGAACGGGAAGCGAAGCGTCATCGCGACATACCCAAACGCCATCACCAGTCCAGGGACGGCAAGCGGGAGCATGCAGAGCGCATCCAACAATCCTCGGCCGATGACTTTGGTGCGGACGAGGATGTACCCGATCAGCACACCGAACCCCATGTTAAGGATCATCGCGAGGAGCGACAGAATCAGTGAGTTCTTGATGGAGTTAAACGATTCACCAGCAGTCAGCGCCTGCTCGAAGTGCGAGAGCGTGTACGACTCGGGAAGCACAGATGAATACCACGATCCCGGAGCGGCGATCGAGGTCAGGACAACCCCGATGTGAGGCAAGAGCGCCAAAAGAGTCACAAAACCGAAACTCGCGGTCGCCATCAATCCCCAGAATGGCTTGAGTGCGATCTCGGTTCCAGCACGCGACGCTTTGGAATACATCGCGTAGCCCTTGCGTCCAAAGACCAGCTTCCCGAGCACATAGATCATGATCGCGGAGAGCAGCAGCACCAGCGTCAGCGCATAGGGTTCCGCGTTGTTCTGAACCTCTTTGAGCCCGTAGAAGATCTGGACCGGGGTTGCTGTTGAATAGTCAAACATCAACGGCGTACCAAGCTCGGTAAAGCTCCAGATGAACACAATCGTTGATCCCGCAAACAGTCCAGGACGGATCAGTGGGAGGGTGATCGTGAAGAATCGTCTCCAACCTCCCGCGCCAAGATTTTCCGCGGATTCATCGAGTGCCGGATCAAGATTCGCGAGCGACGCAACGGTGTTGAGATAAATGATGGGGTACAGGTGGAGTGCCTCGACGAGAACCACCCCCCAGAACTTCCCGTTCCCGAGCAGGTCCCAGTCGGTGCCGAGCAGTGCGTTAACGGCACCCTCGCGTCCCATGAGTTTGCTGATCCCGATCGCGCCAACAAACGGCGGGAGGATCAATGGAACAAGGATCGCCGCGTTGAGAATCTTCTTTCCCGGAAAGGTGTACCGGGCGCTGAGCGTTGCGAGCGGGAGCGAGATGATGATGCAAAAGAGAGTGGTCGCAACTGCAATTTTGAGTGAGTTGAGCAGTCCCGCGACTTGCAAGGGATCTTCAAAGACGAGTCTGACATGATCGAAAGTCCATCCCGACCCCGTAGCGGGATCGACGGCAAACCCGCCGCGGATGGTCAGCCCGATTGGGTAGAGCAAAAAGAGCCCGAGGAGGGTGAGGAGCATGGCAAGAATGCCGTACTGAATCAGGTTGCGGAGCGTTCGTGCGGACATGGTGCCAAGTCTAGGGGTGAACCTTGCCGGGGTGTAGGGCGGCAATTGTGAAGGACTGTTGATGAGGTTGATGGAGCAACAGTTGGGTGAAGGACTGTCGAATAGGACTGGGTTGTTGGTTGTTGATCCCCTAGAATGGATATTGACCCGGACGCGTATAGTCGCGTCCCCAGCCTATGGAGACCTCTCATGCGTATCAACATTGTTGGGCGTCAGTTTGAAATCACCGACCCAATCCGCCTCCATATCGAGAAGAAGGCCGAAAAACTCGCTTCCTACAAGGGTTTCGTACAACAGCTGGACTTTGTGGTCTGGAAAGAAAGTCCGAGCAAAGAGGAATACGCGGTCGAAGTGACCGTCGATGTCGAACGCCACGACGATTTCTTTGCGAAAGTGGAAGGCCCCGATGTCTACGATGCGATCGATGAGGTCGTCTCGAAGGCGGATCGCCAACTCCATGACCACCGCGAGAAGCTCAAATCCGTGCGTTGAGCGTGCTGATATGGTATAAGTCGCTATCAGGCCGTTTGTTGGAGGCCTCTTGGAAGCGTTATCAACGCGTGGTGGCTATGGTATAGCCAACTTAGACACGGGGTTTGTATGAAACTGACCGAGATTATCCAACCGAATGCGATCAACAGCGATCTTGCCGCGACAGACCGTGATGGTGCAATTGCGGAAATGATTGATATGCTCGTCGAAAGCGGGGCCGCACCTGCGGAGATCCGCGATGAGCTGCTGACCAAGATTCTCGAAAGAGAACGCAAATCTTCGACCGGCTTCGGATACGGCGTTGCGGTCCCGCATATCAAACACCCCAAGATTGCCAAACTCGCAGCGGGTCTGGGACTCAGCGAACGCGGGATCGACTTTGATTCCCGCGACAAACTCCCGGTCTATACCGTCGTCATGCTCCTCACCCCAGCGGATCAGCCTGAGGATCACCTCCAAGCTATGGAAACGATCTTCAAGAACCTGTCAAAGGAAACCTTCCGTCGAGCAATGCGACAAACGCAAGGCAACGACGAGGTCCTGACACTGCTCGACGATGCTGACCATCATCGGCTCGGTGAAGCATAATCAGCAATGCTGCTCAGCTCGGATCGTTGATCCGCTGTGTTCACAAGCGTGCGTTTGAACTTGAACTGAAATCCGATTCGCCGTCCCGTTTGCACGAGATTCCGTGCGGTGAATCCAGAAATGCGTTGATCGTCGGAGATACGAGTGTCCAACTCCTGCTCGGCAAAACTCAAAATCGTCAATCGCTACGGGCTCCACGCTCGTCCAGCGACCGATTTTGCGACCGTAGCTGGGAAGTTCAATGCTGATGTCCGAGTACGCGCCAATAAAGAGGACGCGGATGGGAAGTCCGTCATGGACCTCATGCTCCTCGCGGCAACCAAAGGCACAACGCTCGAAGTCGAATGTATCGGCGATGACGCAATCGCGTGTCTCGAAAACCTCAGCGCACTGGTCGAACGAGGGTTTGACGAAGAAGACGATTGATCGATCAGTGACTCATCGCTGAGTCTGCAAACTCTTCTGCGTCCGCTCGACGGATCGATGCACCCACACCAGCAAGCTTGCTTTCAAGGTTCTCGTATCCGCGATCAATGTGGTACACGCGATTGATGATGGTGGTGCCCTTCGCAGCAAGCGCCGCGATGACCAAACCCGCACTGGCGCGAAGATCCGAAGCCATGACGGGAGCGCCGGTGAGTTCCTTGACCCCAGTCACGACCGCGGTCGCGCCCTGACGATGGATCTGCGCGCCCATTCGGCACAACTCCGCGACATGCAAGAACCGCTCTGGGAAGATTTTTTCCGTAATGACCGAGTTCCCATTCGAGAGACACAACAGCGCCATGAACTGTGCTTGGAGATCCGTTGGGAAACCGGGATGGGGCTGTGTGGTGATCTGGACTGGTTTAATCTCTGGAGCGCGCGAGATCACGCACGAACGACGCATCGGGTCCGCGTCCGATCCCACCGCGTCGACATGCACACCCATATGTCCCAGTGTATCGACCGCGCTCATCATCGCGTCGAGCGGACAGTTCTCGAGTGTTAGTTCCGATCCTGTGACCGCTGCGGCACACATGTATGTTCCCGCTTCGATTCGATCGGGCATCACGCGATGGGTGGTGCCTCCGAGTGATTCAACGCCGACGATGGTGATGCGTGGTGATCCCGCGCCGCTGATCTTCGCGCCCATCGCGTTGAGCATGTTCGCGAGGTCCACGATTTCGGGTTCGCACGCCGCGGATTCGATGATTGTGGTTCCCTCAGCGAGGGTTGCGGCGGACATGATGTTCGCTGTCCCAAGCACCGTCGATCCGAATGGTCCCCCAAGGAAGACCGGCGCGCCGATCAGTCGGCCGTTGGGAGCGGTCGCTTCGATATCACCTCCATCGAGGGTGATCTTCGCGCCCAGTGCTTCGAGTCCTCGCAGATGGAGATCGACTGGTCTTTGTCCGATGGCGCATCCGCCTGGGAGTGAAACCCTCGCGCTGCCTCGCTTTGCAACCAGTGGTCCGAGCGTGCTGATGCTGGCGCGCATCGTGCGGACGATCTCGTATCGCGCGTGGGACTGCGTCGGATCGGTGACGCGATGGGTGATGGACTGTCCGTGCTCGCTGGATTCCGAGACACTCTCGATGCCAAGTTCGGTGAGCAAGCGGGTCATGTTGCGGATGTCGGAGAGGTTTGGGACATCGCTCAGGATCAGCGGCTCATCGGTGAGCAATGCCGCCGCCATCAGCGGGAGCGCGGCGTTCTTGGAGCCGTTGATCCGGATCGAGCCGTTGAGTTGTCGACCACCTTCTATAACAAAGACATCCATGGCACCATGCTCCGGTCTGGGGTTCGGGGAGGGGTTGATCGAATCCTGAGTGTATCACAGGGTTCTGTCGTTCCATCGGGCAATTCGCTCATCTATCCCCAAAAACGGGAACTTTGGGGGTTCTCACACACAAGCACGCAGCGGGCTGGGGATTGCTGCAATCGTTCCAATCGTTACAGACGGGAAGGGTTTGCTTGATTCTCATTCAAGAGTGGTTGGCAGAGGGAAAAGTGAAATGGAGAGTTTCATTGCGGGACCAACACCACACCAACCCCCGCAAGGAGACTGAGCCATGAGCACCACAGCACCATGCGAAACGACCGAGGAGAGCGGCCCGCTCTCAGGTCAGAACAAACTCATGCAGGGATTGCTGATCGCAGCGATCGTTGCATCGGGTCTTTCGATGATTTTCTCGATCGGTACGGCGTTCGTATCCGCATCGCAGGACTCTTCCGCGAGCATCGCTTCGGTGGAGACCGCCCTGGACTGATCCTGCGAGCAAGCAGGATGGATTGAACGGTAGAAGAAGTACGGGGGCGCAGCCCCGAAGCTGCGGGAAGGAAACGAAACATGCAACAAGCCAATGCACACAACTCAAAGCGATTCTCACGAGCCGGAACCCTCGCGTTCCTCGTTGGAGGCATCGGAGCAATGTCCCTCGCATGGGGCGCCAACGCGAACACAGCCGCTGGAGAATCTGCATCATCCGAGGACACGCTCCCAGAGTCGATCGTTCTGACTGGAATCGTTCGAGACTTCAAAGAACGCTCCGTCGATGGCGGTCACCAAGACTTTGAACGCCGACCAAGCGGCGGATTTGGTCACTACATCGGTATGGTCGAAACCGAGCTCTCCGAAGATGGAAAACCAGTGATGGCTTCCACAGGAACAAAGCTCTCCGGAAACTGGCGCAACAGTGATGGACAGAATATCATGCGTCCAACCTCGTACATCGCAGCAATGGACGGCGATGTCGCGGGATCGGTGAACTCCAGCAAAACCGGCGCGCTAACCGACTCAGCAGCATTTGATCAATGGTTCCGATCAGTCAACGGCGTGAATCTTTCAACCGAAGTTGACCTCACGCTCGTCCGTCAGCCGGGATCCAATATCTACACCTTTGATGACAAGCACGACCAGCAGTTCGTCAATGCCGGCGGGTTCTTCCCGATCAACGGCGAGCTGTACGGGAACTCGAACGGGAACGACAAGAACTTCCACTTCACCTTCGAGCTCCAGACCCAGTTCACCTACGACGCAGATGCAGGCATGAACTTCAAGTTCACTGGTGACGACGATGTGTGGGTCTTCATCGACAATCGACTTGTCATCGACATCGGTGGTGTGCACTCCGCTGTGTCGCAGACGATCGACCTCGATCGACTCGAATGGCTCGAAGACGGCCGAGACTACAAACTCAGCTTCTTCTTCGCAGAGCGTCACCGAACACAGTCGAACTTCCGCATCGAGACCACGATGGTTCTGCGGAGCATCGAGCTGCCCCCAACCGCAGCGTTGTACGACTAATCACGAATCCATTGGTGCATGTTGGTGTTGGTGATGGGCCGATCCGTATCCGCGGGTCGGCCCTCTCCTTTTTTCAATCACAGACACATCAATCGCGGTAATAGCGACGGTATCGGTGCGGATGTTTCTCTTGCTCGCTTGGGTAGCTGTATTCGTCTGCTCGGCGCGAGCTTCGGAATGTGCGACGATTGTTGAGCGATGGATAGGATTCGGCGCGAACCCCGAAGAGCTCGTCGCGCCTGGAGACATCGCGCGTTGCCATTGTGAAATCACGACGGCTGAACTCAGGTCCTGGTTCGGTTGAGAATACAAGCGATCCGGTATTCTCAAGCGCGGGAGAGTGCACAATTGCTGCGGAGTGCCCACTGTTGCCTACATACGCGCCGTTCCCCTGCCAAGCAGTGGAGGGGTGCGAGGATGTGCATCCAGAGATCGCCGCGACCGCTCCGAGCAGACCTACGGCACCGAACATTCGAGTCTTTGATTGGCGTGTCATACCAATAGGAGGCCACAGAATGTCCATCCTCGCTACTTGTTTTGGAATCTGATGCCCAACTCGCTTACAAAGGTCCACTCAAACGAGGTTATCGGTGTCTCCATCAAGGAATGCCGATCGTCTATCCAAGGACGCTGCAAGCATGGATTCGTCGATCTCACCCAGCTCCAGCGATCGCATGATCGCATCGTGGATGAGGATCGTTGGGTGATGTGACGCTTCCTCTGGTGCATTGAATCCATCAAGCACAATGTCCGCGCCAGCTTGAAGTGCAAGCACCGCCGCAGCTCCAGCATCATGATGCTGACGCACAGCACCCATATCAATCGAGTCGGTAAACACCAGTCCATCAAAGCCAAGCTTCTCGCGCAAGGTGTTGGTGGTGTGCGCGTGTGACAAACTCGCTGGGAGCGCGTCGATACTTTGGTGAACCAGATGTCCGGTCATCACGGCTGCATTCGGAGTGGTCCCGCTATGCATCGATTCGATGAGTAGTTCATACACCCTCTGCTCATCTGCGTGATGGGTATGCGTGATGTCCGCGATGCCGAGGTGGGTATCGGTGGTTGATGAGCCGTGCCCTGGGAAGTGTTTGATGCAGCAGCGCACACCGAGTGAGTGGTATGCATCAATGATCGAAGCTGCTGCGGACGCAACCCGCTCCGGATCACGACCAAGCGAGCGTCCCTTCTGTGCGATGATCGGATTGTTTGGGTTGATCTCCAGATCCACACACGGCGCAAAGACGAGGTTGATCCCGGACGCTGCAAGCGATCTCGCAACCGTGCTGATGGTTGCATGAATCTGCGCTGTTCCCATGCTTCCTTGCATCTTGGCGCTGAGCATGCTCGAAACCCCCGCGTCTTGGAAGATTTCGAGCCGATTGACGCTGCCGCCTTCTTGATCGATCCCGATGAGCAGGTCGCTTCCAAGCTCGTTCCGGAGGTCTTGGGTGAACTGCTGGACCTGGTTCTCGCTGACGATGTTCCGCATCCCTCCTGTTGGGAGGTGCGTGTTAAACAGGATCACGCCTTTGACATGCCGAGCTTTGAGCAGTTCGACATCCGCTCTGCAGTTTGGATCGTCGAGCGATGCTCCTCGGATTCCGGTCATGATGCATGCGCCCGCGAGTTGGTTCGTATTCATTTGGGATCACCCAGTATGGGATGCAGACGGCCATGATGTTGGTCAATAAGCCTCACCGCGTCTTCAAGCGTGATCGATTTCGCGTGCATGACCAGAGCGGGTTTAACGCGACCATCCGCACGATCGAGGAGTATGAAAGCGTCCGCGCGTTCCAATCCGGTCACTTGCGAAATGATCCGAGCAGCACGATCACGCAGTTTGTCGTTCGTCGCTCGGAGGTCCACCATCAGATTTCCATAGACCTTCCCCGCATGCACCATCGCGCCAGTAGAGATCATATTGAGCACCATCTTGGTCGCGGTTCCCGCTTTCATGCGAGTCGATCCGGTGACGACCTCCGCTCCGGTGTGGATCGCGATTAGCACATCACACCACGATGGTTGATCAATCGGCGTGCAGGTGAGTAGTCCGGTGTTTGCGCCGAGTGTCTTTGCATATTCAACCCCACCAAGCACATAAGGCGTGGTCCCACCCGCCGCGATTCCAATGACCGTGTCGTTAGAACTTACACGGAGTGTATCAAGCTGAGGATGAACCCCATCCGGATCATCCTCTTTGTGTTCGGAGGACTTGCGCAGCGCGGAGTCCCCTCCAGCGATGATCCCGACGACTCGATCCGGATCGCTGTTGAATGTCGGAGGGCATTCTGAGGCATCAAGCACACCCAGTCTCCCGCTCGTTCCCGCGCCGATGTAGATCAATCGCCCGTTTGCTTCAAACGAGCGGACCACCAGTTGAACCGCTTGCTCGATCGCGTCGATCTGCTCCCGGACCGCTCCCGCAATCCCCGCGTCCGCATCGTTGATGATTTTGAGAGTGTCTGAGATGGTTCCTGCATCGAGACCAGCAGATGCTGCAAGACGATGCTCGGTATGCAGGTGCCCGCGATCGGGAATGGTGTCTGGAGCTGGATTCTGAGGGGTAGGCATGCGTGCTCTGGATTTTTGGATGGATGAAACACCCGGAACAGGGATCGAACCTGTGACCTGCGCTTTAGGAAAGCGCTGCTCTATCCAACTGAGCTACCCGGGCAATGCTCTATTGTACCGCGATGCATCCATGCTGATCGTGCTGAATCCCCTATGGATATTTTGAATGTGGTGTATCGGATTCGCATTTTCCATCGAATCCAAAGCATGAGCAACTCAACGACAAAGCATCACTGGATGCGTCCACTGCTGGTTCTCGCAGGCATCTACAACCTGTGTTGGGGTGCGGTTGTTGTGTTCTTCCCAAACCTCACCTTCGAACGCATGGGGCTCGAGCCACCGCTCTACCCCGCGATCTGGCAATGCGTTGGAATGATTGTCGGCGTCTACGGCATCGGATACCTGATCGCTTCGCGTGATCCCTTCAGACATTGGCCGATCGTACTGGTGGGTCTTCTTGGGAAGGTGCTGGGACCGATCGGGTTTGTGTATGCATCGCTGATCACGGATCAACTTCCGCCAGTCTTTGGTTGGGTACTCATCCCGAATGATCTGATCTGGTGGGTCCCATTCTCAATCATCCTCTTCAATGCCGCAAAACACAACCAACTATCCGAAGACGCTCAGCACCAGCCGGCACTCAGTGTCCAGGGCGCGATCGAGCGTGCGACGGACCAATACGGGATTTCGGTGTCGCACAGATCCGTACAGCAACCAGTCCTGCTGGTTTTCCTTCGCCACATGGGGTGCGCGTTCTGCCTGCAGACCTTGCAAGATCTTGCTCAATCCTTACCAACGCTCCGAAAGCAAGGCATCGAGCCGGTCGTGGTCCATATGAGCAGCGACCAAGAAGCTCGTCAGGTGATGCTCAAATATGGTTTGGAAATCCTACCAAGAATCTCTGATCCCTCGCAATCGATCTACCAAGCATTCGAGCTCTCCCGAGGAGGCTTCTTGCAACTCTTCGGTCCACGCGTCTGGGTCCAAGGCATCAAAGCAACATGGCGAGGAAACCTCGTATCAGGACTCAAGGGAGATGGATTTCAGATGCCCGGCGCGTTCATCATCCAGAACGGTCGCGTGGTCCACGCATACCGTCATCGTTCAGCAGGTGAGCGGATCGACTATCCTGCAATAACCTGCAGCATCACCAACCCAGCATCGGCATCGGTCCTGACGAAATGAACACGCATCCAGATCCTGTACTCCTCGCCGTTCTCTTGGCGCACGCGATGAGCACGCTGATGATGACCGGTTTGATCTGGTTCGTGCAGATCGTTCACTATCCTTTGATGTCCAAGGTTGGGGGCGATCAGTTCAGCAACTACGAGCTCGCTCACACCAAGCAAACAACCTGGGGGGTGGGGCCTTTGATGCTCACTGAGCTCGCGACCGCGATCTATCTCTTAGGTCAGTCCGATCGTGATGGGATGCTGATCCCGATCCTTGGATTGGTCTGTTTGGGGGTCATATGGGGATCAACGCTCCTGCTTCAGATTCCAGCACATCGTGTTCTTGAGCAGGGATTCGATCCAGACACCCACCGTCGGCTGGTCCGGACCAACTGGATCCGAACGATCATGTGGACCAGCCGTTCCATGTTCGCTGCTTGGATGCTGGTTCCTGTGGGATGAATCGGTCTCCAAGGTCCAGTCAATTCAGGGATTGCACATCTTGCTGAGGGAACGACACCGTCTACAATCCTCCCCGCGCCACGCGGATTGGAGCTGAGACTATGAAAGCTGGTATTGTTGGACTCCCCAATGTGGGCAAATCGACCCTCTTCAACGCGCTCACCAACGCTGGGGCGCTCGCCGCGAACTATCCGTTTGCGACAATCGACCCCAATATCGGCGTCGTCCCGATCCCAGACAACAGACTCAATGTCATCCAAGAACACATCAAGACGCAGAAAGTCATCCCAGCTGCACTCGAACTCGTCGATATCGCAGGACTCGTCCGCGGCGCATCAACCGGCGAAGGCAAGGGCAACGCGTTCCTCGGACATATCAAAGATGTCGATGCGATCATCCAGGTCGTCCGCTGTTTCGTCAAAGCGCCGGGAGGCGAGGACATCACCCATGTCGATGGTTCTGTTGATCCGCTCCGCGACATCGAGACCATCGAGCTCGAACTGATCCTCGCGGATATCCAAACGCTCGAGAATGCCGAGGCGAAAGCGAAGCGGAACGCAAAGGGTGGCGACCGCGATGCGATCGCTCGGATGAAAGTCATCGAGCAGCTTCTTCCAGTCCTTGAAGCTCAAAAACCAGCACGCTCGCTGGAGTTCAATGATCCGGACCTGATCAAGGCGGTCAAAGGCTTGGCGCTGATCACCACCAAACCCATCCTATATATTGCCAATGTCACCGACGACGATCCCAACGGCGAGGGCGAGCTTGCTCAGCGTGTTCGTGAGCACGCAGAATCCGTCGGCGCTGAAATGGTCCCAGTCTGCGCACGCATCGAATCCGAACTCTCCGAGCTTGACGAAGAGGACAAGATCGAAATGCTCGCGGACATGGGGATGGACGAACCAGCACTCGGAAAGCTCGCTCGCGCAGCGTACAAGCTGCTCGGATACCAGTCGTACTACACCGCGGGTGAGAAAGAAGTCCGCGCATGGACCATCCCGCAAGGCTGCAAAGCTCCACAAGCAGCTGGGGTAATCCACTCAGATTTCGAACGCGGGTTCATCCGCGTAGAGTGCTACAGTGTCGATGACCTCGTCGAGTACAAGAGCGAGAAGGCTATCAAAGAAGCCGGGAAGCTCCGCATCGAGGGCAAGGGATATGTGATGCACGACGCGGATGTGTGTAACTTCTTGTTTAATGTGTGATTCAGAGCACACGAGTGTTCAAATTCGGCGTATATTCGCTGTGTTCGGACCTAGATTCCGCCGATAACATGTCTTTCGGCTCACAAGACCCCGGAGCATTCTGTATGTCTCACTCCAAAGCACCTTCATGGGACGCGGTGAATCCGAAGACGCCTGCGCACGCAAAGATCGTCGCGACGCTCGGTCCCGCTTCCGATTCGCCGGAGATGCTCGACAAGCTCATCGAGATGGGGGTTTCCGTCTTCCGATTGAACTTCTCCCACGGCGACCTCTCCGATATGGATGTCCGGATCAAAAATGTCCGCGAAGCATCCCAGCGATCAGGTCGTTGCATCGCCGTCCTTGGTGATCTCCAAGGCCCCAAGATGCGTGTTGGGAAAGTTCCCGACATCGACATCAAAGGCGGGATCGTGGTCAAAACCGGTGATTCGATCATTTTCTCGAGGGATCAAGGCGAAGCCGCGATCATTGACGGGCGAGCAACATTCAGCGCCTCCTTCGATCCGCTCTACACCGATGTTCTCCCAGGACAACGCGTGCTCATCAACGACGGCGCGATCCGGATGCTCGCAGTGGACAACAAACCAGGCGAATGGCTCAAATGCAAAGTCACCGTCGGAGGACGCATCACCAGCGCCAAAGGGATCAACCTTCCTGAATCGGACATCAGCGTCCCAGCGATCACCCCGCGTGACTGGGAATGCGCTAAATGGGCAGTCGACAACGGCTTGGACTACCTCGCGCTCTCCTTCGTTCGGACCGCCGATGAGGTGCTCGAACTGATCGACAAACTCGAAGAGTGGTGCACCCCCGATCTTCCGTGGGCCGAGCCTGAAATGTCGCTCCGGATCCCAGTGGTCGTCAAGGTCGAAAAACCACAAGCGGTTGAGAACCTCGAAGCGATCATCGAAGCAACCGACGCGGTCATGGTCGCTCGCGGCGATCTCGGTGTCGAGATGGATGTCGCGAAGGTTCCGGTCATCCAAAAGTACATCCTCGAAAAATGCAACGAGCAAGGAAAGCCATGTATCGTCGCGACGCAGATGCTCGAATCCATGATCGAGTCTCCAAGCCCGACGCGTGCGGAAGCGTCCGATGTTGCCAACGCGGTCTTTGATGGCTGCGACGCGGTCATGCTCTCAGGTGAAACAGCGGTCGGCAAGTTTCCAGACATCACCGTCGAGACCATGCAGCGGATCATCAAAGTGACCGAGGCACGCATGGATGACCTCGCGCACGCGCAAGGCACCCCCGCAGACCTCAAGGAATACCCGTTCCGATCCGCAGCGCTTGCTCGCGGGGTTTGGCACATGGCAGAGGAACTCGAAGCGAAAGCCGTCGTCGTTTGGTCGCAAGCAGGCGGGATGGCGCGGTACCTCTCACAGAACAACTTCCGCGTCCCGATCTTCGCGTACACATCTTCCCCAATCGGATCACGCCGCATGGCGCTCTTTGGAGGGGTCACCCCGATCCTCACAGACCCACCGATCAAAGGCAGACTCCGCAACTGGACCGACGATGTCGAGGACATGCTCGTCGCACGCGAACTCGTCAGCGAGGGGGACCCAGTCCTGCTCGTAGCTGGCAAGCCGCTCGGTGCGATCCTCGCGCAGAGCACCGTCGCGATCCTGCGTGTGGGAGATCCCGCATCCGGATTCCGCGTTGCGGATGATGCAGAGGTGCAGTCGTACTCGCCTGTCTTGTGAGTTGGGGTTTCTGGTTGCTGGAAAAAAGCCCAGAAACACTTCAAAAAGAGACTTGGGATCAGCCGAAAATCGGTTCTATAATAGTGCATCGGGACCTGGGCTCCCGCTGGGACGATTCTTGTCGTTCACCAGGACTTTCACCGCCCAAGAATGATACGAAGGACAATAGAGATGACCACCGCCCACACCGCCGATGGGACACAGACCAGCAAGTCGCTGTCCGCTGATCCTTTGAACTTGATTGATGTCGACCATGTCCGTTTCTATGTCGGCAACGCAAAGCAAGCCGCGTATTTCTACGCGCACACCTTCGGATTCCGCATCGACCAGATCGCGGACCTCACCACAGGATCGCGCGAAGAAGCGGACTACCTGCTCACGCAGGGCAACATCCGCATTCTCCTGACGACCCCGCTCAATAAAGACCACGAAGCCGCGGAAGAAATCAAGCTCTACGGCGACGGCATCAAGGATGTCTCCCTCACTGTCGAAGACGCAACCGCTGCGTACAACCGAGCAATCGAGAACGGCGGGAAGTCCGCACGCGAACCACGCACCATCGAAGACGAGAAAGGCAGCGTCACCGTCGCGTCGATTCATACCTACGGCCGCGTGATCCACACCTTCATTTCCCGCACCGGTGAATACGCGCACGAGAACCTCCGCAAGGGTGGTCTCTTCATGCCGACCTTTAAGAAGTACGACTCACCACTCAACGACTACAACGAGAAGCACCCATGTGGACTCATGTTCACCGACCACCTCGTCGGCAATGTCGAAGAGGGCAAGATGAACGAATGGGTCAAGTGGTACGAGGATGTCCTCGAGTTCAAGATGTTCAAGCACTTCGACGATGCGGACATCTCCACCGAGTTCTCCGCGCTCATGTCCAAGGTGATGGCGAGCGGCAACAACCTCATCAAGATGCCGATCAACGAACCCGCCGACGGCGTGAAGAAATCCCAGATCCTCGAATACCTCGAATGGCACAACATGATGCCGGGAGTCCAGCACCTCGCGTTCCGTACCGACGACGAGCTCGCGACGGTCGCAGAACTCCGCCGGCGCGGCGTGGACTTCCTCGACATGCCCGAGACTTACTACGAGAATGTCTGGAAACGCGTCAACGCGATGCTCCAAGAGCACGGCCACGATGT
>JARGNC010000043.1 GCA_029212425.1 Phycisphaerales bacterium
CGCGCGCCCTTCGCTTTTGACTGGTGCGGCCCAAGCGGATAATCAATCACCTGATGGTTCGGCTGCACCCACCCATGCACCAACGCGATGTACCGCTTGTTGACCTTGCGATCTTGGAACTGCGACCCCAGCTTCCAGTGCGCCTGGTCGGACTTGGCAAACACGATGCACCCCGAGGTGTTCCGATCGAGCCGATGCACCACACCGGGACGAGCGAAATCTTTCCCAACGCTCGACAGCCCCCCACCGGTCACATGCGCGAAGTGCCACGCGAGCGCATTGACCATCGTCCCGCGGTTTTCTGATCGAGCGGGGTGCACAATGATGTCCGGATCCTTATTGAGCACGAGAATGTGGTCGTCCTCAAACAACACATTGAGCGGGATCTCGTCAGGTTGGATCTCACTCGACGGCGGAGGCGGGATAACCAGTTCAATCTCATCCCCCTCCTTGAGCTTCGTTGAGGGCTTTGCGGATTTACCGTTGACCGTCACCCCACCATCGCTCATCAGCGATTGCAACTGATTTCGGCTCATGAAAGTCACACGCGTCGTCAGGTATTTATCCAAACGAGTGGTCAGCGATGCGCGAGAAATCTCGAAGCGAACGCGCACCAGAAAATCATCATCGCCCTGCTCTTGTGCATCTTGGTACGCGAGTCGGACCGCATCGGGATCAACCTTCCCGCCTGCATTGATCAGGTCCGGGATGTGCGGCTCGGGCGCTTGATTGCCGCCCGAATCACTCACGGCTGATCGGTCTCTACTGGATTTGCCTCAGGTGTCTCAGAATCCTCAATCCCAGAATCTGACGCCTCTGCATCTGCTCCTTCCGCATCACCTTCGGTAACTGAATCAGTCTCAGGAGTTGTCTCAGGGATTGCAGGAATCTCAAACACTTCTTCGCCTGGGAGTGCAACGAGATCGGAGCTGTTCGGGAGCACAATCTCTTGATCGAAAGTCCCGAGCGCATCCAATCGCATCTGACCAAACGCGCCGAGTGCGGGCATCTGGATTTGATCTGCGAGCGTGATCACACGATTGTAGTTTGAAGCAGCACCATCAAAGTCTCTCTTGCACTCCGCGACCGCACCAGCACGGATCAAGCCATGGATGGTCAGCAATGCTTTGCCATCGTCACCTTCCGTCAGTGCGATGACTTCCTTGGCAAGATCACCCGCTTGATCGAGGTACAGTTGGCGCTGATTTTCATCAAGCACATCGCCTTCGTTGACTGGTTCGCCGGTAAGTCTTGAGATTTCAGAACCGGGTTGTACACCTCGGAGATATGCCGTGAGGTACAAATCTGTCGTGGTGAGCTTTGCAATCACAGGCACAGAGCGCACACCCGCGTAGGTTTCTGCGAGTACATTGAGCGATGCAGGGGATGGGTTCCCTCCCATCGTCGCAGCTTGCAGATCACCGAACGCTCGATCGATCTTCTCAACTTTCTTCTGTTCCATCCAGCGAAGACCTGCCCAGACCAACGCCGCGATCGCGAACACGAGGATGACAGGCGAACTCCACTTGTTCAAGAAGTCGATGAACTCCTTGTTGATCCGTGAGTCTTCGAGTCCTGCACCAGCGCGGATTTCTGTTTGACGATCGTCCATTGGTCTACCTACTGAATTTTGTGCCCATTAATCGAGGAACACAGGTTCGCATTGTGGATAACCCGCTGAAGATCTGTCTTCGAACGGATCGGGAGATGATCTTAGCTTCCTCAGCACTCTAAAGCCCGCTGAGGGTCAGGAATCCCAGAATCGCCATGGTCTAGGGTCGTTGATCGCCTCCTCAGGAACCAATCGCTCCCGAACAAGAGCAGCAAGTTCAGCGATTCCAGCCCCTGTTTTGCTGCTGCATCGACAGTCCACTGGAACCGCCCCCGTTCCCAGATCAGACCGAACCCCAACACGAATAATCGGCGTTTCTGTTGGGATAAGCGATAGCAGCCGAGGATCGAGTGCCCCTACACCATCCTTGGAATCGATCGCGTGAACCACCAAATCCGTACGCTCAATGATCGGCGAGACCAACTCCAACTCGTCCCCGACTTCAACTTCCGTATCAACCCCAGGCGTATCAACCCAACGCACCGCGAGCCCAGCAACATCCAGCATCACGCCGACATGATCGCGCGTTGTCCCAGCATGATCCGAGACCATCGCAACCGAACTCCCCGCGAGCGCATTGACCAGCGAAGACTTTCCAATATTCGCATTGCCCATCGCGACAACCAACGCAGGCTCAATCAATCGACGCAGCACCCCGGCATCCGCATAGTCTTGTCCGTTGTCGTGTGCCCGCCAGCGTGTTGGTTGCTCCATCAGCAAGTCCACTCCCAATGGGCTCTGCATCTTCGCGAGCGATTTGAGCATCCGTGCTTCGTGGATATCCTCCGCTTCGGGATAGACATGCGTCGGAAGTGCTTCAGTTCCCAACCCAATCCCTGCGTCTGACAATGCATTTGAAATAGCTCGCGTCATACCGATCCCCCCATGAGGCATCAGCAGTAGCGATTCAGCATCAAAACGAGCGATCAGCACTTCATCAAGATCGAACAGCGACACCAAACGAATCTGACCAACAGCCAAAGGTCGAATCTTGAGTAGATCGAAATCGCGATCCGGATCCGGCAACGAAACGTGTAGAATCGAAACCGCCCCCACTGCATTGTGCGGGGTTTCTATCCAATGGAAAGATGGTCGACCAGGAGCATTCACGGCTCAATCGTCATCTACATCCGCTTCCATCGACAGAAGCTGCAAGCACGCAATGCGGATGCCTTGGAGTTGTAGATCAGGCATAAACGCGTCGATCACCTCGTCGTCCTCGAGCACCCCCATGTCACCACCGGTGACGATGGTCTTTGGATACCCTTGGTAATGCTCCGCGTATCGCTCAGTCAGCAAACGAACTGCCCCCTGGATTGCCGAAGTCACTCCAAGCAAGATCGCATCGTCTGTTTGCTTTCCTGGTTCTCTCGATGTGGGATCAAGCTTGCGATACACCAGCTTCGGAAGACTAGAGGTCGAATCGTGCAGCGATGAGAGCATCAGCGACAATCCCGGCAAAATCGCACCGCCGTGGAAAACTCCAGTCCCATCCACAAAGTCCACAGTCACCGCGGTCCCGACATCAATCACAACGCACGCTTGTTTGAGTTGGTCAAACGCACCGATAGCGCACAACAAGCGATCTTGTCCAACAGTCATCTCCCCTGCATCTGTCAAGGTGTGCTTGATTGGGATCTGAAAGTCTCGGCCGAACCTGTAAATATTCTGCCCCACCGCTTTCCGGGTCGCCCGCTCGATCTCGTCGGCAAACTGAGAATGGACAGATGACAGCACAATCGTGGCTTCCTGGTCACTGTCAGCATTCGAATCAAGGATCTCCTTGACCCGCTGAGCGATCTCTTCAGACTCCGATGAAACAAAGGACTGTGGATTGAGACACTCTTTGGAGACAAAGGACCCAACCCTCGTCCTGCTGTTTCCCACAGCTATCGCGATCAGCAAACCCAGCGACGGGAGGTCAGATCCAGTGATTTCGGCAGATGATTCTTGGGTCATGCCATAAGCGTATGCGCTGGTCGCCGATTCCGCCCTGAATCGGACCTCACAAGCAAGAATCCACGACAAAGACTACCCTATCGTCTGCGATACAGCGCAATGCTGGTGCACACGGAGCCTCAATACAAATGTCACGCTGCATCTCTGATGAATCAATTGAACGGCGAGCAATCAAAGGCTTCCAGTTCCCACTCGGCGTGTATCCCGTTGAGGTCATGATTCCACAAGAAGGCTACACCTCGGAGTATGAACCCGCGGACGGCGATGATGGCATGGAAGGCATGGACGAAGTCGAAGCGTGGCCGGATCGCTATGTCTACGACATCGTGGTCAGCAATCCACGACTCGAAGCACTCTGGGTCCAGGTTTTCGCAATGATGCCAGGCCGGATCTACCCCATCCTGGACTACATCGGACATGATCGCTATCGAGAAATCGACCCCTACATCGCGTACGAACCGATCGGACAAGAACGAATCACCAACTTCCTCCAACGCTACCGAGATTTCTTCTTTGAAGACGGCATGGTCGGTTTCGGTGCCGTCAGCGAGGAGCCGTTTTTCTACGCATTTGTGGATGAACACAAAATTCTGACAATCCGCATCGAACCCGAGCTCCGCCCAAAGCTTGAAAAACTCCTCGCGGCATTCGACCTTGCCCCGATCGACGAACCCGCTGGAGCAGATGCCGCGGCACACGAGCACAGATCGGTGCTCTTAACCTCAAACGAGCGTCCAGACCTCCTCAACGCAGATGAAATTGTTGAACTCGCTCGTGAGAGTTGGGCATTGGTGCTCAATATCGACCCTGAGTCCAATCTAGACGACGATGGCAACGAACTCGGCATCACCTATTTCCGTTGCTTGCTTCGACACACATCCGACCAAAACCCAACCTCAAAGTACGCTGAAGTGATTTGCACAGCGGAATGCATGCTCCAAGCGGAAGCGATCGCGATGCAAGCAGCCGACGAACTCCTCGATCAAATGGAAAACAATAACGCGGTTTCCGACCTGATCTTGCTGAGCGCGGATCGGATGTATCCCGAAGATGTCACTGTCGAGGGGGCTGACTCAAAATCATCGAAGTCACTCACCAAAAAACACTTACAGTCGCCCCAGCTGCTCAGCGCCCGCTGGATGTAAACGCATTTCTGCCCAACCCCCAGGACTATAAACAGCTCTATTGATCATTGAGAGCGTGGTTGTATTGATGGATTTGGTGCTGGATCCCTACGCGTCGACTTCATCTGCCACGATTTCGACAGATCAACCAAATCAGTTTGGAATCATGGAAACCCCACCCAGATTTTTGCGGATAGGTGATACATCGCTTGTCTAGCACAGCCCCGCTTCTGTGCGACACAGACTCGATGGTACGGGACAACACCAACGCCAGATTTGGACATCCGCATCAGATGAACGAATGACGATCCGTTCTGTTGCAGATGAATAGGGATCAAAATCATGCCAATCATTTGCGATTTGACCCCGATGCCGGTATTGTCCTCCCCTACGGTCTCCAAGCGTCAGCGGGCGTGCATGATGGCTGTATTGCGGATACTATGATAGTGACCGCTCACAATAAGTAGAACCATATGTAGTTGGCCGGTGTGCCGGCTCAAAACACCTTGAACGGAGTGATCCCGGATGTCACCCAGCAGACAACGATTCGTGACCTTGCTTCTCGCCACTACAGGAGCCGCGGCTTCATTTGCACACGCAAATGTTGAACCCGACATCTCCCCATCAATCACAGCAAGTGTCAATGCGACCGATGTGCTTGATCGTGCAACGCATCTCGTGTCCGAGGGACAAGTGATTCGAGCCCGCGCTCTGGTCCAAGCACTCCAAGACTCCCCAGCCGGACTTTCGCTTGGTGACGAGCTCGACACCCGAGTCTGGAAGCTTCTTGCAGAGATCGAACGAACTATTCAACGCACAGATCGCCACGATATTGCACTCCAAAAAGCACAACAGTCGCTCGGAGCCGACCAACTGGTCGAAGCAGAACGCCAAACACAGATTGTCTTCAACTCCACGAAGTCCACTCCGGACCAGATCGACCGCGCCAACGCGATCTCTGGACAGATCAAACTCCGCCGTGATCAAGCCCTCCCGTTGATCCCAGCAACCCTCAACTCAGCAATCGATTCATTCAACCAAGGCGACTACGCCCGCTCGAAGACCGTCATCCAGCGAATCGGTCAGCTCGGACTTGAGCTCGATGCACCGACCCGACGGAAGCTGAGCATCTACCGCACTCGCATCGCGGACCTCGAACAAACCCGCGGCGAGACCTTTGGTGCCGCGACCCCATCAATGGGTATGCTCGCACCAGAGTCCGGTGCAAGCACCGAATGGCTCATCACCAACGCTGAAGAAATGCTCTCTCAGCCTACAGAAGTCACCGGCGACGAACCAGATGTCGAAATCATCGAAGTCGAGCCAACCGCTTCTTACGCAAGCGATGAACCAGTCGAAGAAGTCGATCTCGTCGAAACCGCTCGTAAGTTCCAAGCACAAACCCTGCTTGCCAACGCGAACATCGCATTCGAAGAACGCAGACTCAACGACGCGTTGACCTCCTACAACGACCTCCTGAACAACTTCTCTTCGTACATCTCACAGGAAGAGCGTGCTCAAGCCGCTCAGCGTCTCAACGAAGTAGAAATCTCCCTCGGCATCCAAGGCGGCCCAAGCGAAGGTGGCCTCGAAGATCCGATCGAAGAACGCAGCATCATCATGCAGCGTCTGACCGCGACCTACGACAACCTCACCAGCCAAGCACGTGCAGCGCTCGCTTCAGGTGATACCTCAGTCGCGTCCGGCTTGGTCGCACAAGCACGCCTGGAAGTCCAGCGTGCACGCGATGTCATGCCTGAAGCAACCTACGAGCAATACATCACTGATCTCGACACGATGTCATCAAACATCGCACAACGCGAAGAACAACTCCGTCAATCCCGTCTTGAGCGTGAAGCCGCCGAGCGTGAGCAGCGGACACTGGAACTCGAAACACAGCGTCTCAATCAGCGCGACGAGCGTGTGCTCGCATCGCTCGAACGCGTCCGAGCACTCCAATCGGAACTCAAGTACGAAGAAGCACTCGAGATCGTTGAGAACATCCTCTTCCTTGATCCAGCAAACCCATCAGGCCTGCTTCTCAAGGACATCATCGAGGACACCATCGTCTACCGTGACTTCCTCGGCTTCCAACGCGACAAGAACCTGAGCTACGCACACGAATCGCTCGACAACCAAGAGGCGATGATCCTCCCGGACTTCCTGCTTGACTACCCAGATGACTGGCCAGCGATCAGCTTCCGCCGTGGATCAACCCTGGAGTTTGCAGATTCTGAGTCCAACCGCGCCGTGCTCACACAGCTCCGCGAAACCCGCATGCCTGTCGATTTCGATGACAACTCATTCGAAGATGTCCTCGCGTTCATCGGCACCACCGCGAATCTCGACATCGACACCGACTGGGAATCACTCGCAGACATCGGTGTTGACCCAGACTCCCCGATCACCCTCCGCTTGAACAATGTCACCCTCGAGGTCCTCCTCGATCGCGTCCTTGCCAAAGCATCAGATCCCGTCCTCCCAGCAAGCTGGGCTGTCCAAGACGGCATCCTGACCATCTCATCAGACGATGTCCTTCGTCAGAACACACTGCTCGAAATCTACGATGTTCGTGACCTGCTCTTTGAAGTCCCAGACTTCGATAACGCACCACAGTTCAACATCCAGCAAAGCGGTGGCGGCGGTTCAGGCCAAAGCCCCTTCTCCGGTGGTGGTCAAAATATCACACTCACAACCCGCGGCGACCGCGTTACCGCGATCTCCGATCTCATCCAAGCGAGTGTTGACCCAGACGGATGGGCTGATGCAGGTGGTGACACCAGCTCGCTCACCGAACTCAACGGCAACTTCATCATCACCACCACCCCACGCTACCATCGCGAAGTGATCGGCTTGCTGAACAAGCTCCGCTCGCAGCGTGCGGTTCAGATCAATGTCGAAACCCGATTCATGTCCGTCGATCAGAACTTCTTCGAGCAGATCGGCTTCGATATCGACATGTACTTCAACGCCAACAACACCGAGTACCAACGCACGAATCTCATCGATCCGTCGCTGCTCCCTTCGGACTTCTTTGATCCAATCACCGGTCTCCTCAACGACAACGTCACCGGCGGCGGTCTCCAACTCGTTGACACCGATGGTGACGGCGTCTCTGACGCAGTCCAAGCAATCAACCAAGCGGTCTGGGGACCAGGCAACAACGGTGGCGCAGGTCTACCAAACGATCAGTGGTCCATCATCCGTGCCGCTCAGAACTCGTTCGGCTTGACCGAAACCCTCGCTGGTGCGAGCTCGTTTGCAGCTGACATTCTCGGTGCAAACCCAGCACTCGGTGTCACCGCTCGATTCCTCGACGATGTCCAGGTCGACTTCCTCGTTGAAGCAACCCAAGCGGATCAACGCTCGGTGACTCTCACCGCACCACGCCTGACCTTCACCAACGGTCAGCGAGCGTTCATCACCGTCTCGACCACAACAACTTATGTCTCTGACCTCACACCAATCACCGGTTCAAACTCCGGTGCGTTTGATCCTGTCCTCCAAACGATCTCCGATGGTGTGCTGCTCGATATCGTTGGTGTTGTTTCCGCAGATCGTCGGTATGTCACCATGACCATCCAGACACAGCTCTCGGACAATGACCTCGACAGTAATCCTCGTACCGTCACCCAGCAGGGTGCCGCGGGCGGCGGCGGCGGTACAGCAGGCGGCACAGGCAACGCCTCGACCTTTACAGGTACAATCCAGCAACCAACAGTCACTTCGACAAATATCAATACCACCGTAACTGTTCCTGACCAAGGCACCATCATGCTCGGCGGTCAGCGTCTGGTCGATGAAATTGAAGTCGAAACCGGCGTGCCTGTCCTCTCCAAAATCCCTGTTCTTTCACGATTCTTCTCGAACCGGATTGATGTGAAAGAAGAGCGAACACTCCTCGTGTTGCTCAAGCCAACAATCCTGATCCAGAACGAAGAAGAAGAGCGCCACTTCCCAGGTCTTCTCGATCAACTCGGCGGATAATCCCTCCACTTGAATCTCAATACAAATCCATGAAACGGGACACAACAATGTGTCCCGTTTTTTTGCGCCCCCACCTTCACGATCATGTGCTTTGGACACGCGCCAATCGAGCCCCGATGCTCTATACTCAGATCGCCAAACCGGCAGCTCAATGTATGGGAGATGAACGATGTCCGATTCAAGACTCAGGGTTTCAAAGATCGACGAGATTACGCAAGTCGAGTTTATCGATCGCAATATTCTTGATGAAGCAAACATCCAAGCAATCAGCGACGAGATCAGCGGCTTGATCGAAACCGAATCCACACCGCAAATCCTCATCAACTTTGCAAATGTTGACCACCTCTCATCCGCCGCACTCGGCGCGCTTATCACCATCAACAACAAGACCAAAGAAAAAGGCGGCACGCTCCGTCTCGCAAACATCGACCCACAAATCTATGAGGTCTTTGTCATCACGCGACTCAACAAACTCTTCAACATCCACGAAACACTCAACGAAGCGATGGAACAGTTCAACTGATCCAACCCAAGCGTCTGACTTCGATTCCAAAATCAACAGAGAACAAGCAGCATCCCAAAGACCATGGGCGACACAAACGCAAGCATCCCGAACTCCGACAAGGTCGAACTCCTCAACGACCGCGCCGCGATCACTGAGTTGATCGAACATATCCTCGCACTCGCGGCGGATGCGGGTTTGAAAGATGCTGCAATCTTCGCGATTCGACTCGCGATCGAAGAAGCGATCACCAATGCGTTCGTCCACGGCCACGAGAATCTCAGCAGTGATCTGCCGATCGTCGTTGAGTACCAGATCACCAAAGGTGAAATCCAGATCACAGTCGAAGACCAAGGGCCCGGCTTCGTACCTGAAAAACTACCCGATCCAACCCTGATTGAAAACCTCTCCAAACCATTCGGACGAGGTGTCATGCTCATGAAAGCGTACATGACCGAGGTCCTCTACAACTCCCAAGGCAACCGCGTCACGATGCGGTACCTTGCTTCGTAGCTCATCTCGCAGCGATATCCACCTACCCCTGCGAATCAGAAGACTCTCACCATCCGTATTTCCGATCCCTGCAATGAAAAATCCATTGCTCCATACACCGACCAAGACTACAATCTCAGTGAATAGAATGATTCTAAGACTCAGGACCTCAAGGTCCTTATTTCGCCCCGGGCGTAATACAATGAGGATAAACAAATGAGTGTGACACTCCCTATGTACCTTGACCATGCCGCGACGACCCCATGTGATCCTCGCGTGGTTGAAGCAATGATGCCTTACTTCACAGAAACCTTTGGCAACCCTGGTTCTCGCAACCACAGCTACGGCTGGGCCGCAGAAAAAGGTGTTTCGACTGCACGCCAACAAATTGCTGATCTCATCGGCGCGGATTCCAAAGAGATCATCTTCACCTCAGGATCAACCGAGTCCAACAACCTCGCGATCAAGGGCGCTGCGAACATGTACGCGAAGAAGCCTGCCGGGGAAACAGGTCGCGGTCACATCATCACCGCGATTCACGAACACAAAGCCGTGCTCGATCCTTGTAAGCGTCTCGAAAAGGATGGCTTCGATGTCACCTACCTCGCCCCAGGACCAGACGGCTTGATCACACGCGCGATGATCGAAGACGCACTCCGCGAGGACACCATCCTCGTCACCATCATGTGGGCAAACAACGAACTGGGAACCATCAACGAGATCCCAGAGATCGGCGAACTCTGCCACAGCAAAAATGTGGTCTTCCACACAGATGCAACCCAATGGGTCGGCAAAATGCCAACCAATGTCAAGACCGACAACATCGACCTGCTCTCACTCTCTGGTCACAAAATGTACGGCCCCAAAGGTGTCGGCGCTCTCTATGTCCGCCGTCGTAAGCCACGCATCCGCTTGACCGCACTCCAAGAAGGCGGCGGTCAAGAACGCGGATTCCGCTCAGGAACCCTCAATGTCACCGGCATCGTCGGACTCGGCAAAGCGTGTGAACTCTGCGCACAAACAATGGACGACGAACGCGAACGCCTCCTCGTCCTCCGCAACGAACTCGAATCCAAGATCGAGAACGCACTCGATGTTGTCCAGGTCAACGGTGCTCGTGACCGTCGCCTCACCCACATCACCAATATCTCATTCGGCTTCGTCGAAGGAGAATCCCTGATGATGGCGATCAAGGAAATCGCGGTCAGCTCCGGTTCCGCGTGCACCAGCGCATCGCTTGAACCAAGCTATGTCCTCAAAGCACTGGGTGTCGGCGACGACCTCGCACACTCATCGCTCCGCATCTCGATGGGGCGCTGGACCACCAAAGAGCAGATCGACTACGCGGCAGACAAAATCATCGAAGCGGTCAAGAAGCTCCGCGATCTCTCGCCGCTCTACGACATGCACAACGAGGGGATCGACATCTCCAAGATCGAATGGGCAGCACACTGATTGAGTCAGCCCCCTCCGGAGCTGACGATTGAAATAAAACAACCCAACCAAGGGTTCACCAGATAGAACACAACCACCTGAGAGGTGCACAATGGCATACGGCGAAAAAGTAATCGACCACTACGAAAACCCACGCAATGTTGGGACCTTCGGGACCCAAAAAGAAATCAAAGAGTCCGCAGAGATCGGGGTAGGGCTCGTCGGCGCTCCAGAGTGCGGCGATGTCATGCAGCTCCAGATCAAAGTCAACGACTCCACCGGAGTCATCGAGGACGCGAAGTTCAAATGCTTCGGTTGTGGTTCTGCAATCGCAAGCTCATCGCTCGCGACCGAATGGCTCAAAGGCAAGTCGCTCGACGAAGGACTCGAAATCAAAAACACCGAGATCGTCGAAGAGCTCAGCCTCCCACCAGTAAAGATCCACTGCTCTGTTCTCGCAGAAGACGCGATCAAAGCAGCTATTTCGGACTACAAAGCCAAGCACAACAACTGATCCGCGTTCAAGTACAACGAACCGGACGCCGATAGAATTCGTAGATACCACTGGAGACGATTGCTCGTCACAGTCAAGAAACTGAGGTCACCATGTCCACTGAATCCCCAACCGCACAAGACTCGGTCATCATCTCTGAACTCGCCGCGAACGAAATCCGTGGCATCATCGAGAAGCAAGAGCTCGACCCAGAGAAGGTCCGTCTCCGCGTCGGTGTCAAAGGCGGCGGCTGCTCAGGTTTCAGCTACCTCCTAGACCTCACGGAGACTCAGAAGGACTCAGACGAAGTGTTTGAACAACACGGGATCAAGGTCATTGTGGACCCAAAGAGTCTCCTCTACCTGAGCGGCGTCACAGTCGACTTCAAGGATGAGATCATGGGTAGAGGGTTCGTATTCAACAACCCCAACGCGACCAGCAGTTGCGGCTGTGGATCGAGCTTCTCCGCATAAGCTCGCTCAGCGAATATCGCCCGGTTATCCTAGTAATTCACATCGAAACACCATTTCTTGGTCTACTTTCGATCTCAAGGGTTGCGAAAGCATTGTTTGTATGGTTCAATCTATCTTTCAACGATGCGACTAAGCCGGAGATCAGAACGACATGAGCGAAGCAGGATGCCCACTCGACACGACTTCGTGTTTCTCTCCGCCGACGATGGTCCAGTTCAGCGTTTTTTTACCCAACAAAGTCGGAAAGATGCTCGACCTCGTCGAGAACTTCGATGAAGCATCTCAGTGCCAGATCTGTGCGATTTCCGTCCATGAAGCGTCCGATCATGCGGTTGTCCGATTGATCACCAACCACGCGCATGTCGCAAGACGGATGCTCAAAGAAGACGGACTCGCGTTTGCAGAGCACGAGGTCCTTGTCGTTGAACTCTCCGAAGGTCACACCCTCTCAAAGCTCTGCCTATACCTCCTCGGCGTCGAGATGAACATCGCGTTCGCGTACGCATTGATGCTCGATACGGGCGGAGCCCCCACCATCGCGATCGCTGTGGACGACCAGACCCTCGCTGGTCAGATCCTGAGGAACAAGGGTTTCCGCCTCATCGGCGAAGCGGATCTGCCCAAATAACAGCCAATTTCATCCCCAATCAATATCTATGGAAGCAACCGACCGATCCAAGAGTTGGTACAATCTGTAGATAACCCCACCAACAAGACTCAGATCCTCTCCAACCGGCGTCGGCATGGAACTACGGGATCGCAATCGGAGTTTCCATGAAATACACCACCACCATGATCGCCGCATTGAGCGGCTTTGCAGTCCTCGCAGGAGTCCCATCGTCAGCAGTCGCGTTCAATGCTCCAGAGGGCAAAGCTGTTGAGAAAGAAACCCTCGAAGACCTCATCCCAGATCTGAAAAAACCAGAACTCTGGATTGGATCGTCAGCACCAGAGCTGAGCATCGCAAAGTTTGTCAAAGGCGACTCGGTCGATTCCTTCGAAGAAGGCCAGGTCTATGTTGTGGAGTTCTGGGCAACCTGGTGCGGACCGTGCATCGCAGCATTCCCACACCTGACTGAGATCCAAGCAGACTACGGCGAAGATGTCCGCTTCATCGGTGTCAATGTCTGGGAGCGAGAAAAAGGCCAAGAACGCATGGAGATGGTCGAGAAGTTCGTTGCAAAGCAAGGCGATCGGATGGGCTACACAGTTGCTGTCGAAGATGGTAGCTCAATGGCAGACAACTGGATGACCGCCGCAGGTCAAGGCGGGATTCCCGCAGCGTTCATTGTTGATGGCAACTCAAAGATCGCATGGATCGGACACCCGATGCAAATCGACGAACCACTCGAAGCGGTCGTCGCTGGAGAGTTTGACAGCGAAACTGCAGGCAAAGAAGCTTGGAACAACCAAGTCCTCATGGCAGGATTCCAAACCATGGCCTCGTCACTGCAAAAAGGTGAGAACATCGAGACCGCACGCAAGATCGGGAACATCCTGATCAACGATCACTTCGCCGACGATTCAGGCGGACTCAACGCCGTCGCATGGATGCTTCTCAACTCACCAGCCGAAGAAATCGGTATGAAGGATTACCAGACAGCACTCGCCGCAGCCGCGATGGCATGCACCAAGAGTGAATGGGAAGACTGGGGAATCATCGACACCTACGCACTCGCGATGCACAAAACAGGCGACACCGTCTCGGCAATCAAATGGCAAAAGAAAGCGATCGAGCTTGCCAAGGTCGATGACGAGAAAGGCGGCACAAACGCAGTCGCCGAACTCGAAGAACGGCTCGCTGAATACGAAGAAAACTAATCCGATCAATCAAATAGAACCATAAAAAAGAGGGCGCCCAAACGGGTGCCCTCCTTCTTTATACTGATTTGGCATTGTACAGGTTTGGTCAATCGATCAGATCAAGTCTTTGGATGCCAGCCAATGCTCCGCATCAAGCGCCGCAGCACACCCCATCCCGGATGCGGTAATCGCTTGTCGGTAAGTCGAGTCCGCGACATCACCCGCCGCGAAGACTCCTTCGATGTTGGTCTTGCTCGATCTTGTTTTCAGCTCGATGTATCCTGAGTCATCAAACTGCAGACCCGAATCTTGCAAGAACTTGGTTGCCGGCCGATGACCAATCGCGACAAACAACCCCTTGATCGCAAGCTCGGATTCTTCACCAGTCACAGTGTCCTTGAGCTTCACCGCGTGGATCTTCTCGTTGCCGTGCTGGTCTGGGGTCGATAGACATTCAATCACACCCTTGTTCCAAAGAACTTCCGCGTTCTCCTTCGCGAGGAACCGCTCTTGCATCACCTTGCTGGCGCGGAGTTCGTCTCGACGATGGATCACGGAAACTTTGGATGCAAACTTCGTGAGGAAGGTTGCTTCCTCCATCGCAGAATCGCCACCCCCCACAACCGCAACATGCTGGTCGCGGAACATCGGGAGTGCGCCGTCGCACACTGCACAAGCGCTGACCCCACCACCGCTCTGCGCGAGCATCATTTCTGAGTCGAGACCGATCCAGTTCGCTGTTGCACCGGTCGAGATGATCACCGCGTTTGCTTTGATCGTCTTACCGCCAGAGGTGTGGAGCGTATGCGGTGTGCCATCGCTGGAGAACTCACACTTGGTGATGTCCTCCCCGACCACTTGGGTCCCGAATCGGCGTGCCTGCTCTTCAAACTTCATCATCATCTCAGGACCCGCGATCCCTTCCGGGAATCCGGGGTAGTTTTCGACATCAGTCGTGAGCATGAGCTGACCGCCAGGGAGCACAGGTCCAGGGTCTTGCTTCGCAACGCCGACATACACAACCGGGTCAAGATTCGCACGAGCAGCATAAATCGCGGCGGTCCATCCAGAAGGACCCGATCCAATAATCACAACCTTGTGAACTGTTGTAGTAGTTTCGCTAGACAAATCTGATCTCCGTTCATGTCCATATCTGACCGACTTTGGGTCTTTCAACAACCCCACAACGCAGACCACTATTCCATGCGCTGCCCGCTTCCTGGGATATCGGGTTGAATCGTAGCCGAGAAACCAGTCCAGCAATGAAACAGGCCAATCCGGATTGGATTGGCCTGATAGTTGCTATTCGGATTGGATTTGAACAAAGCCCTCTTAGCCAGCAGCGGTTGCGGACTGTGAGTCTCCAACAAACCGACGGCTCTCGCTTGGCTCCGGCTTGTCCAAGTTCTCGAACGCGTCATCACGACGGTAGAACTGGCTCGGCTTGTCATCACTGATCCGCTCGTGGAGACGCGACAGCGACTCCTCGATGATCTGACGCACACGCTCACGAGAGATCCCAACATCCGCTGCGATCTCTTTGAGTGTCAATGGCTCAGCACCATCAAGACCGAAACGCAAACGAAGAATCTGTGCTTCACGCTCGTCGATGGTCTCCATCAACTGGCGCAGAATACCGAGTTCTTCGGACTCGAGTGTTTGCTCTTCAGCAGTACCGACGCGGTAATCCGCGATCAGTTCGCCCAGTCCGACCATATCGCCGTCGCTTCCGGATGGAGCTTGGTTTGGCGCACTGAACGCTTTGACAGCACGCTTGATGATCAAGATTTTCTTCACAGGAAGATCCATCGCTTCAGCGAGCTCTTGAATGCTCGGCTCATGACCAGTTTCAGATTGAATCCGGCGAGCATGCATCTTCCACTTCGCAATCAACTCAACCATGTATGCCGGAATATGGATCGGCTGGTTTGCATTGATCAACGCACGCTTGATGCCTTGCTTGATCCACCAACTCGCGTAGGTGCTGAACCGAGCGCCCTGAGCGGGGTCAAACCCCTCGACGGCACGCATCAGACCAATGTTGCCCTCTTCGATCAGATCGTTGAGGGGCAATCCACGGTTGTTGTAGTTTTTGGCGATCGAAACAACGAGACGGAGGTTCGAGCGGATCATCGTTTCACGAGCAACTGGACATT
>JARGNC010000044.1 GCA_029212425.1 Phycisphaerales bacterium
TCACAAGGTTGTCATCATGAGGCACGATCGTTTCCCAGTTGGCGAAGCTCGGATTTGACAGGTCAATCATCGAGATGGTGCCGTTTGGGGCATCGAATGAGTGCTGGAGGAACATACGATCGCCGTCGTAGTGAGCTCCTCCGATGCCTCCCATCTTTCCGATTGCCATTGGGACGAGGTTGAGTTCTCCTGTGCGGAACCATTCGGAAAGATCGGCAACCCAAAGATCAAGTCCCGCGGTTCCGGTCCAATATCCGACAGTCATCCATCGGCAATCCTTTGAAGGCATGCCGAAAGGACCCCAAGTGGTTTTGAGTGCTTCGAGTTCAGCATCGGATTTGTTCTGGTTGCCGTAGAAGAACTCGATGTCTTTCTGACGGAAGAGTTGTTGGTCTTGTCGATGGTGTGTGCCCAGTTTGTGGAGCTTCATGACAGAGGAATACGCGTCGTCGATGTTCTCCAATCGCTGATAGAAGAACCCGGACGAATCGGGGAGCCACCCAGAGAAGTTGACCTTTCCGGGGATTTCATCTGCGAACCATTCTCCAGTGTCAACATCCATCACATACAGCGTTGAGTTCTCGTCGCCCGACTTGTACATGCCGAATGCCATCAACGAGCCGTCTTCGTTTGGTTGTGTCCATGAGATTGTCGTCAAGCCTGTGCTGTCGACGGTCAGAGGATCGAGCAATACACGCTCATCACCGTTGAGCCCCTCGCGGACATAGCGAACAGCTTGTGGCTGTGAGCCTTCGCGCCGTGAGTAGAAGTATCGAGTGCCATAGACGCTTGGTGAACCAATCGAGGGTACTTCCATCAGTTCACGCAAACGGCTCTCCAGAGCGGCGCGTCCAGGGAGGTTGTCAAGCATGGATCGTGTGTACCCATTCTGTCCATCGGTCCATGTCGCGACATCGTCATTGACTAGACCCATGTTTTCGGGATTTGAGTTGTCGCCTTCGAGCCAGCGATACTCATCAACAACGGTATCGCCGTGGATGGTGTCGGTTTCCGGGATAGATTTGGTTTCTGGAGGAGCGGCGAGTGCGACGCTTGAGGAAGCAAAGAGTAAAGCCAGCAGCAAACTGTTCATTGATAGAATCTCCATTAAAGTTCTACGGCATGATACCCGGTGTGGATGGATGCCGCTTCTTTGATACACACCCTTCCTGTTCAGGCTGCATTGCTCTAGATCATGATCTGCAGTCGGTGGGCAGAATGGATTGCTCAAGACCTCAACTCAGCACGATTGTCACCGCAAAATTCCGTTGCTGCTGCGCCATCATGCACCGTTTTGGCCCTTCACGAAACATCAAGAACGATTTTCGATTTCCGATAAAAAGCACCCTTGCATTGCACATCGCCTGAAAGTAGACTTGCTGTATACATTTCTCCGCTTCATGATTCAACTTTTGAACGAAACCGCACAAGACAAAGGAGTATGTCATGACGAGTACGCACGCCATCGCTTTATCACTATTCACAGTCTCACTTGCAACCCCTGCGATTGCAGATATCAACTTTGCACAAACGGTTGATGGATGGTTTGAGAACAAGTTTACTTGGAATGCTCAGAACAACACCATTACCTGTAAGCACTCTCTAGATCCAATCGGTGCTATTCGATCAACCTGGATTCGAGTTGTTCAAAAAAATGGTTCGCAAGCAGGTACCGCGGTGATTTGTACAACCATGACCAAAATCGCGAATGGCATCACTGATGATTGGCGTGTCGCTGTCCCAGCCGGCACCATTTGTGATGGAGATTTCTGGGATGCCGATGTGCTCTGCGTTGAAGTTGTCCAATGTGGTCGCGCAAGCAGGCTCGCATACAACTCGGTGCCTCATCCGTCGATGTTTGGGCGGGTAGCGATGATCGATCTTCCAGGAGGCGAACTCGATATCGATCCTGATCGCAGATACATGGCGCTCGACCCAATTGGGTTTGATACCTTCGCGGTTATCAACGCAGGATTTGACATGGCGGTGTATGCCTATGGCGATCCACAACTCGGCCCACCACAGATTCTGAATCATCTGGATCCATTCGCACTCTCAACCTTTACCTACGATCAGAACGATGCGTTCGGGACAGGTTTGCCATTCCAACCGGAGCACTTTGTCATCCTTGGAATTGATCTCGACCAATCGTGGGACTTCATGCCAAAGATCTCGACTGGGCTCAATGATTTCAACTGGCAACTTGATCCATTCGGTTCCGGGTTGCTCCAGACCGATCAAGGAGACTTCAACATTATTGGTGTTCAGCCTTTATTCCAAGGATGGGAGTTCATCTGCCCTGCGGATTACAATGGGGACGGCAGTTTGAACTTTCTCGATGTTTCTGAGTTCCTGAATTTGTTTGCATCACAAGATCCCGCCGCAGATTTCAACGGCGACGGCAACTTTAATTTCTTGGACATCAGCGCTTTCCTCGAATCATACGGCGAGGGGTGTCCCTGAGTTCGATTCTGTTATTGCACCAGCCCCTTGGTCAATCGCATGAATGCGGTTTCGAGGTTGACGGGTTCTTCTTGGAAATGCGTCATTCGGAGCCCGTTGTTGACGAGCACATTGGGGATGTCTGTAAAGTCACCTCCCATACGCGCATCAAACTGGGCATGGATGAGTTGTCCAGTTCCCCCACCGTGAGCGGTGCCGTCCCCTTGTACGATGGAGACTTTCTCGATCCCTGGCATGGTCTGGAGAACCTTCGCGGCGTCTTGCAATCGTTCCGCAACACCGACATGGATGACATGGCCAACCTTTGCTCTTCTGAGGATCTCATCAACCGTGCCATTGAAAAGAAGCTCGCCCTTCTCGATGATCCCCACAGTGTTGCAGAGTTCTGCGAGTTCGTGGAGGATGTGCGATGAGATCAAGATGGTCTTGCCCATCTTCTTGAGTTCCTTGAGGAGTTCGCGGATCTCGATGCGTGCACGCGGATCGAGTCCGGATGCAGGCTCATCCATCAGCAGGACCTTGGGGTCGTGCAGCAGCACGCGTGCGATGCTCAGCCGTTGTTGCATGCCGCGTGATAAGCCGTTCACTTCTGCGGTTTGTTTATAGGTCAGATCGGTGAGTTCGAGGACATCGTTGACAACCTTCTTGCGTTGCATCCCGTTGATGTTGTATGCCGCGGCAAAGAACTCAAGATACTCATGCACAACCATGTCTTGATACGCGCCCATGAAGTCGGGGACATACCCGATGAGCGGGCGGATCTGTCGGTTCTGGTACCCTACGGTCAATCCCGCGATCTGGGCTTGACCTGATGATGGCTTGAGCAAGGTCGCGAGGACTTTGATTGTCGTTGTTTTCCCGGCACCGTTGGGGCCGATGAATCCGAAACAATCGCCCTCATTAATAGTGAGGTTGAGTGAGTTCAGCGCGGTGAGTTCGCCGTAGCGTTTAGTCAGGTTGATTGTTTCAATCATCGGCATAGTCAGAATCCTATCGCAGCGTGTTCGCTGCTGAATCAATCATCAGAATATCACTCGTCTTCATTTTCCGGATCAAAAACCCCGGAGTATCTTGGTGGATTTGCAGGGAATGGATAAATCCATGTCACCAGTGTCTTGCCAGAAGTTGGGATCTGCTTTCCATCAACAAACAACGGTACAGGGGAACCTTCACTGGAAGCGTTCTTTGCATCGACTTCGAGCACCCCCATCACAATGAAGCATGGCTGCGTGAACCACTTCCCAAGATCCCACCCATGAAGCTGCCTGCGGTGCGCAAGTTTGTTTCCAACCGGATCAGTCAGCATCCCGAATCTTGGGGGCTGGAACTGCGAGATCAATCGTGCCGCGACGAGTCGATCCATCACATCACCCTTTGGACCTTGAATACTCAATGAATCGACGCCTCGCTCAATCACTGAGGTGAAGAAATCGCCTTTCGATGAGTTCCGCGTTTCTTCGGATATGCGTGTGTAATCACGCAGGTTCAAAACCTCACCAGGCCCCCACCCTCCGCCTGGCACCAATGGCGACCATGTTGTCACGCGAGAGATCATCGAGCTCCCCAGTCCTTGCCCGATTGGGCGGATCGGTGTTTGCTGCGAAACAATGATGAATACGAGATCTTTCAGTTCTCCTGGGAGAGCGTGTTCGATTTCGCCGTGGACTTCGGTTCCGATCAGTTCGAGTGCGGATTCTTGAAATACTTCCGCATCAATCACGGGATGAGGCATCGACCAATCGCTCACGCCACCCCAGTCTGCTCGGAAGTCTTTGACTGTCGCACGGGTTGGGACACGGATCGATTCTGGGCTACGACTCTCGATGCGGTATCCGGTATTGTCAGGGAATCCAGAGACAATTGATGCTGATGAGGTGCTTGGTTGCCAAGGCGTGAGCAGGTTTGCCATACGGTTCGAAACCGGCGCGTTGTCTGCACGGTCGCGGAGTGCTACCTCGGACTGTCCATAGCTCGGGAGCATCACACTCATCCATGAACGAGCTCTGCTGGTTGGTTGGCCGTAGACCTGTTCAAAGAGCGTCAGGTGCGTGCTGTTGACTTGCTTTGGTCTGAGCAAAGACGCGCCGAGCCAAGAGAATGCGGTAAACACGGAGATCATGAGCACAAACCCAACCCACGCGTGCTGGCTCTTGGTAAATTTTTTGAGCAGTGCGAACCCGCCTGGTCCCGCGATGATCCAATACAGCAAAAACACAATCAGTCCAAAGAACACGCCTTGGATGGCGCGTCCGGTCTTTGCGATTTCACCTGAGATATTTGAATCAAACTCGAGCACATTGCGTGATCGGACATCTGAGAGGAGCTGCTCATTCATCTCGCTTGGGCGTTGGATATCACCACGCATTCCGAGAATCCGGTGCCAGAAGGATTCTGGGTCAGGGAGTCCGAGTCTTCGGAGTTCGCCGTTACCGAAATCGATCCCGACCACAGTCACCATCCCTGAACCAACGATGCGGCGGATCGCGATGACCTCTCCATCCCTGGTTTTGAGAATCGGGATCGCGGCGTCGGTCTGCGCGTCATCCGCTGGCGTAAAGGTCGTGTATGTGCCGTTGTCAGGGAGCGTGATGTCCTTGGACTCGGTGATGAGTTGACGGATGCTTTCGTAGTCAACACCATCGTGTCGAGTTGGTCTTTCGATTTCGGGGAGGATATCTCGGAGAGGGTGTCCACCTGAGAACCAAGGATCGTCGGATGGTGGCATGACCACCACAAGGTGCCCGCCTTGTTGAATCCAATAGCGGATGGCGCGAGCACGCTCTGGCGAGAGTGTGGATGGGTCATGGTCGCGGAGTGTTGAGCTTCCCCAGATGAGAGAATCAAACGGCACCAGCCCTTGCCAACGATCGGGGAGTGAAGTGGTCGTCAATCCTGGTGCGACTCGCAGGAGTTCATGTCCGAGGAGTTGCCAAGTTCCGCTGTCGATGGTTGTGCCGTATTGATCGATCCCGAGCTGTCGAGTGCCGACCATTGCCGCGAGCCCGATCCAAGGCTCTTGCATCATCGGGTTGTAGCGAGAATCGGTTCCCAACAGCCGTCCTGCGCGGTACCCAAGCTGACCGGATTCTGCGCTCCCTGACTCGACAGCTTCAAACGCATGAATCTCGAAGGACGCTTGTCCAAACTGGAAAGGGACCCAGCAGTACAACCAGAAACTCTGAGGCAATCCCGGATTGGCGCTGACCACTCGATCGTACTGCGCGTCATCCCCATCGGTGTCTCGAATGGTGACACGGAGGATAACCTCGCGTGGTGCCGATCCCTGATCGAGCATCTGGACTTGAATTCCTGCCCAGTCCCCGGATCGGATCATTCCACCGACACCCAGATTGAGGATGCTCAGTTGGACTTCTCCGGTGCCTTGAGGATCGAGGGCCGCGGAGGAGTCTTCCCCCGTCTGAGCGTGCGCAAGCGAACTCAGGGCGATCAACAGAACCAGTCCGGATACCAGATTCAGCACACACTTCCAACTATGCAACGGACCAGCCTCCTGTACACGCGATGATCCAACGGATCTCTTGCCCTTCCCGACGCCCAATTCAGAGGTCGATCTCAGATTCTACATCTTCGAGGACATTCTTGTTGCATGATCGAAAGTTTCTTAGGGAATCGTCCGATCATATCAACAGAATGATCGACTCAGGGACCATGATTGTGCTCATCACCGCTTTGGCGTCCGCCGTCAGCGTGCTGTGCCTGTATTCGGTCTATGGCAATGTCATCCGGCATGAGACCACCCTGCACGATTTGCGCCATCGCGTCGAGACTCTACAGAACCAGCAAGCACTCCACCTTGCTGAAATCAAGGGACAAATCCCGGCTGATGACGAGGAAGACGATGACACTCACACGATGAGTGACTCAGTAGACAATGCTGTTACGGCAGTTGCCCAAGCCCACTCCGATCAGGAGTTGAGCAGTTCTTCCACCAAGGCGGCATGACTCTTTGCTCCCATCCGGAAACAGTCGAGCTCAAACTTCTCGTTCGGTGAATGCACACGGTCATCCTCAAGACCGAATCCCATGAAGATTGTTTCCAATCCCACGGTTGTCTTGAGCAAGCCTGCGACAGGAATTGACCCGCCTGATTTGATCATTGCGGGCTGGATGCCACACGCCTTTCCGATCGCTCGGAAAGCTGCTTGGAGCGGCGCGGACTCTGTCGCACAAGTTGCTGGAGCACCTCCTCCATGGTTGATGAACTCCCATGTGCACCCTGGAGGTGTGCGTTCATGGAACCATGCGATCACAGATTCTGCGATTCTCTCGGAATCTTGATCGTCAACCAAACGGAATGACAGCTTGACGCTTGCTTGCGACGGGATCACGGTTTTCGCGCCGGGTCCTGTGTATCCTGCGATGATCCCATTGAGATCGCAGGTCGGGCGCGCCCATTCGCGTTCGATTGCTGAGAACCCCTTCTCACCAACATTTGCTTCTGCGGGCATACCGATGCCCTGGAGAGCTTTAACAGGATCTACGCCGAGCGATTCCCACTCCTTGCGTTCGGAATCTTTGAGGTCGCGAACACCTTCGTAGAAGTTGGGGATGGTCACCTTGCGATCTTGGTCCCAGAGTTGGGCGAGCACCTTGACGAGTTCGTTGATTGGGTTCGGAACGCGTCCACCCCAGAGTCCGGAGTGAAGATCTTGGTCTGGACCTGTGAGGATGACTTCAAGATAGGTGAGTCCACGCACGCCGTAGGTGATTGCTGGTTTCCCTCGTCCCAGCATCCCTGTATCTGAGATGAGGCACACATCGGTCTGCGAGAGCATTTCTTTGTTGTCTTCGACGAATCGCTCGAGATTGACGGAGCCGGATTCTTCTTCACCTTCAAGGAGCACTGTGTACTTGACACCCCCACCAGGTTTTCCGGTAGATTCGTACCAGCCCCGCATTGCTTCGAGGAACATCATGACCTGCCCCTTGTCGTCGCATGCGCCTCGTGCGACGATGCGTTCACCCATCGCACCTTCAGCGGGCTTGCGGATCGGTTCGAACGGGGCTGATTCCCAGAGTTCGATCGGGTCGGCGGGTTGGACATCGTAGTGGCCGTAGAACAGGACATGCGGACCTGTGTAATCCGCGTCTCCTGGACTCGTTGCAAGGACGATCGGTTGACCGGGGTCTTCTGCTGTACCAGTGGGCTTGATCTCCACACTAAACCCAGACGCTTTGAGATGATCAGCTGCCCAATCCGCGGCTTTTGCTGTGTCCGCGTCGTGCTTTGAATCTGTTCCGACTGATGGGATGCGGAGCCAATCCATGAATCGCTCGATGGATTGTTCTTCGTTGGTTTGGAGCCAATCAAGGACTTGCTGTGTGGACATTGAGATCTCTCCTCTGGGGTTCAGATCAGCATAGGTAAAAAAGAACCCGCCGCCCAATAATGGACGGCGGGATCAAGAATCTTTGAACCAATCGCAAGTCAGATCAGAGCGATCTGAATACGCGATTGTCATCACCGATTAGCGAGGTTTGCGTAACCAGCGGTTGCTGATGCTGGGGTTTGGTCAAACTCGAGGAATGCGATGTTTGAGCTGCCGTCACCAACGCGGTAGAAACCAGCTGGGAGGAATGTACCATCAGGACCGACGACGAAGTCAGGGGTGATTGGGGTGCCGGCGATGTTTGCAACATCTGCGACATTGTCGGAAACAAAGACCGACTCGACAACAGCGTTGCTTGCATCACGAAGAATCATGGTAAACGAGCTGTTTTCGATTGAGTTTGCACCGATTGTGATGTCAGCTGTGTAGCTGAGGAATGCTTGCGACTGAGCGTTGCCGAGGGTGAAGTAACCACCAGCAGCGATTGAGCCTGAGAGTGCGTAAGGAGCACCGCCGTCAGCACCGCCGAAGCCTGAGCTGTCAGCGTCTGAGTCCCAGAGCTCGATGCTCCAGCCTGTGAGGTCGATTGAAGCGCCGGTTGTGTTGTAGAGTTCGATGAACTCAGTGTCGGTGCTTGGGGTTGAAGCAAGGACTTCGTTGATGGTCACGCCTGCGTTTGCGGCGACTGCGATGCCAGCGATGGCTGCGATTGCGATTTTCATTGTTCTTCTCTCCAGTTCGTGTTTTTACTCTAAAGTTCTCTCTGAACGATAGGTACGATTCTTTACGGCGGATGGATGTCTACTTGAACAGGTCAGGAACGCGGAAACACCCATTCTCCGGTCGGTTTCGAACCATGATAATACCATAGTCGTGAGGGCAAATGGAGACAAATTTTCAAGAATGAAGCTTGCGTGAAGAAGAAACTTGAGATATAGGGGACAACTCCTACCAAATGGCAAACAAAAACGCCCCTCAGATGTGAGGGGCGCTGATTTGATTTGTTATCGGCCTACAACGAGATCAGTTGATTTTCGGATTTGGACGGCCGTTGGTTTGCTCTTCCATGAACGCCACCGATTCCGCTGTTGCGTTGGTGTCGTTCCAGAGGGTACCGGTAGGGAACCATGGGTTCGGATCTGTGTAGGACTCGATCTGATCCATCGATCCAACCGAACTGTCGAAACGAGCGACATTGATTGTCTCAGCGTGACGGTACGAAAGTTTCAGGTTGTTTCCGGTATCCGATGCAGCACCGAATGAACGGCCGTAAGCAGTTGAACCGTCAAAGATCGGGGATGAGGATGTGAATGAGCCATAACCGCTGGTTCCGCTTGACAGGATTGGGTTCAAGCTTGGATCAAAGTCCAATCCGTCAGCGTCGGTCCAGTAACGAGTCCCGTCAGCAAACATGATCTTGCTTGATGCACTGATACCCACACGATCCATGCGGTGACGGAAGCCCTTGGGTTGCTGTGGGTTGTTTCTGTGTGAAAGCATGCTCTGCACGCGTGCTTGCGCGGGACGCCCAGCTTCGACCAACGATCTGAGGTATCCGACGTCTTCAGTGCTGACATGCGCAAATCCTGATGGCATGAGGTAGCTGACCTGCTTGATGCCATCCTGAGCGGTTTCGTCAAACTCATCGAGATCCGCTGGGTTGTCTCCAGAATACACGAAGTCATTGAAGACGCTTGCACTCGCGCAGCCAAGCGAACCGAAGATATCGCGTGTGCGTTGAGCTCGATTCGTGGAGAATCCGAGTGATTCACCTGCGATCGTCGAGATCCAGTCCTGTGTGGTTGTCGGAGTGTAAGAAGTTGAGTTTCCGACAAGCTCCTCGGTCCCCCAGTGGATACCTGGGTTATCCGACCCACCAATAACGAATCCGGTGTACTTTGTTCCGATGTTTACTGGGCTCGAGTAGTACTCTCTGTTTTCGCTCGCGTACATGCCGTTCAAGTTTGCAATCCCACGCATTGTGGATTTGCAAACGACATTCTGTGCGCTTGCACGCGCCTGCCCAAGTGCGGGAAGGAGAATCCCGATCAGCAGTGCGATGATCGCGATCACGACCAAGAGTTCAATCAGCGTAAATGCTTTGCTCTGTCGATTCATTGGAATCTCCTACAGTGAAATGCTTTTCTCTAACAGTTTCTATTTCTTGATCACATAGACGATTGGTTTTTCATCAAGGATCTTGATACTAAGACCAGATCCAAGTGCTGAAGACCGATCACGAATGTCCCTCGGAATACTGTCACCTGTACGCGGGTGGAGTTCCCATTTTCCTGAGTCGTCAATCTCATTTACTGGGTAAAGCGTACGGTCACCTGTGTCTGGATGCTTTGCGGGATACATGATGCCCTTGGCTTTGCCTTTTTGCACGAGGTACAGCTGACCCGTGATGACATCAACAGTCATGTGCCCGTTGGGGCTGTCGATTGAGTTGCTGTTGAGCATTCTCCATCCGGTGAATGCGAGCACCACAATCGCTGCGATGATCAAGATGATCTGCCAAGGTTTGATGTCACTCATGCGTCCTGCCTCGTTTTCACATCGTGGGTCGTGTGTTGGTCATCAACGATCCCGGTTCACTGGCCCGCCGATCATTTGGAAGGGCCCTTATTCTACACGCGGTACTCAAAATCTCCAATTTCTATTACGGAAGTCTATCAGAGAATGCACCGTTCAGTTGCGTTGCGTCGAAAAAGCCGACATTTGAATCAGTTCTTCATATCCACGCTGACTGGATAGTGGTCTGATGCGTATCCATCGAATGTCTCCAGATCTCTCCAACTGGTCCCATCCGGACGAGCTGCGGTGCCGTAGACAAACGCGTGTTCGGTGTCCATTTGCTTGATCGCAGCGTCGTTTGCAAGAATCAGATCAATTCGGCGCCCTGATTCATGCGTGATTGACTGACGATCCTCTTCGTGATTCGCGAAGATATCCACAAAGCCTGCTCTGAGGTAGGTTTGCACGGACTCGTCGGTGACTTGAGCATTGAAATCTCCCAACACGACGACGGCTCGATCTGTATCTGATTTGAGCACATCTTGGATCAGTTCAAGCGTGCCTTTCGCTTCTGCTTCTCTCCAATAGCTGTTGTAGAACCCTGATTTGTGGTGCATGACAAAAAGCGTCAGTGTCCATGAATCGTTCCCGTCAGCGTTTGGGATTGCGACATCGACCATCATGGGTGATCTGCGAAACGCGATTGGCTCGCCGGCGTACCAGTTTTTGTTGTTGCCGTATTTTTCTGGGTGCACGCCACCGAGTGGTTTGTTTGGCCAGTTCTTTGCGTTGGTGATTGGGAATCGCGAGAGCACGGAGTTCTCGATGCCGCGATCGTTTCCTGCATCGATGGAAATGACATGCTCGTATCCCATATCCGCGAGATAGGTATCGCGGTATTCGAGCAGCGCCTGTTCGGATTCGACTTCTTCAATGCACAGGATGTCTGGGTTGACTGCACGGATCGCCATCGCGGTTGCGATGAGTTGGTGTTCTGGTTTGGCTTCGTCCGCGTCGTCGTTGCGTCCTGTCAGAGATGGATCGTCGTGGGCATCGAAGAGATTTTCGATGTTGTACGTGGTGAGTCGGAACGAGCCGTCTTTGGTTGCAGGTGCGGATTCTTTGCCGTACTTCCGCATTGCGATGCGTGTACTTTCGTAATCGTTGATGATCTTCTCGTCGGCGAACGACTTGTCCGATTGTGATTCGCTGACCTGAGCGGACAAAGTGGTGCTCGAAAGCGGCAGAAGGATGAGACAGAGTAAGGCAGACAATCGCATTTTCATGGTTGATTCCTGGAGTGGTGCTTTGCGTAGATAGTCTAGGGCTTGCTTGCTCAAAAAACGGCTACCATTGCGGGTATTGATGCGTGTAGATAGGAAGGGACAATTGTGAAGATTGTGTTAGTCAACCCAAGAGGCTTCTGCGCCGGCGTCCGAATGGCGATTGATGTCGTTGATCAGGTGCTCGAGTTGATTCCTGGAGAGGCTCTTTATGTCTACCACGAAATTGTTCATAATCGACACATCGTGGAACGCTTCATTGATCGCGGAGTCCGCTTCGTCGAATCACTCGACGAGGTCCCCGAAGGGAGCATCGTCATTTTCAGCGCCCACGGCATCCCCCCATCACTCCGTGACCAAGCACAGCAACGCAATCTGACGGCGATCGACGCGACATGCCCACTGGTGACCAAAGTCCACTCACGCGCAATCCGCTACGCGAGACAGGGCTACCAGATCCTGCTCATCGGTCACAAGAATCACCAAGAAGTCATTGGCACTATGGGCGAAGCTCCGGGGCAAACACAGGTCGTCGAATCTCCCGAATGCATCAAGAGTCTCAAGATTGACGATCCAGAAAAACTGGTGTACCTCACGCAAACCACCCTCTCAACAGACGACGCTGGGGTGATCATCGACGCACTCAAAGAGGCGTTCCCAAAAATCAAAGCACCGCCGACCGAAGACATCTGTTACGCGACTACGAATCGACAAGAGGCGGTGCGGCGCGTTGCACCTCAGTGCGATCTGATGATTGTGGTGGGATCGAGGAACTCCTCCAACTCCGTCCGCTTGATGGAGATCGGCGAGAATGTTGGGACACGCAGCGTGCTGATCGATGATGTGTCCGAGCTTGATCCGTCTTGGTACCCGACTGGCAATGAACGCATCATGCTCACCGCTGGCGCAAGTGCGCCTGAGGATCTGGTTTCAGAAATCTGCAAGCACTTTGTGACCGAGCATGACGCATCATTACACCTCGCTGACATCTCGGAAGAATCGGTCGAGTTTGGTTTGCCATTGACTTTAAAGCGACTCATGGAAGAACACGGCGTGGACCATCGTGACCGCCGAATCACCATCGAGGCCCCCACCATTACCGCGGATCAGTATGGGGACACCCCTGTGCCGCTCACCATTTCGGGCGGACTCTCATGAAGCATCCTGAGCACCATTTCTTCTCGATGACACCAGAGACTCTCACCGACTGGTGTCTTGAACGCGGGCTCCCCAAGTTTCGCGCCAAGCAGATCCTCGAATGGGTGTATCTAATGGGTGTTGTCGACCCCATGCAGATGAGCAACCTATCCAATCAGGATCGGCAAACGCTCCACAACGAAATGGCTTTCCTCAGTGGTCCAACGGTCGCGCACCAGCTCGCGACGGACGGCACTCAGAAGCTACTGATCGAATGGAGCGATGGCGCAACCGATGCACGCGAAGCGGGGGTCGATCATGAATCACGGTTGCCGATTCTTGGTCAGGAAATGCCGTACTCAGATACGACTCGGCAGACAGAATGCGTCATGATCCCCGCGCCGGATTCTGACCGACGCACGGCGTGCATCTCCTCGCAGGTTGGATGCCCTGTTGGTTGTAAGTTCTGCGCGACCGGGATCGGTGGACTGGATGGGAACCTGTCTGCAGGAAGGATCGTCGAGCAGATCTGGAGACTCAACCAGCTTGAAGGCGTGGGTCGGATTTCCAATGTGGTGTTTATGGGGATGGGTGAGCCGCTCGCAAACTTCCGACCGGTTGTTGATGCGGTGCGGACGATCGCAGCGCCTTGGGGGATGGGCATCGGGGCGCGGAAGATTACGATTTCGACAGTTGGTATGCACAAAGCAATCGAGAAACTCGCGGATGAACTGGAACTCCCGGTGACGCTCGCGCTCTCGCTCCATGCGCCCAACGACACGCTCCGCAGGGAGTTGATCCCATGGGCAGAGTTCACCTCGATCATTGATCTCAAAGCCGCATGCAAGAAATGGTTCAACAAAACCGGACGCGAGATCACGCTCGAATACATCTTGCTTGGTGGTGTCAATGACCAATCCCAGCACGCGATCGAGCTTGCGAAGGTCTGCAAGGACCTCCGCGCCAATGTGAACCTGATCCGGTACAACGAGGTCAAGGGGTTGTCGTTTGCTCGACCCAGCACGGACGATGTGCACCGGTTCCAGTACTTGCTTCGTGAAGCGGGTGTGAACTGTCACATCCGTGCGAGTCGAGGGCGGGATATTGCAGCCGCGTGTGGTCAACTACGGCACGAACACGCATCCGCATGAGCAAGATCGTTCAACGCAAGGGTTGAAACCGTGATAGCGATGATGAGCCAAATCCAATCGACTGCTGCGTCGTACAACTGGGCGGATGAGTTCCGTGTTCAGTCCGCGCAGCATTGGACTGTTGTCGGCGTGTGCGCCGTGCTGATGGCGCTCTGGTGCATCGTTGGTCGGCGATGGCTCTCTCAGAATACGGACGAGGGGCGATCCAAAGAGCGGAAGCTTCGTCATTGGATCGGGTGGTTCATCGTGGTGTCCCAGTCGATCATCTTTGTACGCCGTTTCACTCCTGAACATTGGGACTTTCAGGAATCGCTGCCTTTGCATATGTGCCGATGGACGGTTTGGATTGTCGCGTGGGCGATGCTGACCCTAGACAGAAGGGCACGCGCGATGACGCTGTTCTGGGGGCTTGGGCTCAGCACGCAGGTATTCTTTACGCCGTTCCTCAAGGAGGGGCATGGCTCACTCTCGTTCTGGATCTATTGGCTCAATCATCTGCAGATCGTCGGCGTCGCGGTCTACGACATCGTCGCGCTGGGATATCGACCGAACTTGCGTGACCTCTTATTCGGGATCGCGACAGGGGTTGGGTTTGCAATCTTGGTCTTCATCCTCAACATCATACTTGGCACCAACTACGCGTACCTCGGATCGGCAGACCACGATTCCGCTTCGATCATCGATGTCCTCGGCCCTTACCCCTGGCGAGCGGTATGGATGGTGGTTGGGTCCGCAATCGTGATGACCTTGCTGTACCTGTTCTCGCTTGGCGCGATGTCGCTGCGGACCAAAGTGTTCAAGAAGCCCCCTCCACGATTCATTGATTCTGATCATCCAATCCAGGGTTGATTCGCAATCATCATTGCTCATCTTTCCTATCGATCCGCTACACTCGATCCATGGTCACATTGCTCCTCATCCTCTGCGCCGTCGCAACGCTACTCTCCCTGATCGGGACATGGGTCGCGCTGAAGGTTGGGACAAAGCTTGGAGCATTAGACTCTGCACCGATCGAGGGGCAAATAAAGACCGCTCCAAGGCGCATCCCAAACACCGGGGGTATCGGAATCGTTCTCGCGATCTGGCTCCCGATGCTCGTGGGACTGCTCGCGGTGTCGTTCCTTGAAGCCGATGCGTTTTCTGGCGCACTCGAACCCATCCAATCTGTATGGACCGATCTCCAATCCCGCGTCGGACTCGGATGGGGCTTGCTGGGATGCGTCATTGGACTGCACCTGCTGGGACTCATCGACGATCGGCGACCAATGGGCGCGTGGTCAAAGCTCGTCATCATGCTGATCCCCGCGATCATTTTCACGGTCGCATTTGACACCCGGCTGCTGACCATGCTCGACGGTCCCGCCGGCGGTAGCTGGCTGAGCATCGCGCTCACGATCATGTGGATCGTCGCGATCACCAACGCGATGAACTTCATCGACAACATGGATGGGTTGAGCGCGGGGATCGCCGCGATTGCGGGTGGGTTGTTTTTGGTCGCCGCGATTCTCAACGCGCAGTGGTTTATTGGAGTCATCCTTGCGTTGATGGTGGGTGGATGCATCGGGTTCTTGGTATTCAACTTCCCACCAGCGAAGATCTTTATGGGGGATGGCGGGTCGCTTGTGATCGGATTCGTTCTTGCGAT
>JARGNC010000045.1 GCA_029212425.1 Phycisphaerales bacterium
AGTTGGTTGGTCACATCATGAGCTTCGACATGATGGGCGACCGCGAGATCACTTACTGGATCGATCACCACCACTGGGGCAAGGGCATCGCAACGGCTGCGCTCAAGCAGTTCATCGAGATCGAACGCACGCGTCCGCTCAATGGGCGTGCGGCGAAAGACAACATCGCGTCAATCCGTTCGATGGAGAAGTGCGGGTTCAAACTCATCGCCGAGGAACGCGGGTTCGCGCATGGTCGGGGTGAGGAGATCGATGAAGTCGTGATGGTGCTTGAGGCTGACTCTTAACCGCAGTCTTAGCCGCAGTTGGTCACGATCTTTTTGCCGTTGCATGATGGGCAAGGGATCGGGTGACCGGTCGATGGTTGCAGCGAAGGTACCGCATTGAGTCCTATTGTGCGGACCGCAACAGTCTGCGGGCATGGGACATGACCGACCCCTGAGCAGGTCGAGCAGAGCTTGAGTTCAACCTCCCCGATGAGTCGGAGGGTTGGGGCAGATGGTTGGGAATCAAAGTCCATACAGACTTATCGACTGTATGATTGGATTAGTTGAGTGATTCAACAAACTTCTTGAACCGGTCCATCCCCGCGTTGATCTGCTCGTCGCTGCATGCGAAGGAGATGCGGACATGGTTTGGGCCGCAGCCGCCGAAGTCGTTTCCTGGGACGAAGGCGATGTGGGCTTCGTCGAGCATTGCTTCTGACAAGGTTGGGCAGTCGGTGATCTTGGTGCCTTTGGGTGTGGTCTTTCCGAACAAGCTGGATACATCGGGGAAGACATAGAACGCGCCAGTCGGGGTGGGGCAGGTGATGCCTGGGATTTCGGCTAGGCGGGACTGAATCAGCTTCGCTCTGCTCGCGAACGCTTGGCGCATCTCTTCCACTGTTCCCGCGACGGATTTGTTGGTCAGCGCCTCGCGGATTGCGGCGTAGTTAAAGCTCGTGATGTTGGTGGTCATCTGACCTTGGAGCGTACCCATCCCTTTGATGAGCGATTTGCCAAACTCTCCCGGCATCGCGGCGTACCCGATGCGCCATCCAGTCATCGCGTATGCCTTCGACATGCCGTTGAGCGTGATGACTCGTTCTGCGATTTCTGGGATGGATCCAATGGAGAAGTGGTGGTGCTCGCCATAGACGATTTTTTCGTAGATCTCGTCGGTGAGGATGACGAGGTTTGGTGCGATTTCGGTTGCTTCGTGAATGATCTTTGCGAGGTCACGGATTTGTGCTTCCGAGTACATTGTGCCGCAGGGGTTGGAGGGGGAGTTGAGGATCAGGAGGCGCGAGCGTGGGGTGATCGCGTCTTGGAGTTGCTGTGGGGTGATGCAAAAATCAGCTTCAGGACCTGCGACGATTTCCTTGACCACACCTCCGGAGAGCTCACAGATCGGACGGTACGAAACCCATGCCGGCGTTGGAAGGATCATCTCCCAGGGGTCTTCGCCGGGGGCGGGGAAATCGAACAGGCACTGGATCGCGTTGTAGAGCACATGCTTCCCGCCGACACCGATTGCGACATGCTCTCCAGTGAGTCCTTGGATGTAGTTCTCGGTGGTGAGTTTGTGAGCGATGCATTCACGCGTCGGCATGTCGCCAAGCGTGGGGGTGTACTTGGTTTGGCCATCGAGCAATGCTTTGATCGCGGCGTCTTTGATCGGTTGTGGGGTATCAAAGTCGGGTTCACCAGCCGCGAATCCGAGGACATCAACCCCCGCGGCTTTCATCGCTTTCGCTCGGTTGTTGAGCGAGACAGTGATCGAGGGTTTGAGGTCCGAAACACGCTTGGAGAGCTGTGGTGTGGTCATTTCCGATCATAGTCGATCTCAGCTTGGATCGGATGAACGGGAACTCAATTCTTGCAGTAAACGCGCGGTTAACAGTTCCACCTTCTTCACTTCTCGTGTGATCGCAATTCGTTGCATCTCCAACCAGAACCAGACTTTCATGAAGCTGATCATGAACACGCCGACGATCACGCCCATGGCCCAGCCGATCATGTCTTGGGTTTCGGTTGCATCGAAGAACCGGACCAAGCACCAGATTGACAATCCCATCACAACCAGCGACACGATCACGATCGGGATGGTCATCAGCCAGTTTCGGCTGCGGAAAGTCGAGATCACAAGTTGATCGATCCGGAGTCCATCGTCAGGACCTCCGATCATCTGTGCGTCCTCGGCACTGAGAGCGTTGCGGATTTGGTCATCGAGATTGTTCATTGGATGCTCCTTTCGAGCTTGGATTTGAGTATTTCTCGAGCACGCGAGAGACGGGTCTTCGCGGTGCCGAGGGGGATATTGAGCACAATCGAGATCTGCTCGATTGTGCATTGGTCCATATAAAACAGGCACACGACCTCGCGGAGTTTGGGGGTCAGCTGCGCGATCGCAGAACGGATTTCATCCGTGTGAGTCCTCGTTGATTCGTTTCCCGATTGCGAAACGGCTGTCATGTGCAGGCGCGAGTTGAGATCGCGGTTTTTGGTTCGTTGCTGAATCCAGTCCGCAGCTTTGAACTGGACGATCCGGTATGCCCAGCCTCCGAAGCGTGAAGGATCGCGGAGAGAACGCAGACCCTTTGCGATCGCGATCCATGATTCCTGCACCACTTCACTGGCGCCGTCGTAGTCGCCTGTCAGTCGATACGCTCTTTGAGCGAGCTTTGGAGTCCAGAGTGTGACCAGTTGAGCGAGGGCGTCTTGATTGCCGTGTTGGGCATCAAGGATGAGAAACTCGCTCAGGATGACTGCTTGGGTCCGCTGGTTCACATGAATACTGTCCCCGGAATCCTGTGCTTGGTTTTTGGCTTGGTCACAAAATATCAAAAATGCCTGTTTTTGATTCAATAAGGCGTGTCGAATGCGGAGATTCGGGGGCAAATCGGACGCAAACTTGGACATTCGAACCCGGCGGTCTATGATTCCTCAGAGTTGTTTTGAGCACTCTACATTTAGGTTTGGCGGTCGGCAGGGTGATGCTCGTTTGCACCACACACCGATCCGCGACGGAAGGACATGAAACCATGCCATTGACCACAGAAGAAACAGCATCAATCGTCAAAGAGTTCGGACGCAGCGAAGGTGACACTGGTTGCCCAGAGGTGCAGGTCGCGTTGTTGACCGCTCGCATCAAGCAGGTTGCAACACACCTGCGTGATAACAAGCAGGACATGCACAACCGCCGCGGCTTGGTCATGATGGTTGCGAAACGCAACCGCTTGCTCCGCTACCTTGCACGCACGAATCGCGATGCGTATCTCGATACGATCCAGCGACTCGGACTCCGCAAGTAAAAGAAATCGACCCGTGTGTTGGAAACAACACGCGGGTTTTTGTTGTTCGAATACGAATCCTGTTCAGAGAGCGGCAGTCGGCGATGGGCACTGGCTTCAGCAAGCCCTTGGTGCTTTCCGCCTTCTGCCTCTTGAGACGCGAGGACAGGGTTCAATCAAGACGGGAAACGATCACGGCGCTGTGCGCGAGATCGTTCCACACATCGCGGTGACCTCGCAACCGCACACTACCCTAGAGGAAATCAAAAATGACCACCGAAGCAATCGTCGTCGAAAAGGAAATCGGCGGCCGGATGATGCGCATCGAGACCGGGAAGATCGCGAAACTCGCGACCTCCGCGCTCTTGATCTCGCACGGCGAAACCACCGTTATGTGTACCTGTATGCGTGCGACTCCACGCCCGGGACTCGACTTCTTCCCGATGCAGGTCGATTACCGCGAGAAACTCTCTGCGGGCGGCAAGTTCCCAGGCGGTTTCCGCAAGCGTGAAGGCGCTCCGAATGAAAAAGAAGTCCTCACGATGCGCATGATCGATCGTCCGATCCGCCCACTCTTCCCAGACGGCTTCATCGAAGAAGTCCAGATGCAGTGCTGGGTTATGAGCCACGACGGCGAGAATGACGCGGATGTGATTGCTGGTACCGGCGCTGCCGCTGCCCTGTCGATCTCCGACTGTCCATTCCAAGGCCCGCTCGCAACCGTCCGTGTTGCTCGCATCTTCACTGACGACGGCGCTCAGTTCGTCCTCAACCCAACCGTCTCCCAGCTCGACTTCTCCGATATGGATGTCGTCATCGCTGGTCACAAGGACGGCGTGAACATGATCGAAGTCGGCGCTGCTGAAGTCCCAGACGAAGATGTGCACGCCGCGATCAAGTTCGGATACGAAGAAGGCATCAAGCCGATTCTCGAACTCGTTGGCGAACTCGTCAAGAAGGTCGGCAAAGAACCACGCCTCGGCGATCACATGAACCTCATCCCAGATGAGATCATGGAGAAAGTCACCAAAATCGCTGAGAAGGATCTGACCGAAGCACGCCAGATCAAGTCCAAGCACGAGCGTGGTGATAAAGTCGCTGAGATCAAGAAAGCGATGATGGAGCAGTTCCCAATCAACGACGCTGGCACTCCAGCGGAATGGGAAGCAACCAAAGCCGCGAATCGTCAAGCATCGGAAGCGTTCCGCAAGCTCGAGAAGAAGATCACTCGCAAGCTGATCGTTGAGAAAGGCATCCGTGCCGACGGTCGTGGTCGTACCGAGATCCGTCCGCTCGAAATGCATGTCGGTCAGTTCTCACGAACCCACGGCTCGGCATTCTTCCAACGCGGCGAGACCCAGTCGCTCGTCTCTTGTACCCTTGGAACTGGTCGCGACGAACAGATCGTCGATGGCTTGCTCCCAGAGTACTCCAAGAAGTTCTACCTCCACTACAACTTCCCGCCGTTCTCGGTTGGTGAAGCTGGTCGTATCATGGGACCTGGTCGTCGCGAAGTCGGTCACGGCGCACTCGCAGAGCGCTCGCTGCTCGGGATTCTCCCATCACCAGAAGAGTTCGCGTACACCATCCGCCTCGTTTCGGACATCACCGAATCCAACGGCTCGTCCTCAATGGCATCCGTCACCGGCGGGTGTCTCGCACTCATGGACGCTGGTGTCCCCATCACCAACACCTGTGCAGGGATCACCGTTGGTCGCTTTGCAGACGAGAACGACGAGAACGAAGTCCTCGTCACCGACATCATCGGCGAAGAAGACTTCTTCGGCGATATGGACTTCAAAGTCTCGGGCACTGTTGACGGCATCACCGGTATTCAGCTCGATCTTAAAGCTCGCGGCTTGACCCTCGAGCAGATCGAACGGATCTTCGCACAAGCTCGCGAAGGCATCCTCGACATCATCGGTCAGATGGAGAAAGTCATCGCTGAGCCACGCGAGGAAACCTCGAAGTTCGCTCCGCGTCTGCTTCAGCTCAAGATCGATCCAGAAAAGATCGGCAAGCTCATCGGGCCTGGTGGCAAGACCATCCGCGCATTGCAGGACAAATACTCCGTCAACATCGATGTTGAGGATGATGGCAGCGTGATCGTTTCATCGTCCAACGCGATGAACGTCGAGAAGGCAGAAGCTGAAATCTCCGCACTCTGTGAGGATGTTAAAGCGGGAACTGTCTACGACGGGAAGGTCGTCTCGACCAAGGACTTTGGTGCGTTCATCGAGATCGCTCCAGGGACCGACGGCATGTGCCACATCTCCGAACTCGCTGATGGCTATGTTGAGTCCGTCGCCGATGTCGTGAAGGTTGGCGATGAGGTCAAGGTCAAGGTGCTTTTGGTGGATGACCAAGGACGCATCAAGCTCTCGATCAAGCAGGCTGATCCAGATTGGGAAGAGAAAGCGAAAGCCGCGAAAGAAGAGCGTGCTTCTCGTGGAGAATCTGACGAATCAGGAAATGATGGCGAAGGGGAACGGAAACCACGCCGTCGTCGTCGCAGCCGTCGTGCTGAAGGCTCCTCGGCTGAATAAGCCCAGCGGACCTCAAAATCATTGAGTTGTATAGATATCAGCCCCGAGCAGAACAGGTTTCTGTTCGGGGCTGTTTGACGCATGGGTAAAGTTTGGTATGCTATTGGTATCCTGTTGGTGCCTCACACCATCGGGACTCCGTTGTTGCGTTCCAGTACTTGTGGGTGGTGCGTCCTCAATGGTGAAGGAGACCAATAGCATTGGTTCAGGGACCGTTATGGAAAATACAAGCAACGAGTTAGTTGATATTCAAGGATCGGTCAAATGGTTCGATCCTCGCAAAGGGTTCGGATTTATTGTCGGCCCTGACGAACAAGACATCTTTGTGCACTATTCGGTGATTGATGGTGATGGGTTCCGTGCACTCGCAGACGGTTCGCCAGTTCTCTACAGTGCCGCGAACGGCGAAAAAGGCTGGCGTGCAACCAAAGTGGTTGCGATCGAAGCTGAGAAAGCCGCGATGGCCGACCAAGATCACGAGAGCAGCGAAGCGGAAGTGGTTGTCCCCAAACGGACCTACTCGCGAACACCTCGTCGATAAGCGTTCTTCAATCGAATCAATGTTGATGATCAAGACCCCAGATCCTGAGTGTCTCGGTTCTATGCTGTATGCTGTCGTTCAATGGTCCAATGAGAGCATGGCATGTCGAATCTGATGTTGATATTGGTGGGGTGTGTGATCGGCGCGTTGCTTTCCGCAATCGTTGCGAGGGTTGCTGTACGCCGCGCAGGGGCGCGTGCAAAGGTGTTCTCCAAGCGTGCCCAGTCTGCAGAGCGACTCGCTGAGATCGGGTCCATGACCTCTGGATTGGCTCACGAGATCAAAAACCCGCTCTCGACCATCGGCCTCAACGCACAACTGCTCGGCGAGGCAATCGAAGACCTCCAGATCGATGAGCAAGAGAAGGGCAGGATGGGACGGCGCGTCGGCGCTTTACGAGGTGAGACTGACCGATTGCGAGGAATCCTCGAGGATTTTCTTGAATACGCAGGTGAACTCAGACTCGATCTCCGTCCGACTGAGCTCAACGATCTCATCGAGCAGCTCGGGGATTTCTTTCATGTCCAGGCGCAGTCGAGCGGGGTGCAGATCCGACTAGATCCGTCTCCATCGCCGGTGACCATCGAGATTGACTCCAACCACATCAAACAAGCCGTCTTGAACCTGATGATCAACGCGGTCAATGCGATGAAAGATTCCAGCGAATCCGGGAAGGAACTTATCCTGAGGGTTTCATCGCATCCAAGCGGGGATGCATCGATCCATGTCATCGACACTGGACCAGGGATCTCGAAAGAAGACCAGGACCGGATCTTTCACCCGTATTTTACGACCCGAGCGTCTGGGACAGGTCTGGGACTCCCGACCGCTCGCAGAATCGCAGAAGCCCACGGCGGATCGCTCGAACTCCACTCTGAACAGGGCAAAGGTTCGGACTTCTCGATCGTCTTCCATCCCCCTCACACCCACGAGAACTAGCTGATCTTGGAGCTTGTGTGGTCGCTCCGGCGCGGGATCGACGATACACTCTTGGAACGGATTTGCACCCGAGCTGTGCCTCATGAGGAACTTGATATGAAGATCGCATTTTCAACAACCGTATGCCCCGGATGGACCTTGGATCAGGCGATCAACACCGCTTCTGAGCTGGGCTTCCTGGGTCTTGAGATGCGTTCGTTTCTCACTCCAGATCATGCGATGATGTGCGATCCGATGCGATCAGATTCTCGCGAAGTGCGAGCAATGTTCGATCGAGCAGGTGTCACGCCGCTGTCTCTTGCGACGGGTGTGCGATTCGATAAACCAATCTTTCCTCCTGTGATCGGTCATGTCTTCGTCAACGAAGAAGAAGGTGTTGCTGAAGTCAAAGCATTCGTGAACTTTGCTGATCACGCTGGAGCAAAGTTTGTACGCGTGTTTGGGTACCACCTCCCGGCATCCGAACCTCGTGCGTGGGGCATCCGCAGGGTTGGTGATCGTCTGCAACTCGCGTCCCAGACAGCACGCAACACCGACACGCGAATCGTTATTGAGAACGGCGGATCGTTTGCTCGCGCCACCGACCTTCTTGAACTCATTGAGACCTGCCCGAACCAATGGCTCGGAGTTTGCTACAACATCAACGCTGCAAGACTCGCAGGGGAATGCCCTGTTGAAGGGATCCGTTTGCTCAAGAAATACCTTGATTGTGTCAAACTCTCGGATGTCGATGAGGAGCACAACCCCGTCCTGCTTGGTGAAGGCGTGGTGCCGAATCGCAAGGTCGTCGCGGAACTCGACGACATGGGATTCGGCGGCTGGATCGTCTACGACTACCCCAAGCTCTGGGTCGTCGAAGACGGACGCGACCCAAGAGCGGTTCTTCAGCACGCGAGTGATACCCTCTATGCGTGGATGCAAGCGGATGAAGAAGTGTGTGAATCCGACGCTGCACACTGCAGCTGCGCAACCGCGTAACATCCCTCGTGGATGAATCCCGATCAACACAACTGATCCAGCGTGCACTCGACTCGGGGTTCGCGCTCGCTGGGATTGCAGGAGTTGAACCCTCCGCATGGAGCGACGAACTCACAGATTGGCTCGCGCAGCACAAGCACGGCGAGATGGCGTGGCTTGACCGGAACACAGATCTGCGGAAGAACCCGCAGCAACTGATCGACGATGCACGATCGGTACTCATGGTCGCGGATCTCTACGCGAGTCGTTGCGACAATGTTGATGAGCCGCTCCAGATCGGTCAGGGACGCATCGCTCGCTACGCGCGCGGGAAGGACTACCACAAGACGATGAAGAAGCGGCTGATGAACCTTGCCGATCAACTGCGGCTTGATCATCCTGACGCGGGGTTCAAGGTGTTCGTCGACACAGCACCGGTGCTTGAACGCGAGCTGGCGCATCGTGCCGGGCTCGGATGGACAGGGAAGCACACGCTCTTGATCCATCCGCAAGCGGGGTCGTATATGCTGCTGGGTGGGATCGTGACGACGCTCAAACTCGCTAAACCTGCATCCCAGCATGTCGAGGCGGATCACTGCGGGACCTGCACCCGCTGCATTGATGCGTGTCCGACGGATGCGATCACGCCGTATTCGGTGGATGCTCGTCGGTGCATTTCGTACTTGACGATCGAGCATCGGACCCCGATTGATCCGGAGCTTGAAGAGAAGATCGGCGATTGGATCTATGGCTGCGACATCTGCCAAGAAGTCTGTCCGCACAACTCACCTCGGGATGACGCGGCGAAAGCCAATCCGGTCTATGACTCGCAACGAGACCGCTTTGATCTGCTGGAAGTGATCGGATGGAACGAAGAAGATCGGCGCGAAGCGTTTGTTGGTTCTGCAATGAAACGTGCCAAGCTCGACATGATGCATCGCAACGCGCGGATCGTCGCGAGGAACCAGGGGATCACACCTGAATAGCAGCGTCGTGCTTGCCTTTGAGTACAAACGCGCCGCAGAATACGACGAGGAATCCCGGCGCGAGCCAGATGGATTGCCGTTCGATGAATCCCATCCAGAACATTGGGGCGGCGACACCGATCGCGAGCCACATCATCCAGCGTTGGAGGGGGATTTGCGTTGAGTGGGCACGGATGACGCGGTTGAGCATGTAGCTCGGGAAGACCAAGCCGTAGAAGGTGAGGAAGCAGCGGTAGACCAGTTCTCCTGCGGTCATTCCCGCGTGGTCGGACATGCCGGGGACTGCGAATCCCGCGAGTGCTGAGATCATCGCGATGATGAACATCGCGCGGTGTCCCAACAAGCGGTGGGGGGCAAGGGAAGTCATGCGATCGAGGTGGACACGGACGGTGAAGATCCATTGGCAGAAGATATGAACGAGGACTCCCGCCGCGAGCCAGGGGGTGGTGATCGCGAGGAGGTGTCCATCGCCTCGCATCCCGCTTGCGATGACCCCAGCGTACTGGGTGGTGAGGATGATCATGAGTGCGAAGAACACGCAGAATCCGATGGTGAATCCCAATCGTCCAGCGGTTTGCGATGTGAGGTTTTGTCGAGCGTGGTGGAAGGTGATATCAAGGTATGGGCACAGCAAGAATCCGAAGATCGAAATCGGCACAAACCACTCGACGCCGCTCGCGGTTCGTGGCGATTCGATCAAGACATCAACCGCGGGTTTGGCATCAGGCATGACGACCAACGCGACAAGCACCGCTGCACTCAGAATCCACAACAGCATTGCGAGCTGCGGCGCTTTGCCAAACTTAACCAGTCGTCCGGAAGAGATCGCAAACGCAACGGCGATCGCTCCAGCGCCAAACAAATATTCCTCGGGCATCGGGAACGCATCTCGGAGGAACGAGGTAAGCCAGATGATCCAGAAGATATGGAATCCAACAGTAATCGCAGAGAACCACCACACCGCTGTGGGGTGACGATCAACGAAAGTGATCGAGGATTCGCGGGATTTGAGGACCCATCCCATCGCCGCGGCGCCGAGCACATTGGGGATCGCGAACGCCGCGAACCCGGTCCATCCGAAGTCACGGAGGAGCAGTACTGGGAAGAACATCCCGATGCACCAAGTCCATGAGCATCCGAGATACGCGCCCCAGAGGATGGGGTTGGTGGTCAGTTGTCCGGACGGGGCATGCGATTGCTCGCTTGAACTGCTCATGCGTTCTTGGTTCCGCGGAGTTTCTTCGCTTTGTGGTGTGCCTTGGGGGTCACATGGAAGGTCGCGGTACAGCGACCGACCCGCTTGGGTTTGGCGGGCTTGGCGTTCGGATCATCAACCTCGTCCGCGAGTCGTTTTTCGCTCATCGGGACCAGCACCTGGACAATATCCATGCGGATCGTGATGTTGAACTCTTCACCTGTCGCGACGAGTGCGTGGATGTCCTCGAGCGGGGTCATGCGATATTCCGCAGGTCCATGGCACGGACGCAGGAACTTGTATTCGAGTTGCTTGCAGACGACGGTGTAGTCCCCGCCACAGACGGAGAACACATAGTTCCCGCCCGCGATTTCGGAGTTTCCCAAAAGTGCCGCACCTGCCATTGCGCTGTACCAGTTTTTGTTGAACCGGCGGAACGGGAGGGTTGCTCTGTAGGTGTTCTCGTCGAGCGACATTTTGATGCCGGAGCGGAACGCGTAGGGGAGCCAGATCATTGAGCAGACACGGTTCCAAAAGTTGTTTCGGCTCGAAAGCTTCGAAATCCACGCTTCGGCGCGCTCAAAGAGCGTCCGCTTGACCTCTTTGGGCTTCGATGGTTGCGTTTGGGGATCGGATGCTGTTGATTGATTAGTGGAAGATTCCGGAGTCTGCTCCGCACCCTCCGCGCTTGGCTCGATTGTGTCCTTTGAAGGTTCCGAGATGGGCTGTGTGGTGTCTGTAGTCATACGGCTTGAGGGATTATAGATCGATCAATCGATCCCAGCGGGGCTCATCACAGGTTCCTCGACCAGTTCGTACCAATCCGATTCCGTCTTCTTGACTTTAAACAGCGGATTCCCCGGCTCGTGATCCAGCAAAAGTGTCCAGTCGAGATCCGCAGCATCCGCGAGGAACCAGTTTTTGGTGATCATCGAGGTGTATGGCTCAACATCGTACGAAAGCGAATACGCCTGTCCGAGATGGTATCGTGTCGGGAGGACATCTGGGGTGAACACAATGATCCGCCCATCGGTGTCCTCAAACTGGATCGCTTGCTGTCCCCATGTGTGTCCGGGTACAAGAAAAGTGCGGATCCCAGGCAGAACCTCCGTCATCCGCTCTTGGATGGGGAGTTTGGGGAGATCTCCTCTAGATGGTTTCCGATTCAGAGGAAACGCACGAGGCGAATCAATCAATCGGAGTCGAGGGCGACCATCGCTCAATGGTTTTTTGTCGTCCTCGAACGGCAAGATGTGATCGCGGTAGTAAGTCTTGGTCATGACCGCGTCGTTGTTGCGAGCATCGACCCATTCGCGGCGTTGGACAATCAACTCCGCGTTTGGGAAGGTGAACTTCACATCGTTGCAATCACCCGACGCAGCGCCGGGCTTAATCGCGGTCCAGTCCGGTTCTTCGCCTTCTCGGCATCGCCGAGTCAGTCCGCCGGCGTGGTCGAAGTGGAGGTGAGAGACAATGGTCGCTTCGATCTCCGCAGGGTCAACACCAGCCGCGATGACCTCGGATTCGATGGTGCGTCCATCGAGTCCGAAGATGGACGCCATTTTTTCGTCGAGTTTGTCGCCAGTTCCCGCTTCGATCAGGTAGCGGTGGGGCTTTCCGGTGCTCGGATCTGGTTCTTCGGATTCGAGCAGGACGCAGTTGTGCGAGAGTTCGATACGGTTCTTGTCATCCGGCTCGATCGTTCGGGTCCAGACAACGCGTGGGATAACCCCGAACATGCCGCCGCCGTCGAGTAGGAATCGTGAAGCCCTGAGGATGGTCCATTTGTATCGCATGTTGTAAGGGTACGCTCGATAGTGATTCAAGCTATCATTCTGGAGTAATTCACGGGCCGAATCTTCGGGTCTTTGCATGAAAACAGTCTCTACGAGGAACCGAGATGAATCCGTCAATAATCTGTATGTCCCTGCTCGCCCTCATCGTGTTTGTTGGGGGGTGTGATTCCAGATCCGATCAGCATTCCCAAGCGGACCAAGCTGCGGCAGAGAATTTTTCGGAGTTCGGGGAGAAGAGCACCGAAAGAATTGCAGAGCAAATCGAATCTGAGGGAGCTTACTTTCCTGACTCGACCGACGATATTGATGAGTATGTCGAGATGGTTGAGGACGCATCCAAGAATGTCTCTCAAGAGCTCGCGGCACAGCTCAAATCCCAAGCGTCGATCATGAAAGAACTCCAAGTTTTGATGAATCCGTACTTGGAGATGAACAACACTTTCTACGATCTTGGTGGGGTCGATGCTGCGACCCTCAGCACGCCGGAGGACATTGAGAATCGTGTTGGGATGATCAAGCGGCTCATCGAGATCAATGATCAAATAGATGTCCGGTTTCCTATTCTCTTCAACCAGATCGCAGGATCTGATACTCCCGAGGGCAAGCAGCAGTTGGCGGTCGCGAAACAGATGCGTGCGCTTGATCGTGAAGCGTATCCCCACATGATCGAGAGCTTGCTCATCGTCAAGGAGTACTGGGCAACCTCAGGCAACGCGAATGATGGCAAGTTCTACTTTGGTGATGATGTCCCAGCGGATGCGATCGAAGCGTACAACAACCATCTCGCAGCGATCGAAGCGGTTGGCTTGAAGCAGATGGAGATTCAGCGTCAGCATTACAATGTTCCCTGACCATCAATCCCTGACCATCAATCTCTGGCCATCGACCCTGCTCATCACAGAAGATCAATCAATAAAAAAGCCCTGTCGTACAGGGCTTGAGTGAACAGTATTGTTGACTTGGTGATTTAGAGGCCGTCTTTCTCACCCATCATCTTGAACATGTCAACACAGCGGTTTGCGTATCCCGCTTCGTTGTCGTACCACGAGACGATCTTGAAGAAATGCTCATTGAGCTCAATGCCCGCGCCCGCATCGTAGATAGAAGAGCGTGGATCGCCGACGAAGTCTGATGATGCGACATCCTCTTCGGTGTATCCGAGAACACCCTTCATTTTGCCTTCCGAAGCGGCTTTCATCGCGGCGCTGATTTCCTTGAGACTTGTCGCTTTCTCGGTGCGGAAAGTCAGGTCCACGGCGGAGACATCCGCAGTTGGGACGCGGAACGACATGCCGGTGAGCTTGCCGACAGTGTCAGGGAGGCACAAACCGACCGCTTTGGCGGCACCGGTCGATGCGGGGATGATGTTCATGTACGCGTTGCGTCCGCCTCTCCAGTCCTTTTTGGAAGGGCCATCTTGGGTTGGCTGGGTCGCGGTCGCGGCGTGGACCGTGGTCATCAAGCCTTCAACCAGACCGAAGTTGTCCATGATGACCTTGGTGATCGGAGCAAGGCAGTTGGTGGTGCAGCTCGCGTTGGAAATGATTGTGTCTGTCTCTGGGTTGTACTTCCCGCAGTTGACGCGATGGACGAAGGTCGGCACAGTGTCCGGAGTCTTGGTCGGCGCGGAGATCATGACACGCTTGCACCCTTTGTTGTCGATGTGCTTCTGTGCATCGTCGCGTTGGGTGAAGAGTCCTGTGGATTCGAGGACATAGTCCACACCCATGTCGCCCCACGCGAGGTTGGATGGATCGCGCTCGGCGCTGGTCTTGACGACTTGGCCGTTGACGGTGATCGAGTTCTCTGTTGCAGAGAGTTCTGCTGGTTTGTGGTCGATCATGAACCGGCCGTGCATGGTGTCGTACTTGAGGAGATACGCGAGGTTGTCCGCTGGGACAAGGTCATTGATCGCGACGACATCGATGCCAGGGGTGTTTGCTGCGATGCGGTGGACCAAGCGTCCGATGCGTCCGTAGCCATTGATTCCGATTTTAATGCTCATGCTGGTTCCGTCCTTTGCATTGGCAGGTGAGCCCGAATTCGGGCGTTGTTGAAAGTTGAGAACGACTCTAGGTCAAGCGGGCTTCCAGGTCAGCAAGTCTGGTGTTCTAGTCACGGATATCCGAGAGGACTCTGGGGGGGAACGCCGCACGGAGCGCGTTGGCGACCGCGAAGACATCGATGATTTCTTGAGCGATCGCTCCTGCGACGGGAGGGAGATACCCCATCGCTGCGAGGATCATCCCCACGACACTCAGGATCATGCCTCCGACCGCGGATTGGAGGGCTATCCGCCGCATGTGACGCGAGATATGGAAGAACTCGTCGACCCGTTCCAGCGATGAATCCATGATCACCACACCCGCGGCTTCCGTCGTGATGTCCGACGCTTGTCCAAACGCAATCCCAACCGTCGCGAGGGAGAGTGCCGGAGCGTCGTTGATCCCGTCCCCCACAAAGCAGGTCCGAGCGCTGAGGGATTCCTCCCGAACGATCTCGACCTTCTGTTCTGGTGTTTGCTCCGCGACAACATCGGAGATCCCGACCATCTCCGCGAGATACTGAGCTTCGCTGGTCCGATCTCCCGAGACGAGCATGATTTTTTCGTAGCCGTGCTTTGTCGAGAGGTGTTTGATGAAATGTTTGCCGTCTTTGCGTGGCTCATCACGCATCCGAATTGTCCCGGCGTACTTTCCATCAATTGCGATAACGCATTCCAAACCCGCTGAGATTTCAGGGAGCATGGATTCGCTCGCAGGGTCCAGGCGCTTCATCGCACCTCGACCTGTGATCAGCACTTTCGATCCCTCGATGATTCCGGAAAGCCCTTGTCCCGGTTTCTCAGACACTTCTGAAGGTTCGGAGCACGAAACCCCTGCGTTCTTCCCAGCTTTGACGATCGCATTGGCGAGCGGGTGTTTGGAGTAGCGTTCGAGGGAACTGGTGCGTGCGAGGATGGTGTTCGCTGAGAATCCCGGCGCGGGAAGGATCTCGGTGACGGTGGGGGTGCCGTAGGTCAGGGTGCCAGTTTTGTCGAAGATGATGGTCTTGCAGGTCCCGATGGTTTCGAGCGCGCCGGGATCCTTGATGACAATCCCGCGTTTGGCGCTCAGGGAGATCGATCCGATGATCGCAACCGGAATCCCGATCAGGAGTGGGCAGGGGGTCGCGACGACCAGCACCGCGAGAAAGCGGGTCGGATCACCTGAGATCAGCCATGCAAAGATCGCGAGGGCGACGGCGATCGGTGTGTAGTACGCGCCGAGTTGATCCCCGAGCCGGCGCATGTGGGGTTT
>JARGNC010000046.1:0-10893 GCA_029212425.1 Phycisphaerales bacterium
TGGTTTGTGGGATCAACCTCGGATACGGTGGGGGTATGACACAGATGCAACAATTCGATGGGACTGAACATATCACGATGTACCATGAGCCGGAGCGGACGAGTCTTGCTGCGATTCTTGGGCTTGTGTGCTCGCTGATTGGGTGCTGCTTTGGGGTGACGGCGATCATCGGTTTGTTCTTGTCGATCTTCGGGATTGTGGGGATCTCGCGTTCGAAGGGACGCATCGGCGGGATGGGGTTCGCGATCGCGGGGGTGCTGATCGGGATCCTGATGCTCGCGTTGTGGGGCGCGATGGCGGGTGGCGCGTTCTATGCAGCGAAGGCGATGGAGAAGGCGGTTGTGCAGCCTGTGTTCACGATGCTGGGTGATCTGGAGTCGGGAGACTTCGATTCGGCGCGTTCTGTGCTTGGGAAACCAGCGGCGGACGCGACGGATGAAGAGTTGATCGTGTTCCGCGATGGATACCAAGCGATGCTCGGATCGGTGGTTTCGACCCCGACTGGGTTTATCGACTACATCAAGCGTGTTGCGGAGCTTGGGGAGCCGATCGCTCAGTTCCAGGGTGCGAATAACATGATCCCGATCCCGATGGAGTTTGATCGTGGGCAGGGTCTTGTGCTGATCTTCTTCGACCAGAACAGCGGAAACAACGGGGTTCCGATTCCGATCGAGGTGCTGATCTTTGACGCTGATGGCAACGGTGTTTCGCTGCCTGCTGGGTTCTTTGAGTCGGCATCTGAGGGTGCGGACGCGGCTGATCCGGAGCTTCCTGGGGTCGATGTTGAAGATTTCTCCGATGATTCGGGCGAAGATGCCGATGATGGTCCTTGATGTACCAACGGCAAGTCTGAACTGATCGGGGTAGTTGTGGACCAGCAGAATGAGCAATCTGAGCATGCAACGCATGACACGGTTGGTGGTCGGCGCGAGGGCGTTGAGCCTGTGGTTCGCTGCAAGGGTGTTGTCAAGAAGTTTGATGGGGTGACGGTGCTCGAGAGCATCGATCTTGAGGTCTATCCCGGCGAGACCATGGTCGTCATGGGAGGGTCGGGGTCGGGCAAGTCCACGCTGCTTCGGTGCATGATCGGGACGCATCAGGTTGATGGGGGGTCGATCGAGCTGTTCGGTCAAGACATCTGCGGCTTGGATGAGGAGGGGCTCAACGAGGTCCGCAAGAAGTTCGGGATCTTGTTCCAGAGCGGGGCGTTGTTCAACTCGATGACGCTTGCGGAGAATGTGGCGCTCCCGCTCCAAGAGCACACGGACATTGATCCGGAGATTATTGATATCCAAGTGAAGATCAAGCTTGAGCTTGTTGGGCTGCGTGAGCACGCGAACAAGTATCCGGCTCAGATTTCAGGCGGTATGAAGAAGCGTGCGGGATTGGCTCGCGCGCTGGCGCTTGATCCGAAGATTCTGTTTTACGATGAACCCAGCGCGGGGCTCGATCCGGTGACGAGCGCACAGATTGATCAGTTGATGGTCGCGCTGTCAAAGCAGCTTGGGGTGACGAGTGTGGTGGTGACGCACGAGATGGACTCGGCGTTCACGATCGCGGATCGGATGGCGATGCTCGATCGCGGGCGGATGCTTTGCGTGAACAAGCGGGAGTGGTTCGAGGATCTGCGTGATCTTGATGACGAGCAGAGCATGAAGATGTCTGAAGATCGTCAGCTCGTGCGTCAGTTCTTGCGTGGTTCTCCGGAGGGACCGCTTGCGGCTCGGCGTGATGAGCAGGGGTATTCAGAAGATTTGTTTGGAATGACGATGGACCGCGTGACTCGGACGCCGAGTGTTGAACCGACGCGGGGGTGATCGGCGTTGAGCTGATCGACGAAGGTTTTGGCCGATGGATGGCCGGAGGTATGAAGGTATGAGCTCACGGGCGTTGAACAAGAACAATGTGATGGCGGGGAGCTTTGTGATCTGCGGGGTGCTGCTCGCGGTCGCGTTCGCGTTTGTGCTGGGTGACTTTGCGGGCAAGCTTGGGAGCAAGAAGTCGTATGTGATCCGCTTCCCGACGGAGGTTGGGGTGACTGGATTGCAGAACGGCGCGGAGGTGACCTTCGCGGGGATGTCTGTGGGCACGGTTGAATCTGTGGGGGTGTTTTATATTGATGATGAAGCGTCGGGTGCTCGGGTTCCCGCAGCGATGGATGTGGTGATCCATCTTGAGTCTGATCTTGTGCTGTTTGAGGACGCGATCGCGGATCTGGCGCCTCCGATTCTTGGTGGTGTGTCAAAGATCAACATCGCTTCAGCGGGGAGCGGCGCGGTCGTTGGGAGAGCAGAGCTGGCGCCGGACTCGAATGTGGTGCTCGATGAAGGAGAGGTCCTAACAGGGCGCTTTGCGCCTTCGATCCTGCGGCAGATGGGGTTGACACCTGAAGAAACACAGAAAATTCTCGATGTGATCGGTAAGTTCCCTGAATGGTCTGGGCGTGTCTCGAATACTGCTGAGAATGTCGAGGAGACATCCGCATCGGTGCGCCGGATGGCAGAGAAGCTCGAACCAAACTTTAATGGCGGCGTTGATGACGGACGAACCACGATGTCGAACATACGTGAGTTCTCCGACGCGCTGACCAAAGAGGGCGGATGGAAGGATCGGATCGACTCGACGATGGTTTCGGTTGACGAGGCATCGGCGAAGTTTGGTCCCATGATTGATGATGCAAAGGCGACCTTGTCCACGGCACGCGAGACGATCGAGGAGAATCGCGAGAAGGTTGGTCGGATTCTGGAAAATGTGGACGAGTCGACTAAACGGGTTCGGTTTGAGACGATCGACAAAGCGAACAAGCTGCTTGATGATGGCGCGCTGGCGCTTGGGTCTGCGAACGAAACACTTGTGGATGTCAAGGGCGTGATAGGTGAGAATCGCGCGACGATCAATGCGACGATGGTGAATGCTCGGCAGATCAGTCTGCAGGGGAAGCTGTTTCTTGAGGAGATCCGGTCGCAGCCTTGGCGGCTACTGAATAAACCGAGCAAGAAAGATTTGAAGCGCGAGCCTTTGTATGAAGCGGCGCGGTCGTATGCGGGAGCCGTGTCTGATCTGCGGACGGCGAGTGAGTCGCTTGATACCGCGGTGCGGTTGTCTGCGGGAGATACTTCCAAGACGGGCGAGGAGTTCGCGGCTGAGTTGCTGCGTCTTGCGGCGGTCGTTGAGCAGGCGTACGGTCGGTACGAAGAGGCGGAGCGTGGGTTGCTTGGGTTGCTTGCGGAATCGCCTTGAATCGGAAATCGGATGATGGTGGTGGATTGACGGACTTTGTGGGTCTGTTTGTAGGCGCGGTGGGTGCGCTGTGTGTGTGGGTCGCGGGGATGTTCTTCGGTGGGTCGGGTGTGGATTGGGTGGTGGATTCTGGGGGAGCGCTTCGGTGGTATGACGGGGTGCGGAATCGGGTGCTTGATCCTGGGTTGACTGACGGTTGGTTTGGGACGCAGAGTTCGACTTTCAACTTTATTCGCGGCGCGGACTTTGCGGCTGGGCATGAATGGCCTGGTGATCGGGTGGTGTTGTTGGTGCACGGGCTCGATGAGCCGGGGGGGATCTGGGATGAGGTCGCGCCGGCGTTGTTGGACGCGGGGTATGTGGTGGCGCGGTATGACTATCCGAATGATCAGCCTGTGGTGACGAGTGCTGAGGGATTGGTTGAGTGGGTTCGGGTGCTCAGTGAGATCGGGGTCGAGCGGGTGGACATCGTGGCGCACTCGATGGGGGGGTTGGTGTCGCGCGAGGCGCTGACGAATCCGGAGATGGGCGCATCGAGCGGGATGATCGAAGGTGTGGAGATTGGGCGATTGATCCTGTGCGGGACTCCCAACGAGGGGTCCGCGTGGGCGAAGCTGCGAGGGGTGGCGGAGGTTCGAGAGCGGCTGACTCGGTGGTTGGCGTCCGACGAGATGGACCTGACCATTCTGGGTGGGCTTGGTGTGGATGATCGGGGACGCGCTGGGGTTGATCTGCTTCCAGGATCTGCGTTTTTAGAATCGCTCAATGCGAGGGAGATGCCGAGCTCCGTTTCGGTGACCTGCATCGTGGGGAGGGTGGTTGATCCGGTCAAGACGATGGGGCTCGCGAGCGCGGATCAAGCGGCGGATGCGCTGGGGGATGGGGTGGTTTCGGTTCAGTCGGCGATGCTTGATGGGTGCGATGATGTGGTGCATCTGGTTGCGAACCATCGGAGCATGATCCGGACGGTTGAGATCGAGGAGGGGTGGCGGACGATGGTGGGATCGGAGCGTGCGCCGCGTCCTGAGGGGATTCCGGTGATTCTGGATCGGCTTGCGGGTGAATGATCTGGGTCTATAGGGGCGTAAACCCAAACAAAAAATACTAAATTCCATACGAATACCGATCAAAATAGGGTTGGTGTGTGGTATGGTGTGGTCATGGCGCAGCGTCGGCATCATTATGAGAGCGCGTTTGAGGGGTATCTGCGAGAGCAGCGGGTGCCTTATATGGCGATCAATGAAGCGAAACGCGCGTTGCTCCCAGCGGGTGCTCGGCTAGCGCTCGAAGGCGGGGGGGAGTCCGAAGCGATCAAGAACTTCGATTTCGTGGTCTACGGCGAGGAAACGGGTGGGTTTGACGAGGACGGAATGGAGCGGGAGGGGGCGGTTTCGGAGAATCTGCTGGTGGAGGTGAAGGGGCGGCGGCTGCCTCGCTTGCGGCTTGCGGATGGGAGTCCTGCGAAGGCAAGACTGGAATCGTGGGTGACGATGGATGATGTCGAGGCGCTCAGGGTTTGGGAGGGATTGTTCGGGGATGGGTATACAGGGGTGTTCGTGTTTGTGTATTGGTGTGATGATGTGCCTCCGGATGGGTTGTTTGCGGAGGTGTTCGAGCATCGGGGGCGGTGGTACACGCTTCGGGCGGTCACGCTTGCGGACTACGAATCGCATATGAAAGTGCGATCTCCGAAGTGGCGGACAGTGAACCTGAGCAGCGGGGACTTCGAGCGGTTGTGGAGGGGGTTTTGCGGCGCGGGGGCGGTGTGTATTTGATCGGGGGGGGCGGCTGGTGTAGCGTATGGGCATGATGCTTTCAGTACACCAACGGATTTCGTCGCTTTCAATGTGGGCCTTTGCTGGGTTGATGGCGGTGATGAGCTCATCAGCGTGGGCGCAGGCGGAGGATGCGGTGGAGACTTTGCGTCCGCCGAAGACTTCTGATGCGCCGAGTTCTCCGAAGTTTTTGATGATGGGATTGGTGCTCGTGCTGCTCGCGGCGGTGGTTGTCGTGGTGACGCTGAAAACCAAACGAGATCACCAGGACTGAGTTCTGGTGGGTGATATTGGGTTTGGTGTGTGCCTTTGGTTGGACCGAAGGATGCTGAGTGGGCGTTTTTTGTGCGAACCCGTGTGGGTTTGGTGCGGATATGGGTGGTGGGAACGCGCGGCGATTGGGCCGAGCTTGATATGGAATGGGGATCACAATGCTGGATCATGAATCAAGATCGCGTGGGCGGACACTGCCTGCGATGAAGGGTTTGAATGTTGCGCTCGCTGGCGTGCTGCTCGCGGGGATCGTTGGAATCGCGGGCGCGCAGGCGGTCGCAGAACGGCGGGTCGGTGGTCGCTACACATGCGTGGGGGGCAAGACGCTTGGTGGGTACACCAATGTGATCTATGTCTTGGATTCTGCGAATCGTGAGATGGTTGCTCTGCGATGGAACGATGGGCTCAAGCAGCTCGAGGGGATCGGGTATCGCGATCTGGTGACGGACATTACGAAGGAGAACGACCGATGAGCACTCCTGATATGAATACGAACGAGCATGATCGCGTCGCTGGAGTTCAATCCGCTGGGATTGGATCGAGTGGATGGCTGACGGTGGTGCTGTGTGTGCTTGTGGTGTTTGTGATGTCCAAGGTTGTGGGTGTGATGGATACTCCTGCGATGGCGGAGATGGCGATCAGCGACAGTGGGTACACGATGATGACGACCAACGGCGGCGCGGACGAGATTCTGGTGCTGGTGGACTCTCGCGAGGAGTCGATCCTGGTCTATCGGGTAGCGCAGGGCGCGGACAGCGCGGGGCTGGAACTGCTCGAGCGTGAGTCTTTGAGCGGTCTCTTTACCAGAGCGCGGGCGCAGGCGGTCGGTGGCCCCTAAGATCTGATCGTGCCTATCCATCCGTTACCACAGTTTGAAGAAGATCTGGCGTCTTATCTCAAGGAGAAGGAGGACCGGGAGGCGTACGAGAAGCTGAGTGCTCCGTCGTCGATTGTGGTGCGCTTTGGGTACTCGATGATGGTGGGGGAGTTCCCGTACAGCGGCGAGGTGAAGCCGGGGTGTGGGAGCAAGCTGGTGGTCAAGACGCAGCGTGGGACGGAGCTTGGTGAGATGCTCACGAGCACCTGCGCCAACTCTGGGTGTTCGAAGAGTGTGAGCCGAAAGGAGATGCTCAAGTACATCGAGAACTCCGGCGGGCGGAAGTATCCGTTCTTTGAGCAGGGGCGCGTGCTTCGCGTTGCGGAGAAGAGCGATCTCGACGAGGCGGCTCGGCTGGAACAATCAAAGAACGCGATGCGCGCGATCGTGCGTGGGAAGTTTAAAGCGCACGGCTTGGATATGCGGCTTGTTGAGGTCGAACCGATCCTGGGTGGTGAGCGGGTGATTGTGTACTTCAGCTCTGAGGATCGGGTGGACTTCAGGGACTTGGTCAAAGAGCTGCAGGTCGAGCTTGAGAATCGGGTTGAGCTTGTGCAGGTGGGGGCGCGGGACGAGGCGCGGATTGTTGCGGATTATGAGCGGTGCGGGCAGTACTGCTGCTGCAAGAACTTCTTGAAGGTTCTGAAGCCGATCAGTATGAAGAGCGCGAAGATCCAGAAGGCGACGCTTGATCCGCTTAAGATTTCGGGTCGTTGTGGTCGTTTGATGTGCTGCTTGCGGTATGAGGATGAGTCGTACGAGGAGCTTCGCAAGAACCTGCCGCATCGCAAGAGTCGGGTTGGGACACCTGAGGGTGATGGGATCGTGCTCGATACGCAGATTCTGACGCAGCTTTGTAAGATCCGATTGGATGATGGGACGATTGTTGCGATTGCTGTGGAGGATCTGACTGATCCGACGCACGCGAAAGCTCCTGAGGCGCCTGAGCGGTCGAATGATCGCGGCTCACGAGAGGGTCGTGATGGTCGTGGGGGCAAGCGTGGCGAGTTTCGGAAGGAGCCTCGCAAGTCTGGTGAATCGGGTGATGGGGATCGTCCGAAGCGTCGTCGTCGCAAGTCTGCGCAGGGGAGCGGAGCGCAGGGCGGGGCTGTTGATGCGGAGACTGGTGGAACAGAGAACGCGGCTGATGAATCTGGGACAACGAGCGCTCCAAAGAAGCGTCGTCGGCGTCAGGGGAGCAAGCGGCCTCGTCCGACGCAAGCGGAGCGAGAAGCACGCGCTCAGCAGCAGAAACCAGACGGCGAATCATCTGCGAATGCTGAAGGCGCGGCAGAGGGTGGCGCGAAGAAGAAAAAGAAGCGTCGGCGTCGTCGGCGTCGCGGTGGTGGGGGTGAATCTGGGAGTGGTTCAGGTGGAACTGGTGGTGGAACAGGTGGTGGATCTGGTGGCGGTTCAGGTGGTGGGGACTGATTTTGAACGCTGGGGCGATCCTTTGCGTATTGTTGGGCGATGAGTACCCAAACCAATACCGCATCTTCCGCAACGAGTCCATCAAGCACTGGCACGCATCAGAAGCCGGTGGGGATGAAAGAGACGATCACGAGTCTGGTGATTGCGCTGATGCTGGCGTTGGTCTTCCGCGGGTTTGTGGTTGAGGGGTTCCAGATCCCGACGGGATCGATGGCGCCGACGCTGCTTGGGAAGAATATTCGGCACACGAGTCCGCACAACGGGTACAGCTGGACGACGGGTCCTTGGGACATGATTGCGCAGAGCCGGGTGCCTGCGAAGGTGCAGGGTCCATTGACGGTGACCGATCCGATGACGGGGCTGGATCAGGGGGAGAGCAATCGGAAGCTGTCGTCGGGTGATCGAGTGTTTGTGCTCAAGTATCTACCGATGCTGCACGAACCTGAGCGGTGGGATGTGGTGGTGTTCAAGAATCCGGGGACGCACGAGAACTACATCAAGCGGCTGGTCGGGCTTCCGGGCGAGCAGCTTGCGATCGTGGATGGGGATTTCTTCACTCGCAAGTTTGTCGAAGGGAAGACCGCGACGACTGGGTGGGATGCGTGGGAAGCGAGCGACTGGGAAGTGGCGCGCAAGAGCGAGCGTATCCAGCGGGTGATGCTGCTGGATGTTTCGGATTCGAGGTACGCGCCGTTGGTGGTTGATCCGGGGTACCGATCCCCTTGGGATGGGGTTGGCAACGGATGGGATGGGGTGCGGTCATCTTCGGAGTATGTATATTCTGGGTCGGGTGATGCGAAGCTGGTGTGGAATGGGACGCGACCTATTACTGATCGGTATGCGTATAACCAGATCCGCAATGGGTTTGATCTGAGCGCGACTCCGGATCAACCGACGACTGGGTATCGTCCGTTTTATGTTTCGGACATTGCGCTTTCAGTGGATATGAAGTTGAATGAGTCTGGGATTGTTGCGACGCCGATGATTTCGGCGCGTGGTCATCAGTTCCGCGCGGTGGTTGATGCAGGCGCAGGAACCGCGAAGGTTGAGATGCGCGAGGATCAAGAGGGGGCGGCGTGGGTCGCGATGGATTCTGGATCGTTCGGTTCGCGGGGTGTTGGCGATGTGGTGGGGATCGAGTTCTGGCATGTGGACCAGGCGATGTGGTTGTTTATTGATGGGGATCTGGTGTGCGGCGGCGCGGAAAATGGCGCGTATTCCATGACCCCGCTCGAGCGGGCGCAGGCGGCGACTGGGATGACACGCGTAGAGCTTGAAGCGGATCGGCGATCGGGTGACGGGGTGAGCAAGCCTGGCGTGCTTTCGCGTCCGGATGTGTATAAGCCTGCGACGGTGGAGTGGGGATTCAGCGGTGGTGGGTTTGCGCTGCACAATGTCCGCGTGAGGCGCGACATCAGCTACAAGAACATGTCTGATGATTCATCGAGGACGGCGACTCTGGGTGGTCATCCGGAGCACTTCCCGACATTGACTGACGAAGAGTTCTTTATGTGCGGCGACAACTCTCCGCGTTCGTTGGACTCGCGATTGTGGGAAGAGGGATCAATCGTGCCTTGGGTTGAGGAGTTGATTGACGATCGTGTGGGGATGGTGAATCGTGATCTGGTGGTGGGCAAGGCGTTCGTGGTGTATTGGCCGAGCATGCTCAAAGAGGGGAAGATGGCGGCGCCTGATGTTGGTCGGGTGCGCTGGATTTGGTGAGCGATGGTTTTGGGTGGGATTAGTGAAGCAGAATATCGAGTGATCCCAGCGCGCCGAGTGTGAGGGAGATGATGCCGTTGAGGGTGAAGAAGGCGATTGGGATGCCTGCTTTCCCGCGTTTGGCGAGGATTGTGTGCTCGTAGATGAGCAGCGCTGCTGTGAGTGCGGTTGCGGTCGTGAACAGGGTCGAGAGCTGGGTGGATTGCTGGCACGCGACGATGAGCAAGATCAGCGCCGCGAGGTGGAACGCACGCGAGATCCAGATCGCGGATTTCCATCCGAACCTCGCTGGGATCGAGTTGAGCTTTGCAGCGCGGTCGTGGTCGAGGTCTTGGAGGGCGTAGATGATGTCGAATCCTGCGACCCAGAGGAGGACCATCAGTGCGATGGTGAACACGCTGGGTACATCGGGAAGCATGTCGGGGTTGACGGCGATCGCGGCGGCGATGGGGGACGCGGCGAGGGCGCCTCCCAGGAAGATATGGCAGAGGAATGTGAATCGTTTGGTGAAGGAGTAGAACCCGATCCATGCGAGGACTGGGAGGGCGAGCTGGGTGGGGAGCCAGTTGTTGTAGAAGAATCCGAATCCGGCGGTGGTGAGGACGAAGGCGAGTGCGGTTGCTGTCAGCAGGAGGAAGCCGTCTCGTTTGGTGAGCGTGCCGCTCGCGAAGGCGCGGCGTTTGGTTCGTTCGTTTTCTGCGTCGAGGTTCGCATCAGCGACGCGGTTGACGAGCATGGCCCATGTGCGTGCGAAGATCATGCAGAGGATGATGAGTGCGAGCATGCCGGGGAGGGTGGCGTAGTTTATTTGGCCGTCTTGGGTGCGCGGCGCGACGAGGAAGGCGCCGAGGATCGCGAAGGGCAGCGCGAAGACGGAGTGTGCGAGCTTGATGTCCGAGAGCGCGATGGTGACGCGCTTGGTCCAGGGGAGGGGAGCGGTCGTCGGGATGGTGTTGATGGTCGTCACGGGCGTGGTGTGTTTGTGTGTGGTTTCGTTACTTGCGGTTTTTGAGTGAGCGGGTGAGTTCGGCGAGCGCGGCGAGGGTCTGGTGGGAGGTGTGGTGCTCGATTCCTTCTGCGTCGATCTGCGCTTGGGATTCTTCGACACCGATCGCGAGGAGGAACGCGAGCACGATCTCGTGACGCTCACGGCATTGGTCCGCGAGGGACTGTCCTGCTTCGGTCAGGAAGATCGGTTTGCGCGGTTCTTTGGTGAGCAGGCCTTCTTTGGCGAGGCGATTGATGATTCGTGTGACGGTGACATGGGAGACTCCCATGCAGTTGGCGAGGTCCCCAACGCGGGCGGTGCCGGTCTGTTCGATGAGCTGGGCGATTGCTTCGGCGTAGTCCTCGGCTGTCTCGTCGCGGTGCGCGGCGCGGGTGGACTCGAAGCGGTCGGACTGGGTGATGTCGGGTTGCGGCTTGTTCACGATCGGTCCTGCGTCTGCGAGTCGTTTGGTGGACGGTTTATTGGTCTGAACTGTAGGGGTTCAAGCGTGATCGCACAGGTGATTGAGGATGTGTTGTGTGGATCGGTAGTCTGATCCGCTGATGCGGATGGTTTTTTCGGGGTTG
>JARGNC010000046.1:10903-15362 GCA_029212425.1 Phycisphaerales bacterium
CCTCGACCATCGCGGGTTTGATGTTCAGGGATTTGGCGATCAGTGTGCAGATGGATTTGTTCGCTTTCCCGGCTTCGGGAGCGGCGGCGATGCGGACTTTGAGACGATCGCCGAGCATTCCTGCGATTTGATCGCGGGATGCGCCGGGGACGGCTTTGATCGGGAGCAGGATTTCTGTCGGCGCGGTCACGCGTGATGGTAGGGATTGGGGATTATTCGCAGGCGTTGTTGAAGGACTCGAGGAACGCGGTGATGTCGTCGTAGTTGATTTGTCCGTCGTCGTTGAAATCCGCGGCTTGTGCTTGGGCGCGGTAGTGGCTCAGCAGAAGACTCGCGTCGAAGTAGTTGAAGTGGCCGTCTTGGTTGATGTCGGCTTTGTGGAATGCTTGTACGGTGATTTCTTGGTTTGCGGGGATGTTGTAGAGGGTTGTGGTGTTGCCGTCGGCCCAGTCGATGCGGAGTTCATCGACGGTGGTGTGTTCTGCCATTCCGATGTGGGTGATGACTTCTGATTGGCTGAGGAAGGACGCGTTGTTGTGTGTTGCGTGGAGTTGGGATTGGCCGTTGACGACTGCGGTGATCTTTGCGCCGTATCCGTCTGGAGCGAGGCATGGGTGGTTTGAGGTGTCGAGTTTGACGCGGAGGTAGTTGGTGAATCCGTCTTCGATCACGAGGTTGTTGCGATAGAAGCGTGCGGGTCCTTGGTTGTCGATGAAGAGGAGGTCGAGGTCGCCGTCTTTGTCGTGATCGAGTGTGACGAGTCCTCTTCCGTTGACATTGAAGTAGAGACCGACGGTGACGGGTTGGTCTGAGAAGAGTCCTGCGCCGTTGTTTGCCCAGTAGCGTGTGCTGAGGTTTTCCCATCCTGGCCAGCCATTGGTTGCGATGATGTCTTGATCGAGGTCGTTGTCGAAATCACCTGCGACGACACCCCATCCCCATGCGATGTTGCGGACGGATCTTGGGATTGCTTGATCTGCGTAGATTGGGTCGCCCATGCTGTCGACGGACATTCCCATGTACAGGGTGTTGCCCTTCTGGATGTTTGGGAGGTAGATGTTGGTTTGGAACCAATCGAGGAGTCCGTCGCGATTGAAGTCTGCGATCGCGGCACCCATCGCGTTGAAGTCCGCGTTGATGTTTGATTTGTTGGTGGTTGTGCGGAAGGTGGCTCGTCCGTCTTTGTTGACGCCGTTGTTGACGAAGATTTCAGAGGTTTCGTAGTCTGCGCTGAGGAGGATTTCTGGGTAGCGATCTCCTGTGACATCGACGATGTGCGGGGTGAATCCGCGGATGATGGGTTCACGATCTGGCGCGGACATGGACTCGGCGGTGATGTCAACAAAGGTGTTGGTGCCGGTCTGCATGTATTGGTTTTCGAAGAGTCGGTTTCCGCCTTCGTGTGCTCTCCAGGTGGCGACGAAGAGGTCGAGGTCGCCGTCGAGGTCGATGTCTCCGAATGCGGGGGTCATGCCTCCTGGGATGCCGAAGATGTCGTTGACTCCTGCGGCTTCTGCGATGTCGGTGAACGCGAAGTTGTTGTTTGCGTCGGGACCTGAGTTGAGGTAGAGGAGGCATGCGCCAGGGCGTGCGTTGTCGATGCCTGGTTCTCCGAGCGAGACGGTGTAGATTTCGGGGTATCCGTCGTTGTTGATGTCTGCGGCGGTGGTTCCCATCCCGAGGTGGATGTCGGCGATGCCCCATTGTTCGGCTTGTTCGGAGAAGGTGCCGTCTTGGTTGTTGATGTAGAGCTTGTTTGGATAGGTCCCGAGCGAGGGGACGAAGATGTCTGGGTAGGTGTCGTTGTTGAAGTCGGCAACGCATGCGCCGCCGGCCATTCGGTTGTTTTGGTTGGGGTATCCGTCGGCGGTCACGGATTCGAATGAGATGCCGACCTGTGTGGTTGCGAGGGTGTACTTCGCGATCTGGGCTTGCGCTGATTGCGTCGCAAAGAGGGCGCTTGTGGAGAGTGTGATCGCGCGGAGCATGCGCCCTGATGAGGTCGAGTGGGGAGTGGTCATGGTATAGGGTGACCCCAAAAACGCTGGATTCCAGCATTCTGGTGGGGTTTTGGGGTGAATTTAGGAGTTCTTGAGCTTCTGGCGCGGTGCTGGTTTCGCTTTGGTCGCTTTTGCGGTGGATTGGGATCTTTTTGGAGCGATCGCGGTCGATGTCCCTCGCGCGGCGGTGAGGTCGCGGACTGGTCCGATTTTGATGCGTTCCATCGCGGTCTTGGCGTTGTCTTTAGAGAACTCTGTTCCGATAAAGTGGCGTCCCATCGCGGTCGCGACGACGGCGGTGGTTCCCGATCCGAGGAAGGGATCGAGGATCGTGTCGCCCTCATTGGAGGTCGAGGCGATGACGCGATGGAGGTAGGTTTCGGGGAGTTGGTTGTCGTGTTGTGGTCGTCGTTCTTTGTTGTTGCCTTGGATGCGTCCCCAGTATGGGCCGTACCAGACGTCCATCGGCACGCGGAGTCCGGCGGGCATCCCGTCGCGTTTGGACTCGGTGCGTGAGTCTGAGTAGATGGCGCGCCGATCGGATTCCTCGAGGATGGGATCGGGGTTCCAGGTGCGGTTGTTGGGGTCCTTGGCGAAGTAGAGCGCGTGGACCTTTGAGTTGATGAATCGGGACTTGGTGTTTTGTCCGAAGCGGTAGTGCCAGACGCACCAGTTGATCATGGTGAGCTCGCGATTCTTGAGGTGCACGACGATCTCAGCGGCCCAGTCGTCTGGGATGTTGACCCAGATCGAGCCGGAGGGTTTGAGCGCATCGACGCAGAGGTCGATCCAGTCGTAGGTGAACTGGGTGTACTCCTCGGAGGACATCGCGCTGTCGTCCCAGACGCGATTCTGCTTGGTGTTGGGGGTCTCGTGCTTGTTGTAGTCGCGGTTCCAGTTGAAGGGGGGGTCGGCGAAGACGAGATCGACTGAGTGTTCCTGGACTTCTGGGATCTTGGGGAGTTGCTGTCGGCAGTCACCAACCCAGACGCGCGCGGTGGCGTTGTTCTTGAGGGTGAGGGATCTTGTTGGTTTGGTAGGTGGCATGGTTGGAGTCTATCTCGGTTAATCAAACTGCGCCAGTCCCCAAGCCCTTTGAATCATGTTGTATCCATCGGGGTCGTGGGCTTTGAGTTGATCGCGGGAGAAGGGGTAGAAGTCGTTGAATCCGAAGTACGCTTCGGTGAGTTCCGCGAAGTACTCGATCTCGTTGTTCATCGCGTAGTGGGTTCGAGGGGTTCCTGAGATGTGATCGACGGGGTCGTATGTGCCTGAGGCCTTCGCTTGTTCGTAGGGCTTGGTGACGAGGGGGTTGTTGTATCCGAGCGTGGTGTGCTGATAGGCGTGGGCGAGTTCGTGGAGGATCATGCTGGGTTGTCCGGTGTTGACCCAGTTGACGAAGTTGGTGGTGTTGGCGATCTCGACGCCTGTTGCTTTATCGGTGTTGTGTCCGTTGTCGGCGAGCCACTTTGGATCGGGGTGGTAGCAGGCGCAGGGGAAGCGGGGGTTGTTGTGCTCGATCCAGATGATGGTCTGCTGGAGCGTTGCGTGGGCGCTCGGCGGGGTTTGGGCGAGTGTTTGCTTGAGCTGACGGCGGAGGAGATCGAGCGCGGGCGTGGTGGTCTCGGGGTGGTCCAGCGCGGCTTGGGAGCTGTGGACGGTGAACCCCTCGATGGTTTGGATCGTGTACTGGTCGGTGGTTTCGTGGATGAAAGGAGGGGGTGCAGATTCGAGGGTTGAGTTGATCGTTCTGTCAGTCGTCGGCTGGGTCGCGCACGATGCGAGAAAGACCAGCGCGAGCAGGAGGGATCGGGATAGGTGGGTGAGGATGCGCATGGTGGTGTTTGTGGTGCTAGTCTACTGGATCATGTCGCATCGCGCTACCCAATCTGGAGAACAACTCGATCTGAGTGTGATGATTCCGTGCCGAAACAATGTGCGGACAATGGGGCGCGTGCTGGACTCAGTCCGTGGGTTGTGCTCGCAGTTGGTGGTGATCGATTCGGGATCGACGGACGGGACGCTGGAGCTTGTTGAGGCGTGCCGGGAGTGGGTGGGGAAGGAACAGTGTGAAGTCGTTCTGGTGCAAACGCACTGGCGCGGGTTTGTGCGGACCAAGTCGATGGGGCTTGATGCGTGTAATCGCACGTATGCGCTGTGGCTGGATTCGGATGAGCCTGTGAGTAGTGAGATGGCGGCATCGGTCCGGAGAGCGGTTGCGGATGATGCCGATGCAGCGAGAGTCCAGCGGGTGGTCGAGTACAAGGGGAAGCTGCTGATGCACTCGTGGCAACCTGAGTGGCGGTTGCGTTTGGTCAAGATGGAACTGGTTCGCGATGGGCGGGCGCGGTTTACTGGGATCGATCCGCATGATTATTTAGAGGTGGAGAGAGGCGTTGATGTTCGAGCGCTCGATGGTGTGCTGGTGCATGACTCGTTCGAGACTTTCAGTGAGCACC
>JARGNC010000047.1 GCA_029212425.1 Phycisphaerales bacterium
AGCGATTCGGGGGCGATCCATAGTTCGGTCCAACATGTTTCGAATGGTGGTAGAGCAACTTCGTTGTATTTGTTGGGCCATTCGCCGTTTGTTCTGTTGCTCAGGTCGTCTAGGATCGATTTGAATCCGGGTGTATCTTCATCAATAACAAGATAGTCATGTTGGTTATTGAATATTCGGAAACCAAAGGAAACTTGATCCACGACATTGCGATCGAGTTTGTATGCGACCACTGCTGTGACATCATCCTATCGGAGTGACCAGTTGGGTTCGCCTTGAGTATTGACTGTGAAGCCATCCGAGTTCCGGATGATTTCTCTTGAACGCATATGCATTTGGCTGAGCTTTCTTGCTCGCCATCGATGAATCAAAGAAAAGACCAACCCCCGAGGAGGTTGGTCTTTTTGATGGTTGCTTTGTTCAGGCATTGCTTATTCGTAGATGTAGTCCGGGCCGCGCCATTGCTGCCACTTCTTGAGACGGAATCTCCAGAAGCTCTCTTCGAAGTTTGCTTGGGATTCTGGTGACCACATGTGGAACGCTTCGAGCTGGCGAGCTTCCGATGCGATGCGACGCAGTTCGTCTTCTGCTTCTTGAACAGTCAGCGGATCCGCTTCACCTGAACGCACGGCGGCGTTGACCAGATCGATGTAGAGCTGGTTGAGGTGGGCGTAGTCCTCGAGGGTTCCCTCGGACAGTGACTCGTCGTTCAAGCGGTCCGCTTCGGCACGCAAGATCGTGTCGATGGCGCGCGCTTGGTGGCGCTGTCCGGTGGTCCGCTCGACGCGGCACCCTGAGGAGAATGCGAGCACAAGTGTGCTGGCAACGATCACGATTGGGGTCAAACGAATGCTCATGGAGTCTCCATCGGTTCTCGGACTGGATCGCTTGAATGATCCCGCTGGGATTCGTTCAAGAAATGGACTTTAGGACCGCTTTACGAAAGAGCAAGTCGGCACATCATCTCTACGCCCAATGGGATGGATTGATCGTTGAAATCGAAACTCGGGGTGTGCAATCCTGGGAAGGGGGTCGATTCGTCCTTCGCAAGGCCCAAAAAGAAGAAACAGGAGGGTACTTTTTGGGCATAGAACGAGAAATCTTCGCCTCCGAGCGTTGGTTCCTCGACGAGCTTGACCTCGTCGCATCCGCCCGCAGATCGGGCGATTTCAAAGACATGCTCGGTCTGGTTGGGGTCGTTCTGGGTGACGGGATAGCCTGGGAACCATTCGATGCTCGCGGAGCATCCCAGAGCGGCTGCCGTGGATTCGATGAGCTTGGTGAACCGTGCTTTGGTGTCCGATCGGGTGGTGTCCGACAAGGTCCGGAGGGTCCCTTGCAGAATCGCGGCTGTCGGGATGACATTGAACGCGGTTCCGGAGTGGATGGTGGTGATCGAGAGGACCACCGAATCCGTCGGTTTGGTCGATCTCGAAACGATGCTTTGGGCGCTGGTCACGATCTGAGCTGCGGCGACGATTGGGTCGTTTGCGAGGTGGGGGTACGCGGCGTGGGCTTGGGTGCCTTGGACTGTGATCGTGAATGTATCGGTCGCAGCGAGCAGCGGGCCGGGGCGCGTCGAGATGGTGCCGAGTGTTTCGTCGGGCCAGCCGTGGAGACCGAACATTTTGGTGATCGGGGGTCCGATGAGTCCATCGAGGGCGCCGTCGCGGATGAGTTTCTCAGCGCCTGCGCCGCCTTCTTCTGCTGGTTGGAAGACGAAGGTGATGGGATTGGGTCGGTGCTCCATCGAGGAGAGGACTTTGGCGGCTCCGAGCAGGATCGCGGTGTGTCCGTCATGGCCGCACGCGTGCATGGTGCCTTGGTTGGTGGACTTGTGAGGGAGATCGGAGATTTCGGTGATCGGGAGCGCGTCGATGTCCGCTCTCAATCCAATGCAAGGGCCTGGGTTGCTGGTGGTTGCTGGGAGATGCGCGACGACCCCTGTCCCGGTGTTGGGTTCCTTGCCTCCGATATCGGCTTTGAAATCGATTCCCATTTCGACGAGGTGCCGCTGGATGACCTGCGAGGTGCGGGATTCTTTGAACTTGATCTCCGGATGCGCGTGCAAGTCGCGTCGGATCGCGACGGTGTCATCGAGTGCGCCAGAGATGAGATCGTTGAGATTCGTGAGGTCGGTGGGGGTCGTGGTCATGAACAAGTGTAGTGTGCAGGATCATGCAGCGCGGCGGAGCGTGCTCAGACTGTTGTTCTCATCCATAAAGATCCGTGCCGCCGCTTCGATGTCGATCCGCTTGAGTTCGTGGGTCTGCTGCGATTGATGGCGGATCTGATCAAACTCGTCTTGGGTGCTGTCAAATGCATCGACGACATCGGTATCAAAGTGTGATCCGCGTCCCTCTTGGATGATGCTGATCGCTTTTTGATGAGTCATCGCGTCCTTGTACACGCGAGCGGTTGTGAGCGCGTCATAGACATCCGCGAGCGCGACGATTCGTGCTGCGAGCGAGATGTTCTCGCCGACCAGTTGGAATGGGTATCCGGAACCATCAACTTTTTCGTGGTGCTGGAGCGCGATTTCGATCCCCATGTCAAGGAACTCGTCGGAGCCGAACTTGTTGCGGATCGAGAGGAGTGTTTCACCACCGATGAGGGTGTGCTTCTCCATGATGGCGCGTTCCTCATCGGAGAGACGGCCCGGTTTGAGGAGTACATTATCGGGGATCCCGACCTTCCCGATGTCGTGGAGCGAAGATGCGAGGACTAGGCGATCGATCCATTCATCAGTGATGATGGGGTGCTTTGGTTTGAGCTGCGCTGCAAGAACACGCGCATAGTGACCGATGCGATCGAGGTGATCGCCGGTATCTGTGTCTCGGTAGTCTGCGAGCTTTGCGAGTCCGTGGATCAACGCGTTCCGCTTCTGAAGACTGTTGCTGACTTGTCTGTGGACCTCGTCCTGGAGTTGTAGGTTGGATTGTTCGAGCGCGTCTTTGTATCGGCGTGAAGCGAGGTAGAAGATCGTCGCGGTGAGTGTAAGCACGCATAGGGCGATCGAGAGTTCGAGGACAAAGAGTTTGTCGACTTGAAACTGAGGAAGACTCACATTCGACTGGACCCACTTATCCGTGAGCAGCACAGAACCAAGGAGCAATCCAGACTGCGCGATCAGCACAGCGGTCATAAATGCGCGACGGCTTTGTGGTCGAAACGCGATCTCGATGGCGGGCTTGGTGTTCACCATTACCCTATCGGGAGCCGTCTGTTATGAATCAAGCACTTGCAAACAGAAGCAGCCGTTTCCAAACATCATCGGGTGGTTTGGGACGATCAGACGCGTCAAGATATCCAAAACAAGGTTCGAGAACCTTTAGAGCGGTAGTACCGGACTATGGAAGATGCAGGTCACACTCATCAAGCGCGGCGGGAATCGAGGATTTTGCGTCCGAGAAGTGCGGATAGATGCTCTGGTCCAAAACTCGGTTTGGATCACCCTTTGTGAGTGAATCGGGCGCGATGGAGTTGAACAACTCAATCAGTTGTGGGTTCGCAGGCATGTTCCTTGAGTCGGATTGAGCAAGCAGGGTTTCGACTGCTGGGGAGATGAGGTATGCCGCGAGTTGTTGTGCGAGCAGGGGGTGTGGTGCTCCGGAGATGATTCCCACAGTGTTCGGGATGAGCACAGGTCCTCGTGATCCGAGGGTGTCCAGGTTCATTGGTGAGTCGAACGCATCGTAGACACAGTCGACTTGCCATCCGTTGCGTTGACCGCTCCAGACATCGTCGGTATCGGTGAGCCCTACATCAATTTCACCCATCGCGATGGCGCGGACGACGGACGCGTTGCCGTCGTATAAGCGGATGTTGTTGTTCACGAGCATTCCGAGCCATCGGCTGAACTCGGTCATTCCCCATTGATTGACGAGGATGCCCATGTGTCCACGCGTTGTTCCGAACTCTGGTCTTGCCATCCCGATGCGGTCTTTCCAAGCAGGTTGGGCAAACTCGCGGAGGGTAGTGGGTGGTTTCGATACTCGATCGGTTGCGTACGCGATGACGCGAGCGCGGGACGCGAATCCAACCCACGACGCATCTTCGGCGATCAGTTCCTCAGGCCAATCCGAGGGGACGATGTCGCGCATGCCTTCTGGGAGAAGCGCCGCGGATTCAGCGAGATCCATGGTCCCGAAAGGTTCGGAGGACCACCAGACATCCGCTTGTGGGTTCATTGATTCGGCTTGGAGTCGAGTCACCAATCCGGTGGTTTTGGTTGCTTCGGTGTCACCAACAATAGCGACCTGGATCCCTGTGTCTTTCGTGAACTGGGCAACGACCATCCGCGCGAAGGTGTCATCTGCGGAGGTGTACAAGACCACGGCTTCATCGGTTGTGTGCTGGGTATCAGGACTGCACGAGAACAGCATGAATGTCAGCGATACGAGGAGGGGGAGTCTGATCGATCTCAACATGTATTAGTCACTCTTGGGTTCTTCGGATTTCTTTGCTGGTTCTGCGGACTTGTTCCCGCTCTGGGCTTGCTTCGCGGCTTTATCGAGTTGTCCGAAATATCGCTGGACCGCTGATTCGTACTCGCGTGGGATGCGTTTGGTTTCGATGGCTTCTGACGCTTCTGTTTTCGCACTCTCAACAGCGCTCGAGAAGACAGCGGTGGACTCGCCTTTGATCTGTGAGCCTTGGACCATGGTTGAAGCGATGACTGGGCCTTCAGCGGTTGTTCGAACCGATGCGTGCTCTTTGTTGATGGTGAAGTCCGCGCCTTGCTCTGGTGGTGATGCGCCGAGCCCTTGTCCCGCTCGTCCGGAACCAGCGCCTTGCTGCGAGGAATCGCCTGGTGCAAACTGTCCGGTGGATGCCCATTGGCTTTGTTGTCCACCACCAGGTGCTGATCCGGGATTGCTGCACTGAGAGAGCTGGTCGAGTTGCTGCTGCGCCTGGCTCATCGCGGATTCGAGCGACTGTGCTTCTTGCTGCATGTTCTCGAGATCCGAGAGCTGTGCATTCATCGCGTCGGAACCTGCGGACGCTTGTTGCGGATCTCCGCTCTGCATGCCTTGCGCCATTTGCCCCATCGCTTGGGACATAGCGGCTGCTGCGTCGGATGCTTTTTGTTGTGCTTGTGCTGCTTTGGCGAGTGATTCCATCTGTTCGGGAGTTGCGCCCGCTTCTTCGAGCGCTTTCTTGAGCGCTTCAGGATCGCTCGCGAGTTGCTGTGCTTGCTGCTCGCTCAATCCCGCGGCTTTGAGTTGTTCTTGGAGCTGCTGTGAGTTTTTGGACATCTGCTCCATCTGCTTCTTCATGCTTTCGAGCTGCTGTCCGAGTTCTTTCTTTTGTTCCTCGGACATGTCGCCGCTTTGCATTTCTTGCGCGAGTTGCTCGAGTTGTTCCTTCGCTTCTTTGAAATCACCTCGCGCCATTGCGCGGGCCATCTCGGATGCTGGGGAGTCCTCGGTGGTGTTGAGCGACTTCATCGCGTCTTTGATCGCGTCAAAGGTAGCGCCGTCCTCGTTGTTGCGTTTTTCTTCGAGTTTGTCAGCAACGCTCGTCAGGTTCTTGATCGCGCTCCGGAGTGATTCTTCTGGAGTCAAAAACTCGTTCGCTTCCGGTTTGAGGAGGTCTTCGAAAGACTCGCCCTCCTCAGTTTCAAAGTCGAGCTTTGTTTTGTCGAGGATCTCTTTAATCGCGGCTTGGGACTCCGCGACGGTCGCTTCGACTTCTTGCGTTTGCGCGATAAGTGCTTTCTTCTCTTCTTGCTTCGCGTACAAGCCCGTGAGGTCTTTGACAGGGAGCCACCACACTGCGAGCAGCGCGAGTCCTGCGACGAGGGGGGTGGGCCAGAGTTTGGGTGCGGTGATCGGGAGGGTTGAACGGAGATTGATCTTGGTTGCTTTTTCGGTCGCGTCGGTCACGACTGCTTTGGACCAGCCGTCGGATTGTGATTCGACGATCAGCGCGGTTGAGATGGATTCTCGGAGCCCTGCACGATCATCAATGATCATCGCGGCTTTGGACTGGGAGGGTCTGCGGATGAATGCCCAAATCAAACCTACCAAGATCGCAACAAGCGGAGCAGAGACAAAGACAATATCCCAAGGCACCACAAAGACAGGCGCGACTTTTTGCACGCCGCGTGCGAACACCATCAGTGCAATAACCACAGCAAGGCAGATGGTGATGGTGCGGATCGAATCGATCAGCATCAATCGGCGCGATGCTTTGTGTATGGTGTTGTGGAGTGCGGACATGGTTTGCTGCCTTCCTTGAGAACTGCCCAGACGCTTGATGCTGTTCATACATCGGCTGTGCATCTGTTGATCTCGTCAGAATTCCATCATCAGCGCGAGACCTCCATTATTGTACGGGATCAGAGGGCTCTGGTTGCTGCATTGGAGGTCGTGTTACGATAGAGTGATGGTCTTGAAACAGCGTTTTTGTTCCAGTATGGTCGGTTTTGTGAAGGGTTCGTACATCACGCGCGATGCGTGCGATCGTGGATTTGAGCGGATGCACGCTCGAGATCGGATCGGGGATCGGCTGCATCTGCTTTTTGCATGCATCGCGATGGTGGGGATCGGTGGGCCTGTGAGTATTGTGGACATCGCGGTGCTGCCGATTGTGGTGTTTTTCTTGGTTCGTGTGGTCAATACCTTCCCGATCTGGATTCATGGGTTTGGTCAACCTGTGGTGCTGTGCGGGATTCTTCTCGCGGCGTGGATGGGGGTGAGTCTGCTCTGGTCATCCGATCCATCTGCAGGACTCGAGCACATGAGCGAGCTCCGCTGGCTCGCGATGATCGGATTTGTCTATCCCGTTATCGAGCATCGGAAGCTGTTGATCGGATGCTTGTGCTTTGGATTCTTTGCAGGCAATGTCGCGCAGGTCTTCGACGCGTTCAACGGGTTCGGCAACGAATGGCTCGCAGATCGGCTCTGGCATTATCCGGAGCGTGTTTCTGGATGGTGGGACCCAGCGGTGGGCGGTTCGATGCTCGTCGCGGCGGTGGGGTTGTATCTTCCGATCGCGCTCTTCGGTCAAGATTGGACCAAAGCTCGGATCATCGGATTACTGGGATTCATGGTTTCGGTCGCTGGATTGATCGCGACAGGAACGCGAGGCGCGTGGATCGCAGGAGCGGGTTTGATGTTGGTCGCGGTGTTGGTGGGTATCGGAACGAAACGATGGTCGCGAAAGACGATGGTGGTTGGGGGTCTCGTCGCGGTTGTGGTTGTTGTGATTGGTTCAGCAGCTGCGTGGAATGTGCAGAGTGTTGCGGATCGGGTCACCAACGCGAAGGAAGAACTCGCACGAGCCGCTGAGGGGGACTACCTCACTTCGATGGGGGTTCGTGTTTCAGTTGGTCGGCAGGCGATCGATGCAGGGATCACGCATCCGATCGGGGGGCTGGGCGCTGGGGGTTTCGGGGACTGGATGGAGCAGCGGACTCCTGAGATTCTTGATGACCATTCGCATCCGCACTCTTCGATTCTTCGGTTGCTCTCGGAGCAAGGGATACCGGGTGTATTGATCGTGGTGCTGTTGGTTGTCATTTTGATGACCTCGTCATGGCGCTGTGTTCATCAAGAGGATCGGGGGACGCTGCTGATGGGGCCGTTTTATGCGATTGTTGCTGTGATTCTGGTGAGCGCGTTTGATTCGGTGCTGCTCAATGTCAATACCGCTGCACTCATCGGTGCGCTCGCGGCGTTGTCGCCTTCATACCTCCCTATGAGCGATTCCGCATCTAGCATGGGTGGGGACCTAGAATCAACGCGGGACATCGCACGCAACGGGAAAGAGCAATCGTCATGACGACCTCAGAGAATCAGCCGATGAGCGGGGCGGGGGCTGCGCTGCTTGCCAAAATCGAGGATCGCACAGCGAGGGTCGGCGTGGTGGGTCTGGGATATGTCGGATTGCCGTTGATACAAGCGGTGCACGATGCGGGGTATCCGGTCATTGGGTACGATGTTGACCAGACCAAAATCGATATGCTCGAGCGCGGAGAGTCGTACCTCAAGCACCTTGGTGATGTGCTTGTAGAGACACTGAAGAACTCCGATCGGTTCATCGCGACGACGGACGAAGAGGTGCTTGGACAAGCGGACATCATTGTGTTGTGTGTCCCGACCCCGATTACATTGCAGCGTGAGCCGGATCTGCGATTTGTGCTTGGAAGTGCGCAGACGATCGGCCGAGTGCTTCGCGAGGGGCAGTTGGTGATTCTCGAATCGACGACCTATCCCGGCACAACGCGCGATCTGGTGGTTCCAGTCCTTGAGCAGGGCGCGGTCGAGCGGGGCAAGAACCTGAAATCAGGCACGGAGTTTTTCGTCGGTTATTCACCAGAACGGGAAGATCCGGGGCGTGCGGGGATGGTGACCTCGATGATCCCGAAGCTTGTTGGTGGTGTGGATGCCGCATCAGGGACACTTGCTAATGCGTTCTATTCATCGTGCATCGAGCATGTGTATCCGGTCAACAGCGCAGAGATCGGAGAGGCGGCCAAGCTGCTGGAGAATGTGTACCGAGCTGTGAATATCGCACTCGTCAACGAACTCAAGCTCGTATTCGATCGCATGGGGATCGACATCTGGGAGGTCATCGAAGCGGCGAAGACCAAGCCCTTCGGCTTTGAAGCGTTTTACCCTGGTCCGGGACTGGGGGGGCACTGCATCCCAATCGATCCGTTCTATTTGTCGTGGAAAGCGAAGCAGGTCGGTCACGAGACGCGGTTTATTGAACTCGCTGGAGAGATCAATCGGACAATGCCCAAGCATGTTGTCAGGCGGGTATTCGAGTCGATGCGCGAAGACTCCAAAGTACTCCGAGGAGGGAGGGTTCTGGTCATCGGGGTCGCATACAAACCCAATGTTGACGACATCCGCGAATCTCCAGCGGCGGAGGTGATCAAACTATTGATGGAGCGCGGTGCGGAAGTGAAGTACCACGATCCGCATATTCCAAGGTTCCCGTCGATGCGTCGGTACAAGATCGATCTGGATTCGGTTGCGCTGACTGAAGCAGAAATCGCCGCAGCGGATTGTGTGCTGATTATCACGGATCATGCCGGGATTGATTGGGGGCTCATTGGGCGCAGCGCGTCGCTTGTGGTTGATACACGCAATGCGATGGCTCTGGTCATGAAAAACGCGAGCGACATGGTCGCTCGCGTGGTGAAGGCTTGAGAGTTTGCTTGGATTAGTCTTCGAGCAGTTCTTTGATGTCATCTGGAAGCTCGAGTTCGCTTTCGTCGACTTCGCCGTTGACAGTGATTTCAGAAAACTCGATCAGTTGCTGGTTTGGACCGACGGACGCGACGGTTTTGAATGGGAACATCATCCCTTCAAGCTCGCGATAGTCTGAGGTGTACGAGGTTGACGGGATTTTGCTTCCTGCCATAGCGGTCAGTGTGTCGGTTCGGATCAGGAGTCCGGTGTCCGAATCGTAGTAGTTGGTGGTGACGGTTTGGTCCTTGATGGAAGTCAGATCAAGAACATCTGCTTTGATCTCTGTATCGTCAGGCATGGTCACGGTTTCTTGACCTTTGTAGGTGATGGACTCGTAGTGCTCTTCCCAGTTGAGATTCGCGTAGAGGTCCATTTGATCAAGAAGTACCAACGCTTCGTCTTCGTCAAGGATTCTTGGGCCGCTCATGATGTCGTTGGACCAGACGACATCACCTGAGACTCCTTGGTTGAATGCGCCGAGTCCAGGGATTTCGAAGCTCAGGGCCATGCCCTTCTCAGCGACGAGGAGAATGTTCATGTCCGCGGTGATCCCTTGAGCGGGCATGCTCATTGTGCCGACCATACGAACATTTTTGACTTCTCGTTTTTCGGCGTTCTCGCCCAGGGTCGCAAGATTCGCTCTGTCCCAGACCTTCTTGGCTTTCGCATCCATAGACGGTGCTTTGGCATCTGCGGCGTGGTTGTGCTCTGGTCCAGCGATCGCGGATGAAGTCAGGGTCATTGGTGCTGCGGTCGCGATGAGCATCGCAAGGGTCTTTGTGGATGTGCGAGTAAACTTTTTCATATCGTAATTTCCTTCGGCGAGTGGGTTTGGGTTCTTGTTGATTCTAGAACAGATGTTCGTACTGCTCGGGTTCAATTCTACGGCTCAATCGTTGCTGCGGATCCAATCCGTCGCGGCGTCGAGGACCTCGTCGTGTCCATTCAGGAGCCCCTCTCTGGTGTACTTGATCGGGAAGTCCGGCGTGGTTCCCTGTGCTTCGAGGGAGTAACCGCCGCTGGTCGTGTAGTCCGCGAACGCGTACTGGAATCCGTCGCCGTTGGGGAGGCGTTCGACGGTTGAGGGAAGCGCGAGTCCTGCGGTTTGGGTACCGAAGACTTTGCCTCGTCCGATGTCCTTGATTCCCGCGCTGAGGATCTCAGCGTTGGAGATGCTCATTTCATCGATAAGGACCGCGACCTTTCCGGTGTAGTTGTTCTTGCGTGGGTTGAGCATCAGCGGGATGTTGAATGGACCTCGGACTGGGTCGCGCATTTTCATCGTGCCCATCAGTCCCTTTTCGTCGATCAGCCAGTTGATCATACCGGGCGCCATGAGGATGATGCCGCCGTAGTTTCCTCGCATGTCGATGACGATGCCTGGCGCGTCCATGTGGTCCTTGATGAACTGTTGATAGGTAGGCAGGACTGTCCCCGGACTCATGAACATGCTCAGGCGGAAATAGCCAACGCCGTTGTCGAGGGTGGTTGCTTCGACTTCGATGGGTGATTCTGGGAGTTCTCCGATGCCTGCCATGACGCCTGGCGATGGGTCGAGGGTGACGGTGACCTCGCGCGTGTTGTACAGATCATCGCTGAAGACCATCTCGATGGATTCGCCAGCGTCTCCGCCGACTCTTGATTGTGCGATGAGTCCCGCTTGGGTTTCTGGTCGCATAACGCCATCGATCTCTTTGGTGACTTCGATGAGCGAGCTCATCTTTCTGCCTCGGATTGATTCGACGATCCAACCGGTTTTGATTCCAGATCGTGCGGCTGGTGATTCTGGTGCCACTTTCGTGACAAGGAACTGTCCATCGACCAATCGGACATTCATGCCTGCCCAGCCGGGTTCGCCGCTCGAGTGCTCTTGCTCTGAGGAGTCCTTCTGGTGGGCGGTGGATTCTTCTTCAAGTTTTTGGTATGAGGTGGAAGGGATGATCCCGAAGTGTGACTGTTCGAGTCGGCTCAGCAGTTCATTGATGACCTGGCGAGCTTCGTTGTCGGATGTTGCTTGCTGGATCTTGGGGAGCAGGTCGGCGCGGGCTTGGTCCCAGTCAACGCCGTTGAGTTCGGGGTCCCAGTGTTTATCTTGGACACTATTCCAAACATATTCGAAGGATTCGACATGGGATGCGAGCCGTTCTGGGGAGATCTGCTGGACCTCGTTCATCGAAGCGTTCTTGGAAGAATCGGTTGATGAGTCAGCCGCACAGCCTGAGAGGGCGAAGGCGGAAGTGATTGAAAGCGTGATCAGAGCCGCAGATGTTGTGATTGTGCGTCTTGATGAGGGATGGATCAGAGAGATGGGTTTCAAACGGAGACTCCTGAGTTTGAACAGTGGTGACCAAGTTCTATTGAATTCGAGACAAAAAGTTGCAATCTCGATGGGGATGAATCACGCTTGATTGAGCATGATCGTTCAACAACGCCCAGATGGTATGCGCTCAATCTGTGGAGTTATTCTGTCCAGGGGTGTTCAGAATCGTTATTTGATGCGTAATTCGCGTGTTTTTGAGTGATTCAAATTACACCTGCTTGATGGATTCGACTGATGGAGTGTGGTGTTGTATCCGATAGTTTTTGCATGACACCAGCTACTGCCAGCACCCAAACAGATCCTGTTGCCGAGCTCCCAACAATGTCGGGAGAAACTTCTGCTGTTGTGACCGAGAACACGACTCGTTATGTGGTTGTTGAAATCAACAGCAACATGTACGGCATCACGACGGACGCAACCGTTGAACTGATGGACTCGGACACGATCCAGATTACCCGTGTTTCACACTCGCCAAACTTCGTGCGAGGCGTCATCAATCATCGTGGATCAATCATCCCCGCGATCGATATGTGGACACTACTCGGATTTGACAGGGGGCACGCGGCGCATGCTGAGAACTCAATCAGCGAGCAACGCGCACACGAGTTGAATGACGAACCGGTCTCAACGAGCATGATGGTGATTACCGAGTTCGGTACTCAGAAGATCGGTCTGATCGTCGATGGGGTACACGCGGTGTTCGACTGTACGGACGATCAGGTTGAGCCGCTTCCTGAGTCCGCTGAGAACGCAGCGTTCTTGAAAGGGCTGGTTCATCAGGATGATGGATCGTACATTCTGATCACAGACATCGAACGCATCTATCAGAAAGCGTGTCCAAACTAATCGGTTTGAGCGATGAACGAGAGAGCCGCGTGATTCAATCTTCGGATGGATCACGCGGTTTTTGCCAATCGTAATCTTTGTCCTTGTGCAGAACTCCCGCGGCTTGCTTCAAGCATCGCTTGCACGCGATCGCGTCTTCAACCAATGGTGAGCGCCAGTGTGGGTCGGATCTGCCGTGTTCTAAACATAGCAGGCATTTGTCTTCTTGCTCGACCGGCGCGCCGAGTTTGAGTTGCACAATCTCCGCGTACGCGATCGAAAGGCAATGACTGCAGATCAGCGAACCGCGATGCCCCTCCACCATGGGGCGATGATCATCCCAAGGCTGGTGACAATAATCGCACACGAAGATCAATCGGCCTTCATCATCTTTATTTTGCATGTCAGTGGGTGCTCTCGTCGTTGGAAATCAGCTGGTGCTGCGCCAGGGATTGGTAGAGCTTGCAGCTTTCGAGAAGTTCCTCGTGGGTTCCCGTCGCGACGATCGAACCCTGATCCATCACTACGATCCGATCCGCTCCGAGCACAGTCGACAATCGGTGCGCGACGATGAGCGTTGTGCGGTTGGTGCAGAAGGTAGAGAGGACCTCGCCGATCAATCGTTCGGACTCGGCATCGACCATCGAAGTTGCTTCATCAAGAATCAGAATCGCGGGGTCGCGAAGGATCGCGCGAGCGATCGCGATGCGTTGTCGTTGTCCGCCGGAGAGGGTCAGTCCTTGTTCGCCGACATGGGTTTCGAATCCGTCGTCGAACTGGTTGATGAACTGCGTAGCGCGTGCGCGATCCGCGGCTTGTCGGATCTGCTCGTCGCTCGCGTTGATGTTGCCATACGCGATGTTGTCGCGGATCGTCCCTTTGAAGAGCACGACCTCCTGGGTCACGACGCCGATCTGTCTGCGGAGCGAGCGGACGCGAATGCGTGTGATGTCGATTCCGTCCACAAGGACCTGTCCATCGTTGGGATCGAATAGTCGAGGGACGAGCGAAAGGAGCGTGGTCTTTCCGCAGCCGTTGGGGCCGACGAACGCGACCGTTTCTCCGGCGCGGATTTTGAGCGAGACATCAGCGACCGCTCTTGAACTCCCACCAGGATACAGGAACGAAACCTTGTTGAAGACCAGCGATTCGCTGTGGCGCGGGAGCTTGGGCATCCGGATATCGTGACCCGGTTCAGCGTCTTCGTTGAGGAGCCGTTGCAAGCGGTCTGCCGCGGCTCCGGATTGCTGGATGTCGTTGACCAAACCTGTGATTGGTTTGATGCTCGCGCCAGCGATCGCAAGCGCGACGAGCACCGTCATGAACTCCGATTTGTCGAGGTGTCCATCAAGGATCAGTTTCACCGCGACGAGCGTGAGAGCGCCCAGGGTGAACACTGTAATGGTTTCGATCAACGGCCCAGCAATCGCGCGAGCGGTGCGGATGCGGAGTTGCTGATGAAGAACATCCTTATTGATGCGTCCGAATCGACCCGCTTCGTAGCGTTCGGTGGTGTGCACCTTGACGACGCGCATCCCTTGGAGGGATTCGGTCGCGGCGCGGTACAAGCCCGCCCTGCTCGAGAGCGCTCGCTCGGATGCTCTTCGGATGCGCTTCCCAAGCTTGCGGATGACGACCGCGAGGATGGGCATCAGCAGGAGCGCGACAATCGCGAGCTGCCAGTTGGTGACCAGAGCAACCACGAGCGCGATGATGCCTTTGGTGATCTGTGCGACCGCTTTGGAGAGCAGCGCGACATACCCCGCGCTGAGTGCTTCGGTGTCGTTGACAATCCGAGAGATCGCTTCGGTCGGCCCCTCCGCGACGATGGTTTTGAGTGGGAGATGGATGACTTGTCCGAACGCTCGTCTGCGGATCATCGCGATGGAACGCTGGACGACCGTCAGCGCGAGGTACTGGTGCATGAAGTTGGCAAACGCGCCGAAGATGGTCAGCACACCCAGCGTGATCATGATCCACATCACCGCATCGAAGGGGCCTTCGGGAAGTGCCGCGATGAAGTCTTCGGTCAGGAGTCCCTGCGTCCACCCTTCATTCGCGTATTCCTCAGCGAGCTGGGGCAGCCCACGATGTCCCGGCTCAAGGATCGTGTCGAGCACCGGCTGCATCGCAAGAATCCCGGCGCCCATCCCCCCTGCGGAAACGACGGCGAATAACAACCCGAAAATCAGGTGGGTGCGCCACCGCAGCATCTGTTTGGCAAAGTGCCAGAAGGCATCCATAGTCATGCGAGGATTATTCGTGTCCCGAACCCGTTTGAACAGGCCGCGCAGAAACAGTGTTCAGAGCAGCAATTTCGGGTGATTCAATCGCGGGGTTTCGTCTTGGAAGATCACTATTGCCTGTCCAGAGCACACGGATCATGTGGACAATGTCGTCGAGAATCATGAGCACGCAAGGCAGCAGGATCAGGCTAATGACCTTCGCACTGATCAATCCGCACGCGATGGTGATCGCCATCGGGATCAGGAACT
>JARGNC010000048.1 GCA_029212425.1 Phycisphaerales bacterium
CACGGCGACGGATGAGACGATGTACCGGGTGTATGAGTCTGGGAAGATTGAGTATCTTCGGCTTGATGATGATCCGCCTCGAACTGTTGATGGGGTGTTTGACTGGGGTAAGGTGAAGATTGATAAACGGTATCAGTTGAAGGATCGGCCGCAGTGATCCGGTGAGCGGGCGAGAGATCGGGTATTGTGGACTCCTGTCTTTATTGGAGTTTGCTATGCGTGTTGCTTTGCGATTGATGTTTGTTGGGTCTGTGTTGCTGGGGTCGGTGTTGCTGTCGTCGATGGGTGGGTGCGCGACGATTCGCAATGAGAAGTACAAAGAGGTTGGGTTTACGAGTGAACCCAGCGGTGCGAGCGTGGCGATGGATGGGGAGGTGCTTGGGGTGACGCCTTGCGAGGTTGAGATTGCGCGGAAGGGGCGGGACAAGATGGTGGAGATCTCGCTCGAAGGATACAAGACGGCTGTGCTGAAACTGAATCGGTCGGTCGAAGGGAAGACGGTGTTTGGGGGGCTCATCGGGATGAGCGTCGATGCGATCTCCGGGAAGGCGGGGACCTACACGGACAGCGTGCATGTGGTGCTTGAGGAGGGGGAGGGAACGGTGGAGCTTGATTCGAAGGTGTTGGATGCGCTCAAGGAAGAAGAGATTGAGGAAGTCTCGGAGTGATTATTCATCCACGACACGAACACCCAAAGCTTGCGCGAGGGCGGGGGCTTGGGATGGGGTGATGGTGATATGTTTGAGCTTGGATGGGGAGACGGCGATTGATTCGATGAGCGAATCACGGAGGTCGAGGTGATCGATCTTGGCATCAACGAGGCGGAGCATGCGCGCGTCGCAGTCGTTGATCGCGAGGGAGTGGATGGTCGCGCCTGAGAGGTCGAGGTTCGTGAGCTGGCAGTGATCGAAGCGGACTCGGGTGAGCTTCGTTTCGGTGAGCAGCATGTCGGGGGCTTTGCATTCTTTGAAGTGGACATCGCGGAGGTCGGCGCCTCTCGCGTCGAATCCAGTGAGTTTGGTGTTGGTGATCGTGACTCTTACTAAGCGGGCATCGATCCAGGTGGCGCTGGAGAGGTCGGCGGCTTGGATCTCGCAATCGGTCCAGCGTGAGGACGGGAGTGTTGAGGACATCAACGCGGTGTTGGTGAGTTTGGATTGATCAATTGCGATTGAACGCGCGTGGATCGGTTGAGTGAAGGGGGCGTTGAGGCGGGCGTGCTCGATCGCGGTGTTGTCGTCGAGGGTAGATGGAGTATCACTCAACTCAACGGCGTCGAGGTCCGGTGGTTCGGGGGTGATGTGTTTGATTGGTTGCGTGCTCATCTCGCTTAGTGGGCGAGTGGGAACTGCTTGCAGAGGTTGGCGACTTCGGTGCGGACTGTAGTGATGACGGATTCGTCGCCTTTGGATTCGATGATTTGGTTGATCCAGTTGGCGATCTGGGTCATCTCTTGTTCTTTGAATCCGCGCGTGGTGGTTGCGGGGGTTCCGAGTCTTAGTCCTGAGGTGACCATTGGTGGGCGTGGGTCGTCGGGGATTCCGTTTTTGTTGGTGATGAGTCCGGCGTCTTCGAGCCATTTCTCGGCTTCTTTGCCGGTGAGTTCGGAATCTTTTTCAACCAATGAAACGAGCATGAGGTGGTTGTCGGTTCCTCCGGAGGTGATGCGGAAGCCGTGGTTGGTGAGGTCGGATGCGAGTTGTTGTGCGTTTTTGATGACTTGTTGTTGGTAGGACTTGAACTCTGGTTTGAGTGCTTCTCCGAAAGCGACGGCTTTGGCGGTGATGACGTGCATCAGGGGGCCGCCTTGGACGCCGGGGAAGACATTGCGGTTGATGAGTTTGTTGAGTTCTTCGTCGTTGGTCATGATGAGACCACCACGCGGACCACGCAGTGATTTGTGTGTTGTTGTGGTGACGATGTGGGCGTGCGGGAAGGGGCTTGGGTGTTCTCCGGCGGCGACGAGTCCTGCGATGTGTGAGATGTCGGCCATGAGGGTTGCGCCGACTTCGTCTGCGATCTGTCGGAACTTGGCGAAGTCGATCGGGCGTGGGTATGCGGAGTATCCGCAGAGGATCATTTTGGGTTTGTGTTCTTTGGCGGCGGCCAACACTGAGTCGTAGTCGATTTGTTCGTGTTGCGGGTGGTTGGTGTCGTAGTGGAGTGCGTAGTGGACTGGGTTGTAGAAGATTCCGGAGAAGTTGAGGAACATGCCGTGGGAGAGGTGTCCGCCGTCTTTGAGGACGAGGGAGAGGAAGGTGTCTCCGGGTTCCATCATGGCCATGAATGCGGCGGTGTTTGCTTGGGCGCCGGAGTGTGGCTGGACGTTGGCGAACTTGCATCCGAAGAGTTCTTTGGCGCGGTCGCGTGCGAGTTGTTCGACGGCGTCGTGGTGGACGCATCCGCCGTAGTAGCGGCGTCCGGGGTAGCCCTCGGCGTATTTGTTGGTCATGCAGGTACCCGCGGCGACGGTGACGGCGGGAGATGCGTGGTTTTCACTTGCAATGAGCTCGATCGTGTGTTCCTGACGGTCGCGCTCGGCGGCGATGATGTCGGCGACTTGTGGGTCGGTGGCGGCGATGGTGTCGAGGATGGATTGATCGATGGATGCTGTTGTGGTGGTCATGTGGGATGGTAGGGTCGGATTGTGCTACTTTTTGGAGGAATCGGGGCCAAGGTTGGAGGGTTTGGAGGGCGACAACCACTGGGAGCAGTCCCAGTTGAGGAGGGATTCGAGGTGTTGGATGGATGGGGTGAAATGGTCGGCGAGGTGGGCGAAGATTTCTTTGGTCATCGGCTCGGGATAGGGATGGGCGAATAGGTGGTCGGTTTGGATGGGGGCGTTTGGGAGATCAAGGAATTTGAATATTGAGGACATGGTCTGGGATGGGTGGTCGCGGAGGGATTCGGTTTTGAGGATGTGGGTTTGGTGTTTGGGGAAGATGGACCAGATGTGGGTGAGCTGTTTGGCGTAGTTGCCTCGGTCGAGGTAGGAGGTGATGCGGGATTGGTTGGTGTTGGTTCCGATACCGAGGTTTTGTTCGCGTTTGATGGCGTCTAAGAATGGTTCGAATTCGTTGCCTCGCGCGGTTTCCATGTTCCAGTGGGAGTAGGCGCGTTCGATGGGGTTGCGGAGGATGATGATGAGTTTCATCGCGGGGTTGTAGGTATGGATGCGCTGGATGCAGTTGTTCCAGTACATGTAGATGGGGGTGGATTCTCCCAGAATGGTTTGGGAGGGCGTTGGTTTGAAGTGGGGGTGGTAGTGGGTGTAGTCTGGTTGGTTGGTTTTGGACTGTGATTCAAACTGGGCATCGTCGTCGAAGAAGTGGGTTTCTTTCGGCGTGGACATGCAGATGTTTGGATGCTGGCGGAGGGCGTGGTCGAGGGCGGTGGTGCCTGATTTTTGTGCGCCGCAGACGAGGAAGTTGACTTGCATCTTCGGCACTCTCTCTAGGAAATGGTTTGGAGGGGTTGGGTTTGGCTTATTGGATGTGGACGAGGTCGCTCGCGGCTTGGGCGAGGCTTGGGGGCTTGTCGAGGTCGATGGGGAGGTAGACGCCTTTGTCGTGGTCGGTGTTGAGTACGATGGCGTTGGGTTCGACGAGGGCATAGCCGTTGGTGGCGTGTTCGTGTCCGAGGATGAAGAGGTTGATTCCCCAGGATTCGGTGAGGTCTTCGAGTTGTTCGTGGTCGTAGCCTCGTCCCCAGGTCATGAGGTGTGCGGAACCGACGCGGGGCTCGTAGTCTTTCTCGGTGAGGTCGCGGTTGATGATGGTGGTGTCGAAGCGGTCCATCATTGCGGGACCTGGGAGCGAGTGGGTGCAGAGGATGTCGCCTTTGGGGCAGCTTGCTCGGAGACCGATGGGCATGGAAAGGACGAACTCTTTGACGGCGTCGCGGACGGACTCGGCGTCGATGGGATCTGGGAACTCTTGGTCGATCCCGGCGTTGAATGCTTCGACGCAGCGGACGCCGTTCTTGACGATGAGGGCGTCGGTTGCTTGTGCGAGCTCGTGGTTGGCGAGGAGGAAGTGGACGAACTCGGGGTATTGGGTTTTGAGTTTGGCGACGCGGGTGAGTCCGCGGTAGCTTGTATCGACAGGGGCGGGCTCTCCTGGGAGGGGCTGCTTCATGTCGGGGTGGATGATCTCGTGGAGGGTGAGGTGTTTGGGTTCGGATCCGAACTCGCCGTCGAGTCCGGCGGCGGCAACGATGGCGCGGAAGTTTCTTGGATGGTCGTGGGTGTCACCCGATGCGATGAGGTGTCCTGGCGCGGAGATGTGATCGATGGAACCTTTGCGGCATGACGCGGTGCGGTTTGCCTGGGCGCCTGCGAGGAGTGTCTCGGCGACTTCGGCTGGGTTGGACATGTCGATGGTGTACATCGGGTGCTCGCTTGGGGGAACTTGTGAGCAGTAGGATAGGCGAAAGACCACCTAAGCGGGTGATTTGAGGGGAGGTGTGGGAGTTGGAAAGGGGCGGCGTGGTTTACGCTTCTTCGGCGGTGATCGACGAGGGGGAGCGGATGATCCCGAGGATGAGGTCGAGTTTGCTCGCAACGGCGCTCATTTCTGGTCGGCGGTCTGGATCAACCTCGAAGCACTGCATGATGAGATCCGCGAGACGGTCTGGGAGATCGTCGCGGAGTTCTGTGATTGGGGTTGCTTTCTCGATGAGTGCGTCGTCGAGGGATCCGACGAGTGAATCTGAGTTGGTGCCCATCGCGGTTGGGATGTTTTTGCCTGTGAGGACCCAGTACATCATCGCGCCGAAGTTGTAGACATCAGTTTTGGGTGTGATCTCTCGGCGGTGGACTTGTTCTGGAGCGATGTAGTCTGGGGTGCCTTGGATTCGTTTTTTGATGGTGCCGATTTTGCAGGACTGCCCGAGGTCGATGACCTTTGCGGTGAGGTTGCCGTCGATGTCTGATCCGAGGATGACATTGTGAGGTTTCATGTCTGCGTGGACATATCCGTGGTTGTGCATTTCTGCGAGACCTGATGCGGTCTGTTGGAAGAGGTCAACGATGACGGGGAGGTCTGTTGGTGTTTCTTCGAACATGGAGATGCCGTCGACGAGTTCCATGACGAGGTAGAGGTCTTTGCATTTGAGGAGCGAGCCCTTTTTAATGAGCTTCTCGATGCGTCGGATTGCTGGGTGGTTGATCTGGTTTGCGATTTTGTATTCGATCTCTGCTTGATCGAGGAATCGCTGCGCCTTTGCGTCGGTTTTTTCGACATGCTTGAGCGCCCAGATTTGTTTGGTCTTTGGGTCTTGGACGAGGTAGATGATGGACGCTGCGCCGCGTCCGATTTCGGACATGATCCGGTAGCCTTCGACCATATCGCCTGGCTTGAATGTCGTGAGTTCGTCGGTCATGAAAGTCTTGTTCCGATGCTGAATCCGTCGTCCTGAATCGTTCCGATTGATCGTGCTCTCTCGAAATTTATGGAGCCGATATGAGTAGTTCGGCTCGGCGTGCTTTGTATTGCACATTGAATTTGAAATCGCTGATTATCGGGTGCTTCATAGTAGACCTGAAGCGGCTCATGGGGATGGTTGATATGCCCCGCTTCTGCGGATCACAGTTGTGATCTGCGGTCGTGGGGTTGACGCAAAGATATCGGGAGAGTTCCTGTGCTGACTGAATGCCCGACGAGAGTGGGCGACGAAACCGATGAGGGAATGTGACCCTCAGCGACATTGATTATATGGATCGAAGGCGTGTTCGGTTCCCGAACTTGTGAGGAGTGGATCGAAAAAACCTCCGGATGGGTGTCCGGAGGCGTGTATATGCTGTTTGTAACAGTTGTTAGATCGTGCCGAGGAGCTCGTTGAAGTTTGCTCTTGGGAAGTATCGTCCTGGGCTCGTGGTCGGAGCGAGGTCTTGGTGGAGGTAGACTCGATCTTGTGGGATGTCGAATCGTTCTGTGAGAGCACCGACGATTTCTGCGAGGTACTGGATTTGTTCATTGGAGAACGGCTTGCGGTCGCCGTTTCCGATGAGGCAGATTTCGATGGCGTTTGAGGTCTTTGGTGTGCGGAGTCCCGCGAGCTGAGCACCTTGTGATTGGTTGAGCCAGCGGTTTCCGAGGTGGATTTCGCCGTCACCCATTCCGGTGCCGTTGCCGATGAGGAAGTGGTAGCTGAGTCCGTCGTATCCGACCGCTTTGTGCTGTGCGCCGATGGATTCTGCTGAGCCTGCTGGTGATCCTGAGTGAACGATGACGATGGAGTCCCAGTTTGCGGCATCGAGGTCGGCTTTGGTGTTGAAGATTGCTTCAACGCCTCGGGTTCCTGTGATGCTTGCGAGCGGCGAGAGTGAGACGCCGCGTGCGCTGAGTGCTGGGTTTCCGGTGTCGAGGAGGGAGAGGAGTCCGACGAGTCCGGTCATGGATACGACAAGCGCGCCCCACACGATTTTGGTGCGGATGCTGGCGTTTGTTCGGACTGTGACTTTGGCGGCCATATCGGGTTCGATTCCTGTTGCGTTCAGATTATCATATTCATTCGGGCGTTGCACGCTCGTTTCTTGCACATTGGTGCGTAAATTATGGATGTTTCAGCGCACAATTCTGCTTGTGACGAATTGTGTACTTACCGGTACCGAACAAACGGTTCGAGCTTGGAGCGGCGCGATGTTTTCGGTCTATCGGATGTGAAGCGTTGCGTTGTTGGTGTTGAGTCTACTCGTCAGATTGCACAAGGCGGTCGCGGAGGTTTGGTGTGCGCCGGCCGTACTCGTCTTGGAGGAATGGCGGCGCGTACTGGGTGCGGGTTTGGTTGTAACGATCGAAGGGAGAGCGAGCATCATCCGCGTGGAGAAGTGTTTTTTGACACGCTGACAAGGTGGAAAGCACCCCCGCGCTTGCGATGAGCAACGCGATGCGGGTTCGAGAGGAGATCGGAGTGGGTTTGGGTTTGGTCATTGGATGGATGGTTGCGGGAGGGGATGAAAAACAAAAAACAGTGTACCGCGAGTTACCACGGCACACTGTTCTGGAGAGAGGAGAGAACTACATTTACCATGACTTTTTCCGGAGAAGCGGTCTTGGCGGTGTCTCGGGGAATCACGGACCCGGACACCTCACTGCAACATCTGTTATACGCATGAGCATTTGATCTGGTTCTCATCTAAGGTGAGAATCATTCAAATTATGTTATGTTTGTTTTTCGTTAGGGTTCGACGGTGCTCAGGACGATATGAGGCGCCCGTTGGAGTCTGTTTTGAGTTGGTTTGAGCGTAGCAGCGACTGGATGCAGGTGTAGAGGGTGACGGCGCAAGCTGTGGAGAGGTTGAGGGAGCGTTCTCCTGGGGTGAGGGGTATCGAGACGCATCGGTCTGGGTGCTGGTCGAGGAGGTCTTTGGGGAGTCCGACGGATTCTTTGCCGAAGACGAAGTGATCGCCTTTGGTCATGGGGATGTCGTAGATGGTTTTGGAAGCACGGGCGGTGAGGAACCAGGTGTTTGGGGCGGCTGTTGCAGCAGTGGATTGGTTGTAGTCTTCGAGGGAGTCGTGGTTGGTGAGGTTGAGGCGGGGCCAATAATCGAGGCCTGCTCTTCGGCAGGCTTTCTCGTCGATGTCGAAGGCGAGGGGGTGGATGAGGTGGAGGGCGGCGCCGGTCGCTACACAGGTTCTTCCGATGGATCCGGTGTTGTTGGGGATCTCGGGGTTGAGGAGGACGACATGGGCGATGGGGTCTTGAGTGGGGGCTTGTGTGGCAGCTTGTGTGGTTTTTGGGGTAGTCATGGCTGGGGAGTTATAGATGGGTGGATCAAAAGAAACACCCCGCTGAGGATGAGTCGGCGGGGTGTGGTTGGTTTTGGGTGGGTTGTCGATCAGTCGCTGTTGGCGGCGAGGAGGGGATCGGCTGCGATGGTCATCGCGACGACTTGCTTGAACTCGTCGTTGAGTGGGTTGCCTTGCCAGCGGATGACGCCGTCGGTTGAGAGGACGACGACATGGGGGATCCCTGTGATTCCCAGTGCGTTGTTGAGTGTTTTGTCTTTGTCGAACATCTGTGCGTAGTTGCCCTTTTTCTTGAGGACATAACGGCGGAAGGTTTCTTCTTTTTCGGATCCTCCGATGCCGACGATTTCAAGCTTTCCGTCGTAGGACTCTTGGAGGTCGCGGAGCATTGGTGCCGCTCGGATGCATGGTCCGCACCAGGTTGCCCAGAAGTCGAGGACGAGGACTTTGCCTTCGAGGGAGCGTTCGTTATCGACCCAATCTTCGTTGCCCATTGGGACGGGGAGTTTTTGCCCTTGGTAGTTGTCGGCATGGAACTGTCGGCCGTTGTGGTCTGGCCACGGGGCTTTGTCGTAGGCGTCGGGGCTGATCGATGATGCGGTTGCGGCGGCTTCTGGGGCAATGCCTTGGGCTTGGAGCGCTGCGTTTGCGACTGCGGATTCAGGGGTTTCGCTTGTGAGCAGTTTGACGGCGTCTTTGAGTGAGCGTCCTTCGAGGTCTGCGAAGCGGAGGTTCCCGGCGCGGTCGATGACATAGATGTCTGGGTAGTCGTCGGTGTGCATTGCTGAAGCGAAGACGGCTCCTTCATCGCGTGCGATGGGGACGGTGATTCGTCCTGCGTCGATTTTTTCTTTGATCTGATCCCAACCGGTGTCGGGGTGGATCGCGGCGATGACGACCTCGTCTTCGTTATCGCGCTGCATGCGGGTGAGTTTGGAGAGGGTCATGTAGGAGGATGGTTCACCTGCGGAGATCATCGCGATGATGACGACTTTGCCTTGGGTGTTGGAATCGGAGAGTGTTCCGGGGTGGGTCCAGTTTGTGAGCGATGCGAGCGCGGCTTGATCGAATGGTTTGGTTTCGAGCGCGTCGATGGTTTCGCGGTCGGCGCTGAGCTCGCGTTTGATTTCAGGCGCCATTGCGAGGGTCGGGACCAGCGTAGCAATGGCGGCGAGGGTGATGATGGGACGAGGATTCATTGGTGTCTCCGTGATGGAAATGGAACAGTGTCCGAGAATAACTTTGGAATGTCGAGTGTATCAGATCGTGGATGTGAACCCAAGCGTGAAAGCGGCGGTCAGGTAGAATTTGGGGATGCTGAGCGGGGTTCATGAAAAGCAAACACCCGCCTTGTTGAGGAGCGGGTGTTTGGGGGAGCTTTGATAGACTGAGTTGTGGGTCTGTAGGGTGTACCGGCGCGGTGTGCGCTGGTTGCGGCATCCCTGAAAACTTTGATTGGGGCGTGGTTTTGGCTGATTAGCCGTCGTGGGAGTGGGCGGCAGGCTTTGCGGTCACTCGTGTTTGGACGGCTGGGTCTGCAGCGATGGTCTTGTTCACGGCTGGGAGGAATCCTTCTTCGTGTGGGTTTCCGATCCAGCGGATGATGCCATCGGTTGAGATGACAACGACCAGTGGGATGCCTTTGGATTCGAACTCGTTGTAGACGGCTTGGTCGTCTGAGTAGAGGTTTGCGTAGGCGACTGGGTGCTCGTCGATGTAGGACTGGACATCGGACTGTGGATCGCGTTGTCCTGCGATCGCGAGGACGGCGAGGGAGTCTGGGTTTTCTTTTTGGAGTTCATCGAGGATTGGTGACGCAGCGCGGCAAGGTGGGCACCAGGTTGCCCAGAAGTCGAGGACGACGACTTTGCCTTCGGTGTCTACGGAGTCGGAGAGCCAGGTTTCGGTGCCTAGAGCGACGGGGAGGGGTTTGCCTTGGAGGTCATTGGCGTAGAGGTCTGTGTTGTGTGCGGGCCACTCTGCGGATTCGTAAGCTTTGGCTTTCTTTTCTTGGCATCCTTCGCAGTCACCAGCGCCACAGCACATGCTTGATTTGTCAGCGGATTTGTCGGCTCCCTTATCGGCGCAGAGGGCGCAGTTTGGGCCTGCGGTGGTGAGGGCGATTCCGGATGAGGCGATGAGCATGGCGATGAGATGTGACATTGATGTTCTCCAAGGATGAACGGTTTATGTGAGTGCATGCACGACAGGGCACGCGAACGAACCCCTCGTGTGTTGATCTCCGCTGGGAATCTGAACAAGCTGATTAGCCTTGCGGGGGGATCAATCTGTGGAGAGCAACGGCTGCGGCGACGGAAATATTCAAAGAATCTGCGGTACTTGCCAAAGGAATTTTCACTTTGTGTGAGGCGGCTTGGATGGACTCTGGGGTGAGTCCTGGGCCTTCGGCGCCGAGCATGAGGGCGAGCTTTGGGGCTGGAAGGGTGTTTTTCGTGGTTTCTTGGGCGATTTGCTCGATGTCCAGAGCGTCACGGGCGGGGGTCAGGGCGAGGGTGGTGAACCCTGCGTCTTTGACGGTTGTGAGGGTTGGGATCCAATCGGACTGTTCTTGGATCTGGGTATAGGGGATGGTGAGGGCGTGTCCCATCGAGACTCGGAGGGACTTGCGGTACAACGGATCGCAGCAGCGAGGGGAGAGAAGGACGGGGACACCTGTGCCGCAGAGGGCGGCAACGGAGCGGAAGACGGATCCGAGGTTGTCGTGGTTGGCGAGGTCTTCGAGGATGACGAGGGCGCGAGCGGAGTTGAGGAGGTCGCTGAGCGGGGGTTGCTTGATGCGATGTCCGGCGGCGAGGAGTCCACGATGGATTGGGTATCCTGTGATTTGGTCGAGGATTGGGCGAGCGGCGGTGTAGATCGGGACGGATTCGGGGATGGTTTCGAGGAGCTCGGTGTGGGACTGGGTTTTTGATTCGTCGATGAGGACTGAGTGGAGCGGGTAGCGCGAGGCGGTGTGGTGTTCGAGGACGAGGGAACCCTCTGTGATGAACAGTGGGTCTTTGGTGGGCTGAACCGATTCGGACTTTGGTGCATCTGGGTTATGGGCCGCTTTGAGCCACGCATCTCTTTGATTGCGGTATGGCTCGATGCGTGGGTCGTTTGGGTCATGAATTGGTGTGAATCGGTCGATCATTGGTAGAGAACCCTAGACTCGGGGTTGTGGTCATGATTTGAACTGAGAGACGCGATGGACACGATGACTTTATTGCAGGCGGCGGTGCTCGGTTTGGTCGAGGGGATCACGGAGTATTTGCCAATTTCGTCGACAGGGCATCTGATTCTGGCGAGTGAGCTGATGGGGTTGGGAGAGACGGCGACGCAGCGGTCGGCTGTGGACACTTTCAATATCGTGATCCAGGGGGGGGCAATCCTGGCGGTGCTGGGGTTGTACTTCCCGCGCGTGGTGCAGATGTGCAAGGGGTTGATCGGGAAGGACTCCGACGGGCTCAAGCTCGCGATCCGGATCATCGTTGCGTTTCTTCCTGCTGCGGTGCTTGGGGTGCTGCTCAATGATTGGATCGAGAGCAAGTTGTTTAATACGCCTGCGGTGCTTGCGGCACTCGCGCTGGGCGGGGTGTTCATGATTGTGATCGACAAGTGGAAGTTCAGTTCACACAAGGAAGGCGAAGCGTTTGACGAGGGGATGGATCTGCATGAGATCAGCATTGTGCAGGCGTTGATGATTGGGTTGCTTCAGTGCGTGGCGATGTGGCCTGGCACTTCGCGGTCGATGATGACGATCGCGGGTGGGGTGCTGGTTGGGCTCAAACCCAAGCGTGCAGCGGAGTTTAGTTTCTTGCTGGGACTCCCGACGCTTGGGGGGGCGACGGTGTATTCGTTGTACAAGACACTCAATGGGGATGGACCGAACATGTTTGAGGTGATCGGTTGGATGCCGATCATTGTGGGGTTGGTGGTCGCGACGATCAGCGCGGCGGTTGCGGTGCGTTGGTTGGTGGCGTTCTTGACCAAGCACGGCTTGGCGGTGTTTGGGTACTATCGGTTGGTGTTGACGGCGATCTTGGGCGGGGCGATTGCGATGGGTGTGGTGACTTTGCACAGTGCTGATTCGGGTCTTGATGATGGTGTTGTTGGGGATGAAGTGATTGGAGAGGTGCTGCCGTGAGTGATGGGATTCAGACTTCGTTTCCGAAGGGCAAGATCGAGGTGGTGCTGCTGGAGGGGACGCATCCTTCTGGGACGCACCTGATCGAGAAGGAAGGGTTCCATGTCACGGCGCTTCACGGGTCGCTTGAGGGCGATGCGCTGATCGAGGCGATCGGGCGTGCGCATGTGGTTGGGGTTCGCTCCAAGACGCAGCTGACTGGGGAGGTGCTCAAGCAATGCGAGCGGCTGCTTGCGGTGGGTTGTTTTTGTGCGGGGACGAATCAGGTGGATTTGGATGTCGCGGCTTCGATGGGGGTTCCGGTGTTTAACTCGCCGTTTAGTAATACGCGATCGGTCGCGGAGTTGACGCTTTGCGAGATTATCGCGCTGCATCGTCGCGTGTCGCATCGGTCGGCGTTGTTGCATAGTGGGGAATGGGACAAGAGCGCGGATCGTTCGCATGAAGTGCGTGGGCGGACGCTTGGGATCATTGGGTACGGGCATATCGGTTCGCAGATCAGCGTGCTTGCTGAGGCGGTGGGTATGCGGGTGGTGTTTTATGATGTGGAGAGCAAGCTTCCTTTGGGAAACGCGAGTTCGGTGGGGTCGATTGATGAGCTTCTAGAAGTTTCGGATGTGGTGAGCATCCATGTCCCTGAGACGAGCGACACGGTTGGGATGATCGATGCGAAGCGGATCGGGCTGATGAAGCACGGGGCGTACTTGATCAACAACGCGCGTGGGTCTGTGGTTGATCTTGAAGCGCTGCGGGTCGCGGTGGATGATGGGCATATCGCGGGGGCGGCGGTGGATGTGTTCCCGGTTGAACCCGCGAAGCGGGGAGAGGGGTTTACGAATGTGATGCAGGGGGCGGAGAATGTGATTTTGACGCCTCATGTTGGGGGATCGACGATGGAGGCGCAGGAAGCGATCAGCGTGGATGCGGCGGAGAAGCTGGTGAAGTTTGTGAATCGCGGGACGACGACGGGCGCGGTGAATGTTCCCAATGTGGATCTTCCTTCGCAGACGGTGGATGGGGCGCGGTCGCATCGGATTTTGAACTTCCATCGGAATGTGCCTGGGGTGCTTGGGAAGTTCCATGAAGCGGCGAGCTCGCTTGGGGTGAACATTACGGGTCAGTACCTGCGGACGGTTGGGGATGTTGGGTATGTGGTGCTTGATGCGGATCCGAGCGGTGCTGAGGCGCTCAAGGATGCGATGGATGGGATCGAGGAGTCGGTTCGGACTCGGATGTTGTGGTAATGCGTTGGGAGCATGCGAACAATCAAGGCATGCCTACTTTTGTACGATCTTCGGAGTCTTTGGAACACACTGGGGTGATCGCGCGGGACTTTGCTTCGGTGCTTCGCGCTGGGGATTTGGTTCGGCTGGTTGGGGAGATGGGGGCGGGGAAGACGACCTTTGTTCGATTGGTTGCTGAGGCGATGGGGGTGGATGTGTCGCTCGTCAGCTCCCCCACTTTCGTGCTGATGAACAACTATCCGTGCACGATCATGGGTGAGGCAGGTTCGATTGCGCATTTGGACTGCTACCGGTTTGGGGATGAGGACGAGCTTGATGCGCTTGGGTGGGATCGGGTGTGCAGCGATGGGTCCATCCGGTTGGTGGAATGGCCTGAGCGGATTGATGGGCTGCTGGATGAAGACTCGTGCACGGTGACGATCTCGCATGTGGATGAATCCGAGCGGGGGTTTGTGTTTGAGGTTCCTGAGTCGTGGTTGGGGCGGGCTTCGATCGGGGCGCTGACTGCGCGGGATCGGGTGAAGTGTCCGACGACTGGGGAGGTGGTGCATCCGGAGAGCGCGAGCTGGCCGTTTATTGATGAGCGGGCGCGGATGAGTGATCTGCATGGGTGGATGAGCGGGAAGTTTGCGATTACGCGTCCGATTGATCAGGCGGATCTTGAGCAGGAATAAGGATCGCGGGGATCGGGGATGGGGCTAAGCGTGGGGACGCTTGGGGTGGTATTGTGTGGGTATGAATGAAGAAGTTGGATCCGTCGTTGAGACGAGTGTGTGGTCGTTGTTTTCTGAGAGCTTTGATGTGTTCTCGGTGGTGCTGTTGATTGGTTCGATGATCGCGGTGTCGCTCATTGTCAAGCTTGTGCTTGATGCTCGTCGGTCGGTGATTGCTCCGGATGGGATTGTGGATTCGCTCTCGAAGAAGCTTGATTCGGGGAATCTGGATTCGTTTCTTGCGACGGCGAGTGAGGACTCTGGGATTGTTGGTTCGGCGTGTGTCGCGGCGTTCAATGCGCGCAACAACGGGGCTGCTGATCGGACGGCTGCGATGCGCGAAGCGGCGGAGATCGCGGCGAGCAATGCGTGCGGTCGATGGACGCGGACTTTGGATTTGCTTCGGGTGATCGGGGAGATTGGGCCTTTGATTGGATTGGCGGGGACGGTGTGGGGGATGATTCTTGCGTTTGTGAAACTGGGTCAGGCGGGTGGGTCTGCAGGCCCGACGGATCTTTCGATGGGGATTTCGAAGGCGTTGTTCCACACTTTGCTTGGGTTGATGCTTGCGGTGCCTTGCTTGTTGATTTATGGGTGGTATCGGAGCGTGATTGAGAAGCATTGCAATCGTGCGTTTGAGCAAGCGGGTGGGTTGGTGGATCGACTCTCGGCGATGGATGGGGATTCGGAATGAGAGCGCGATCGATCCTCGGAAAGCAGGGGGGAAACTCTGGGGGGGGCGGGGTGAATGTGACGCCGATGATTGATGTGGTGATGTGTCTGATTGTGTTTTATTTGATGGTGGGTCAGTTGGCGCTGGATCGGAAGTCGTCGATTGTCGTTGCGGAAACGAGGACCGGTGTTGAGCAGCAGGATTTGGTGGATGCGATTGAGATCGGGGTGTTGATGGATGGGGGGTTGACGCTCAACGGGGAGGC
>JARGNC010000049.1 GCA_029212425.1 Phycisphaerales bacterium
TTGGGCATGTCGTGGATGCTGAGGAAGTTGAAGAGAACGATCCGAAGCAGAGCTAAACAAGCAGGATTGATTTCATTCCAAAGAATAAAACGCCCCGGCAGTGCTGGGGCGTTTTTTGTTGTTGAGTAGGATGTTGAATCAATCGTCGAAATATGCGCTCGCATCGTCTGGGAGATCCAAGAGGAATGCGTCGCGGTCGATGGTTTCTTCGCTCATGTCGTCGTCGAAGCGTCCTGTGGTTTGGTCTGGGACATGGAGTTGTTTGCCTGTCGCGGATTCGGACTTCTTCTCGACTCGGCTGCGCGCACGCAAGATGAGCTTGATCGGGACTTCTCCGAATGGGAGGACCTCGCGGATGCGGTTCATCAGGTAACGCTCGTAGTTGAGCGTGAAGCGGTCGGGATCATTGACGACCAGCACGAGGGTTGGTGGGTTGGTCTTGACCTGTGATGCGAAGTAGACGCGTGCTTCGGCGCCGAGCTTGTTGGTTGGGCCGCGTGTTTGGATGATGGAAGCAACGGTGCGGTTGAGCTGTCCGGTTCCGACTCGTGTGGATGCTTGCTCGAAGAGCTCGAACGCGACTTCCAGAGCGTTGGTGATGTTCATGCCTTGCTTGGCGCTGATGATCGCGATGGGGGCGAAGGAGAGTCCCTTGAGTTCCTTGCGGATGTAGTCCTCGTAGCGTTTGGGGGTCGCGGGTCGGCCCGCTTGGTCTGCTCCGTCTTTCGCGACATCCCACTTATTGAGCACGATGACGACCGGCTTATGCGAATCAACGATCAGTTGTCCGAGCTGCTCGTCAACCTGCGAGATCTCGGTGGTCGCGTCGAGCATGTAGAGCACCACATCACAGCGGCTGATCGCACGCTTGGCGCGGTCGAGCGCGTAGTACTCGATCTTGTCTTGGAATGATTTCTTTCGGCGGAGTCCCGCGGTGTCGATCGCGAGGATGGATTTTTCGCCCATCTCGATTTTGACATCGATCGCGTCGCGTGTGGTGCCTGCAATTTCGGACACGATGACGCGTTGCTCGCCTGCGAGGGTGTTGATGAGGGTGGACTTGCCCGCGTTGCGTTTGCCGACGATCGCGACTTTCATGTCGACTTCGGGTTCAGGCTCCCCTTTGTACTCTGGGACATAGTCGAAGAGCTTGTTGAGCATGTCACGACGGAGGTATTTGGAGGTCGCTGAGCAGATCAGGGGTGTCCCGAATCCAAAGGCGGCGAGTTCGTATGCGTGTGGTTCCCAGCTTGAATCGTCGCATTTGGTCGCGACGACATACACAGGGGTGAGTTCGGAGTTCTTTGAACCACTCTTATCACGCCGACCGAGTTTCTGTTCGCGGAGCATCTGGCAGATCGCTTGATCCTGCGCGGTAATCCCGGCTTGGCAATCTACAGCGAACAGGATGATGTCCGCGGTCGAGACCGCTTCAGCGATCTGGGTCTCGATGTCGTGGGTGAGGGAGGCGAGGTCTTCGCCGATCTCGTTGAAACGGGCGCCCTCGGCAACATAGACACCGAATCCGCCGGTATCGGTGAGCTCGACCTGTTTGGCGGAGTTTTTCTCGTTGAGGGGGTCGTTTGGGTGCTGGAGGTTGACGACGATCGACAGGCGATCTCTGGTCACCCCTGGGGTGTCGTCAACGATCGCGACCCGCTCTTGAGCGATGAGATTGAGGAGGGAGGATTTGCCGACATTGGGTCGGCCGACGATGGCGATGCGGGGAATGGGCATAGTCGAGGATGATAGACAGCCGCTTTGATTTGTCAGTTGAATAGGGTCGCAAACTTATGATTTAGCGGGGTTTGCGGGAGTTTGACCCAAGATGAGCGGTCAGTTCATCGATCAGTTCGTGATGAGATTCGATGATCTGTGTCGCGCCCGCTTTGAGCAGATCGTCCGCAGGGGTCAGCGACGCGATCCCGATGACGCGCATGTTCGCGTTTCTCGCGGCGGTGACACCCGAAATTGAGTCTTCCACAACGACACAGTGTTCGGGATCGTGCCCCATTTCTGACGCGGCGTGGAGGAAGAGTCCCGGATCGGGTTTCCATTTGCCGACTTCGTAAGCGCTGAAGAGTGTCTTCTTTGCAGGTTGGGTTCTGTGCGCGAATCGGTTGATGAGGTTTGACCCTGTGAGGGTGAGGGTTGCTTTTTTGACCGGCGCGTTGGTGCCGACGCATCGGTGGGGCGCGTCGTCGCCCATCGCGTCGAGGGTGTCGAGGAGTTCGTGGATTCCATCGAGGGCGGGAACGCCGCAGGATTCGATTTCTTCGTACATGCGCGTGCGATACTGGTCCATGAGATTCGGGAGTTTGGTCCCGAGGTGGGTTTCGACATCGATGAGGATATCGTGCAGGTTGCGTCCCTTGAAGTGGTTGATGGAGTACTGGGTGTCGACTTCCCATCCTGCATCGGTGACGCACTGCGCGAGCACGCGGTTGGTGAGGGGTTCGGTATCGACGAGTACGCCGTCACAGTCGAAGATGATGAGGTTTGCATGGATCATGGGTGGTGGTACGCGTTAGACGGCTGCGGGTTCGGGAGCGGGTTCGTTGCCGTCGGCGCGCATGAAGAGCGCGTCACCCTTCGCGATGGTTTGTCCGACTTTGATCGCGTGCGGTCCTCCCCATTGGGCAAGCTCGGCAAGCGGCGCGACGAATGGGGAGTTCGGATCGTTGGGATCGGTGAGGTGGTTGCAGTTCCAGTTGCGCCACAGCTCGGCCATTTTTTCGGGCATTGCTGGGCTCAGCAAGAGCGATGCGATGCGGAGCGCCTCGGCGCAGGAGTAGAGGATGGACTGGAGCGCGTGGGTGCCGTCGTCGAGGGTGTCGAGCTGTTTGGCAAGCGTGAACGGCGCGCAGTAAGAGATGAAGTCATCCACATAGCGGACGATGGAGCGGGCGCTGTCGAGCATGGTTTCGAGGTCCACCTTTGCGAGCGCGTCGGTTGCGTTTGTGGTCGCTTCGTTGATGAACTCTTGGAAGTTGTAGGTCCGGGTCGGATCGTCCACGGCTTTGCCCGCGTTTTCGAGTGCTTTGAGCGCGGTTTGCAGGGATGAGCCGTCGGGGAATCCGAACTCGCCGTTGCATGTTGCGGGGACGGTACCATCGAAGTATTTGTGGACCATGTTCCCGACTCGGCTGGTGGAGTTTCCGATCGAGTTGGCGAGGTCCGCGTTGTAGACCTCGATGAATCGCGCGTGCGCGAAGTCCGCGTCGTTGGCGCCCAGCGGGCCTTGGGTGGTGAGGAACCAGCGGACGGCATCGAGCGAGTATTTTTCCGCGTACGCCTGGAGCAGGTCGATCTCGATGAAGTTCCCGAGCGATTTGGACATTTTCGTGCCCTCGGCGATCCAGTACGCGTGCGCGTAGACGGTTTTGGGGGGTTCTTTCCCGAGCGCGTGGAGCATAGCGGGCCAGATGATCGCGTGGAACCAGAGGATGTCTTTGGCCATCAGGTGGGTGACTTCGCCGTCCCAGTATTTGTTGCGTTCGACGGTGTCGACTGTTGTGAGGTAGTTGCAGAGCGCTTCGATCCAGACGTAGATGCGGTGCGAATCGTCTCCCGGCATCTTGATGCCCCAGTCCGCGTCGCCTTCTTTGATCTTTCGGCTGACGGGGACCTTCATGAGTCCTTGTTTGAGGCGACCAAGCACTTCGTTTTTGCGTGCGCTTGGGAGGATGTTCACCGCGTCGTTTGCGAACTGTTCTTCGAGCCAGCTCTGGTAGTTGTCGAGGCGGAAGAAGTAGTTTTGCTCGACGCGTTTTTCGAGTGGTTTGCCTGTGACTGGTGAGTTGTATTCGTGCTCTTTCGCGACCATCTCTGTCAGGTATTCTTCTTGGGAGGGGTCGTACCAGCCCTCGTAGTCGCCGAGTTCGATGTCGCCTTGATCGAGGAGTTGTTTGATGTACGCGGAGGCTTTTTCTTTATGCCGATCTTCGGTCGTACGGACGAAATCGTCGTTGGAGAAGTTCATGAACTCGAACGCGGCTTTGAAGCGATCGGCGTTGATGGTCGCCCACTCGTAGGGGGTTTTGTTGTTCTCCGCGGCGGTCTTGGAGACCTTCTCCGCATGCTCGTCGGTGCCTGTGAGGAAGAAGACATCGCGGCCGACCAGACGCTGGGCGCGAGCGGCGACATCGGCGATGAGCGTGGTGTAGCAGTGTCCGATATGCGGACGATCGTTCACATAATAAATCGGTGTGGTGATGTAGTACGGCGTTTGGTTGGCTTGGTCTGATCCCATAGTCGGGGATTGTAGATCAGGGGTTCGGAAGAAGGGCTTCGAAACTCGGTGTGTATTTCGGAACGGTCGGTTTGTATGCGGGAATATTTTGTCCTATCGTTGTGTATTGTGGGGAATAGAGTTGGGTACGGTACAGTTGACTTATCTGTTGAGAGGCGGGCGAGTTGGAACGGATGAAGTTTGAACAACTCGCACTGCAGCATCTTGACGCTGTCTATCGCATGGCGTTCCACCTGAGCCGGGACGCGGATGTGGCTGATGAGTTGGTTCAGGAGGTCTATGTCCGCGCGTTCCGTCCTGGGACGATTGAGCGGTTTGAAGATAAAAGTGCCGAGGACGATTTCACTTCGGGCACCGGAGGCATGCGTTCGTGGTTGTTCGCGATCACCCACAATGTCTTCTACTCGAAGATCAAGAAGGATAAGCGGCGGCCGATGGCGGTCGAGCAGTTCTTCAACGAGTCTTCGGATGAGTTGATGCCCGATGAGGCGCCGCCTGTGTATGACCGAGCGTCGCTGGATTTCGAGCATGTCGATGAGAAGCTGAAAGAGGTTCTCTTCGGATTGAAAGAGGAGTACCGCGAGGTGCTGCTGATGTGGGCGGTCGATGGTCTGAAGTACCGTGAGATCGCTGAGATTCTTGATGTCCCGATCGGGACGGTGATGAGCCGACTACACAGGTCTCGCAAGGTCTTGAGCGATGCGCTCATGAGCGACGAGAAGGCGGTTGACGATTTAGGTTTGAGGGTGATGAGCGGCGGACAGAATAGCAATGACGAATGACACCACTGACAACTCGAACTCCGGCACCCCAAATCCGGAATACAAACCAGACCTCAATGCGGAGGAGCTGTGTATCGCCGCGATGCTGCGTGCGTGTGCGGATGGTGAGCTGTGCCCTGAAGGGTGCGATCGTCTGAAGAAGTACCTCGCTGAACACCCCGAGGCGCAGGCGCAGGTCGCGTTTGAGAAGAATCTTAAGGGATGCTGTGATCGTGTGATGCGTGAGCCGGTATGTCCTGATGCGCTGCGTGCCAAAATCCACGCGATGGCAGGATCCGCGGCGAGCATGCACGCATCCAACGAACAAACCAGACAGAAAAGCTTCTGGCAGCGATCTCCTGTGATGAGCGCAATGGCGGCGGTCTTGGTGATCGCGGCGGGTGCGCTGATCTGGCAGAGCTCTTCGCTGATTTCTATGGGAGGCGGGCTCGGGATCTCTGAGACAACTCCAGTTGCGTATGCGGAGCGGATCGGCAACTTTGTCGCTCGCGAGCACATGCGATGCTGCGATGAGAGTGCCGCGTCTCGCAAGCTGGTGATTGATGATGTTGACCAGACGACATCATACTTCTCTGAGAAGTTTGCTAAACCTGTTGTTTCTCCTGTGAGTCTCACGGATGGTTCAGAGATCCGCTATTACGGCGGTGGCGATTGTCATGTCCCTGCGACGAACGCATCGGGGCATCTCCGCTTTGACGCGGTCGGTCCTGATGGGCAGGTTGTGCCTTTGAGTTTGTTCATTGCTCCGGACCCTGGATTGCTTGGGATCCAAGAGGGCATGACCTATGTGCTCAACTCAACAAAGTGCAGCGAGCAGGGCGCGAGTCTCTTCGCGTGGGTATCCGAAGGGGTCTTGTATCTGTTGGTGTCTGAAGCGGATGAGACGATGTGTTCGAGCGTGCGTGGGATGATGAACGCACCTGCGGAGCTCCGCAAGCTCTGAATTCGTCGATTGCGCTCTATCGCGGACCTTGCAGGGCCAAAGTTACACAATTTATCCCGGACTTTGGTTTCCCGTCAGCGGAATGCCGATTGGTATCTCGTGTGAAACTGCTGTTTGAAGCGGTATTGCGCGAACCGGTTGGGGGGGGCGGCGAGTATAATTCAAAGAGACCGGAAGGACTTCGAATATGAGAAACGAACCAACCCCAACACGAATCAAATTCTTGCTCATCACGATGGTGGGTGCCGCGGCGTGCATTGCCCCAAGTGCATTGGCACAGAACGCGCTGGGTGATGGTCGAGGACTCGAAGCGAACACTCGACAGGGGTCCAATGGTCGGAACTATCGTCCGCCGAGCTTTGAGAAAGAAGTCGCGTTCCGCAATGCGATCGCAACGGGCAACGCGCCGGGTGGGTTGAGCTTCCGCGGCGATCTTGGATACCAAGCGCCAGGCGAGTTCGCAGGGGAACTGGGTTCCGATGCGCTCTACTCGTTCCGGAGAGATTCACTGTATTCAGGTCTCGCGGGGATGGGGATCCGTGGGACAGACGCGCTGCAGTACCAGTTTGCGATGACCACCGGCTCTCGCGTGACACAGAACCTGATGGGCAACCTGTCTGTCTCTCGTCTTGGTGGGGCGACTTCCGCATCCATTAGCGGCGGGTACAACAATCCTGGTGACGCGATCGCGGTAGATCCGCTCTCGCAGCTCCGCGAAGATAGCGCATCGGTCAGCGGGACTTTGCGATCGACCTCAAGTTATTCTTCGATGAAGTCGCTGACTCCGGAGTTGTTGTCGATGTATCCGAAGGGGATCGAGCGCGAGCCTTACGGGATAGTTGCGTCGCCTTTGATGGGTCTGGTTGCAACACCAATGACGACGGAGCAATCGCTCCGCACGAAAGCGGATTTGGGTTTGCCTGCGCGGACTTCCTACGACGATGTGCTCAATGGAATCCGTGAGCGTGCGAAGGTTGTTCTTGAAAACCGGAAAGCACAACTGACGGAAGATGGTATGGATCCATCGGACAACTCGCCGGACGCAATGCCTGGTGGAACTGGTACGCCGACTGATCCTGCGGAACTCCAACGAATCAACGACGATTGGATCAACGAGCGGATCGAGCGCCTGCAGCGACAGGTGCTTGGTCTTCCAGATCTTCCAGATGAAGACTCGCCGGTTGAGGTTTTGGTTCCTACGGAATCAACATCAATCCCAAGTGCGAATGACGGGATGCCGATCCGCGACCCGATGCGTCCTCGACGCAAGGAAGATGCGGTCAATACAGAATCCAACGAAGTGGGTGGTCAAATGGTTAGCTTTGATCGTGGTCAAAGCGGAGGGGGGTCGATGTATGAAGTCGATCCGGAAACCCTTGAGTTGATCCGCGGCGACGGTAAGCGAGTAACTTTTTTGGTGGATCCGACTGCAGAGCTGCGGAATATCTACGGCGAGCACATGAAAGCCGGGGAAAATCTGCTGACGCAAGGACGATACTTCGACGCGGAAGAACGCTTCACGCACGCTCTTGGTATCCGTCGCGGAGATGTCACTGCACAGATCGGCCGGATGCACGCGCAGATCGGCGCGGGTCTGGTGGTCAGCGCTTCGGTGAATCTGCAGACGCTGATGAGCGAGCATATCGAGATTGTTTCGCGACGCTACGAAGGAAAGCTGCTCCCGGACGAGCAGCGCATCAACGAGCTGATCACGAGTCTTCGCAAACGCGCAATGCTTGATGAGCGTCCGGCATACATCTCGGCGGAGTCCTCACGCGTCCAGGTCGCGTGCGGCTTGATGATCGCGTACCTCGGGTATCAGATCGATGATCAGCAGCAGATGAATGACGGGTTCTCCGTTGTCCGCCGGCTCGGGACCGACGACGATAGACGATTGATTCACCTGCTCGACACGGTCTGGACTGCAGTGATGGATGGAGAGGACTCTGGGTCATCCCAGAGCGGCGCAAACAAACGCACGAGCGAGCAACAACCATGAGTCCACACTTCGGTGTATCCGGAGCAACAGGTACCGGAGCAAGCGGCGGGTCACTCAGGGATTACTGGACGGATGGTTCGGTAGCAAGACTGTGCGCGACGCTCAGCGAACTCACTGGGGTGCGGATCGAGCTGCGCGACGAGCGTGGGATCGTGCTTGACCCGGATCAGAGCGCGGAGTTCTTTGGTGGACGAATCGAACCAATCGACAGCAGCGCGACAGTCTTCCCTGTACGGATTGGCGGCGACAACGGCACCGTGATCGGGTCTGTGGTCATCGGGAGTGAACGAGGCGAGGATGCGGGGATCGGTGTAGAAACCAATGTGCTTATTCATCAGCTCGGCGAGTTGATCTCGACGATGGCAAAGGAGATGTGCACCGACCTCTCGGAGCTTCGTGTGCGCGTCAAAGAGATCGAGGTGCTGTATCGTCTTAACGCGCTATTGGTTGCGGGGGGGCGCGTCAATGAAACACTGGAACTCGCGCTTGATTCTGCGCTCGATGCGCTGAACCTCGATGCAGGCGCGATCATGCTGCTCCCTGAGGATTCGGAGGGGTTGAGCAGGACGGACATGGAAGACGAGCTTGAGCGCAGCGCTTCGGTGGGTTTGAGCAAAGAGTGGTTGTCATCGCCGCTGCCATTGTCGGAGGGACGCGAGATCGATCGTGCTTCGCTCGATGGCAAGGTGATCATGATCCAGGACCTGCATTCCGATGAGCGCATTCTTGCGAGCGATCAGGTAATCCGTGAGGGGTTGAAATCGTTTATTGGTGCCGGGATGGTGTTTGATGGTCGTCCGATTGGGGTGATCAGGTTGTATTCGCGGACCGAGCGGGTGTTTACCGGCGCGGAATCACGATTGATTCGTTCGATCGGTCAATCCGCAGCGATGGCCGTTGAACAGGCGCGGCTGATCAAGATGAAAGCGCGCGAGCGGCGCACGCAGCGTTCGCTCAAGATCGCAGCGACGGTCCAGAAACGGATGATGCCCGATCGGCTTCCAACAGTCGAGAACCTGGACATCGCGGCGCGCTTCCGTCCCAGTTTCCAGATCGCGGGTGATTTCTACGATGTCTTCGAGGTCCGCGACAAGATCGGGATCATGCTTGGTGATGTGGTCGGGAAGGGGATCGTTGCTGGATTGCTGATGAGTGCCGTCCGTGCGACGCTCCGCGCGTACGCGGAACTGAGCGATGATCTGTCCAAGGTGATGGAACGCACCAACGAAGCGATCCATCGCGACACAACCGTCGCGGAGTTTGCAACGATCTGGTATGGGTTGTTTGATCCCGAGACCAACGAACTCTCGTGGGTCACCGCGGGTCACGAACCAGCGGTGCTGCTGACGCAAAGCGACGATGGAAAATGGTCATACGAGATGCTCAAAGGCGAAGGACTCGTCGCGGGCGTGCAGGACAACGAAGAATATGTGATGGAGCGGATGGTGCTCTCTCCCGGTCAAGTCGTGATCGCGTACACCGATGGCATGATGGACGCGGTGGATTTCGACGGCGAGCGGTTCGGTCGACCACGCTTGATCAAAGCGATGCTCGACTCGCTCGAAGAAAGCCCCGAAGCGGACGCGGAGTGGATCACGGAGCGGATCTTCTGGCACCTCCGTCAGTTCCGAGGGCTGCAGAAGCAAGCGGACGATGAGACGCTGGTGGTGATGCGGGCGCGGTGAGTGCAAGAAGAAAAACGCTCGCTGCATCCTTGCCGCGGGCGTTCAGTGGTGGGACTTGGTTGTCAGCACTTGGTTAAAAGCGCGGGTTGATTACGCGGCGTATGGGCCGTCGTCGTCGCTTGGCGCAGTGAAGCGTGCGAAGCTGTAGCTTTCTTCGATCTCTTCGTCGACAAGATTCGAGAGTTCTTCGAGCTTTGATTCTGCAAGAGCAAGAGCGTTTTGGGCGTATTCAATGGAATCCATTGCGTCCTCCTTCTTTGGTGTCCCAGCATCGCGCCATGAGGGCACGCTGTTGAACGGGAGCGGGGCAGGGGGATCTTCAATAGTGTCTGTTTCTCGGCAGAGTCTCAGATTCGGCATAGCAGGCCTCCTCGTACAGGGTTGAGTCCATCAGAGTCTGCAAAATAAATCGACCCATGGTTCCTGTAAATGAAGGGCAATCCGATTCTCGGAGTCGGTTTACGCCGATGAGTCAAGACAGATGATCCCATGAACCGTGTTATCGGCACTCCGGGGCGTCCGAGTTGAACTGGTGTAGCAATGGAAGCGGCGAATCTTGTAGGGGATTCGCCTTATTCTGCGGACTCGCTGGACGGTGTCTTTCGGGATTCACCTATTTTGGGCTCGGTTCCCGCGATGGCGCGTTGCAGATTCGCGCGGTGCTTGTAGATCACGATAATCGCGAGCGCCAGCGCGACGATCAAGAATGGTGTTCCAAAGTTGGGCACCATCGCTTTGAGATCATCGGATGGGACATCCGCGAACTGGGATTGTGACCCGATCCGTCGCTCCTGGAATGTCTCGTATTGACGGAACGCGTACCAGGTCCAGAGCGGGAGCGTCGCGGCTGCGACGGATGACGCGGGACCAACCATGCGCCAGAGCATCAGGACGACCATGTAGACGACGAACGCGCCCGCGGCGGGGATGGTCATCGCGGGCATGACCCCGATCATCGCGCCCATCGCGGTCGCGACGCCTTTACCGCCTTTGAATCCGAGCCAGGGGCAGAAGATGTGTCCGAGCGGGGAGGCGAACATGACCGCGAGCCAGATCCACGCATCGGTTGGTTGGATGTCCATGCGTCCGAGTGTCCCCAGCGCCGCGCCTGCGAGGAGTGATGGAGTGAGTCCCTTGCTCATGTCGAGGAAGAAGCAGATGAAGAAGTAGCGTCTGCCGAGGACTCGACCGAGGTTGGTGGCGCCGATGTTCCCTGAGCCGTGCTTGCGGAGGTCGATGCCTCTGGCGCGAGCGATGAGGAATCCGAACGGGATCGATCCCATGAGGAACGCGATGGGGATGTAGAGGTATGCAGGCATTGACCAAGCGTAGGGATTGGTTCTTGGATTTGCTTGCGTTGTAAGGTCAGATCAGGGGCATCCCGCGCCAAATGCGGCAAGGAACGCGGATACATCGAGGAAGTTGAAGGAGCCGTCGTTCGTGAAATCGGCTGCGAGGTCCTGCTTGCCGTACGCGACGAGGTATGCGGAGACATCGAGGAAGTTGAGCGAGCCGTCTTCTGTGAGGTCCGCATCGCCGCAGAATGGGGTGTTGAGGCGAGCGGCTGTCTCGATCATGAGCGGGGTCAATGAGGTGTTGAGCAGGTCGCTGTTCCAGACTTCCATGTAGCGGACACCTGAATCGATCGCGAGGTCGATCTCGCCTTGGTATCCCTCATCGCTGAAGCGTTCGGGGGTGTTGGTGTAGCTGTTTGCGACCTGGACCTCGGAGTGGCTCTGCTGCGATGCGTCTTGCAGAATTTCGAACATTCCGGGATACACATCGATCGCGTTGTGGACCATCCACCATGCGGCTAGGACACCCATGCGGTCGCCATGGGTCGCGCGGGCGTGGTTGTAAACATCGATTGCGACGGCATCGCTCCCAAGCACGGGATGAACCTCGTGCGCCAGTGCGTGATTCGGGAACGCTTGAGCGAACGCATCCATCGCGACCTTCCAAGAGTCTGCGTAGAGCGCATCGGTATATCCGATGTTCATCCAGTTGATTGTGTCGGTGGGCGAGCGCGGGAGTTGCATCTCGAAGCCGTTCGAGCTTGAGTTGGTGACATACACAAGTGAGATGGTGTCCTCGTTTGCGTACCTTGCTCCAAAATCTGCGATGAACTGTGTCCATCTGCTTTGGAAGGTCGCATCCCAAGGCACAGGGATGCTTTCTTGCGATTTATGAAAGGTGTAGTCGAACATCTGCGTGCCAATCGCGGGGAGCCAATCCGGTGCGACGAGTCCGTTGATGACGGCGAGTGAAATCTTGATCCCATACGATTGGGCCGCTTGGATTTGTCCGTCGATGAGCGACCAGTCGGATACGCCGGGGCTGGTCTCGATGTCTTCCCACGCGACGCGGACGAGCACGCCATCGACATGATCGAGTTCAGCGACCGCTGGGACAACGGACCCCGAGCCCATCCCGTTGGTTGGGGGACAACTGCAATACAACCCCATCGGTTTCTCGATCACTCCCGCGATGGAAAGCGGGGATGAGACAACCAAAGCGATACCGATTCCACACAGTTGATTCTTCATGAAATGCTCTACGCACCGATCACGGATCGATTGCAGTGATTGCAGTGATTTCAATGGGATTCGCAGCGATTGTTGTTTATCGGTTCTCGACAAACCGGTCTGTCAAGACATCGAGGATGTTCCCAAAAACTTGATCTGGGGTGCCTTTGGCGTCTACGCGGAGGTAGCGGGTTGATGTCGGGTCAGATTTGATCAGGTCCTGGTATCCCTGACGGACCTTCGCGTGGAACGCGGCGCCTTTCGCTTCCATGCGATCAAGAAGCGGATTGAGTCGGCTCGCGGCGGTGTCCTGGTCCACATCGAAGATCAGCGTTGCGTCGGGCTCGGTGCCTTGCATCGCGATCTTGGCGGCGGCGTCGATCTCCGCGATCGGGATGCCTCCAGCGGTTCCCTGGTACGCGTAGGTCGAGGACACGAAACGGTCCGCGACCACCAGGTGCCCCTTTTTGAGCGACGGCGCGATGAGCTGCTCGCAGAGCTGGGCGCGGGACGCCATGTACAGGAGCATCTCGCAGCGGAGGGACATGGTCTCGCGGTCGAGGTGGTCGAGGAGGGCGTCGCGGATTTTCTCGCCGACTTCTGTGCCACCCGGTTCACGGACTTCGGTGACTTCTATTCCTGCGTCACGCACGGCTTTGAGGAACATCACGAGCTGTGTGGACTTTCCTGAGCCGTCGGGGCCGTCGAAGACGAGGAACTTGCCCCTGAGCGCTGTTTTGAGCGAGTCGGGGAGTTCTTGTGGTGGGGTGGTCATGGTGGGTACGGCTTCGATGAAAGATTGGGTGCTCACGGTTCTGAGTGTAGCGTGTTTTGCACGATTGTGAGTCGGGTTGCGAAGGGTTCTGGACCGAGTTTTGGATCGATGAGTTTGAGGCGCGTGAGGTGGGCGCGTGCGTTGTCGAGGTCTGCGTTGTTGCCGTGCGCGAGTGTGGTTTCGAGGATGAGCGTCCAGCAGTGCCAGAAGTGTTTTCGTTGTGCGGGGTTGTGTTGATCGAGGAGTTCAACGAGCGACGCGAGGCGCGGGAGTGCTTGGTCTGGTTGGTCCGCGTTGAGGAGTGATTGTGCGTAGAGGAGTTCGAGATCCAGATCGTCGGTGGTCGGATTTTTTTGCACAAGCCGGGAGAGACGGATCGTCGCGGAGACGGGATCGGTGTCCACTTCAAGCTCCGCGGCGGCGCGGTGCCAGTGGTTTGCGAGCGGGGAACGGAGTGCATCGAGGATGCGAGCGGTGTTGATCGCGTGGAGGAGCGGGTTGTCCGTGGTCGTCGCGAGCGCGTTTGCGTGGAGGATTTCCGCGCCGAGATCGGATTCGCGCGTCGCGGGCGTCAGCGATTGAATCAGTTTGTGTTGCTCTCGCCCAGTAGTGAGGTTGATCAGCTGGAGTTTCCAGAGATCAATCTCAATCCGTGTTGGATACTGCGAAACCGCTTGTCTCAGCAGCGGGGTCAACGCGGCTTGGAGTTCGGGAGAACGCGATTGGCTCGCGGTATCGATCGCGCCTGCGAGCGCATCAGGCGCGCCGGGGTGGTCTGGGAATCGGTTTGCGAGCATGGATGAGGCGCTGACAAGGGTCTTCGCGGAGTCGCGCGTGTTGAGCGCGCGAGAACCCAAGCACGCGAGCCAGAGTGATTCTTCTGCGAGATGTTCGTCCGTGTCGCGTGCGATTCCGAGGAGGATGTTGATCGCGTCCATGCGGTCGTCTGTGCTTCCCTTGCTGATTCGAGCGCGGGCAACAATGAATCGCGGGAGCGTGGAAAGTGTTGAGACATCCGTGTTTGTGTGTTCGACGAGTTGCACGATCGACGCGTCAATCTGCGGCGAGAGTCCCGGGACGGCGCTCCGCAGTTCGAGGAGAGGAGCGAGCGGGGTTGTCTCAGATTGATTCAGCAGCGCGAGTGAGCGGGTTTGTGCGAGCATCAGCGCCCACGCGGCATCGGTGGTGAACGGTGGCTGGTTCGCGAGATCGGAGTTTGGCTCGGTGGGCTGGAGTTTCGTCAATGCGAGGATCGCATGGGCAGCGGTGATCGGGGCGTAGTTGAGCTGGGATTGTTCTTCGAGCAGCGCGAGCAGGTCCGCAGGTGATTTCGCGAGTTGTGCGAGGACGATTCTTCGTCGTGCGTCGAGGTCAGGGGAAACAAAGACCGCGTCTTGGAGGGTTTGCTGGAGTTCGTTGGTCTGGGTTGAAGAAGTGTCGCTTGTGAGCAGCAGCGTTTCTGCAATGAGCAACGCGGTGCGTGGATCATCAGGATCGGACTTTGCGAGCATCGCGTTGATGCGGATGATCGCGCTGTCGATGGATTCGGTGTCCTCGGATGTCGGGACGCTGGTGGTGGCGCGGTAGTACGCGCCGGTCGCTTTGAGCAGAGCGAGTTGATCCTCGGCGGGGGTCAATCGTGCATCTATGTTGGTGGGGGGTGGGG
>JARGNC010000050.1 GCA_029212425.1 Phycisphaerales bacterium
CCAACCAACCAAAATTACAAAGGCCGGATCATCACCGATCCGGCCTTTGTTATACCTCCATCAACAAACGACGGATCGTCTCGGGAGTCTCACCCTGCCCCGTCCGCGCGCTCAGCAAAGCCGTATGCCCCATCGCAAGCACAGACGCATGATCCACAGGAGATCGCACAGGTCCCACACCAGAACACAACTGAATCAACTGCTCCGTCAATCGCATCGAAGACGGATCAACCCCCGCTTGCATCTCCATCGAATACGAATCAATCTCATCCCCCGATTGATCCAGCCGAACGAACCCACCGTCCCGCACACGGATCTCCCCCTCATCGCCGAGCAGCGTCATCATCAACCCCGACCGCCCAACCTGATCCGACACCTGCACCAGCACCCCGCGTCCATCGGTCATCCGCAGGTGCGCCGCCATGATCCCATGCAATCCACGCAGCGACTGCCCCGGAAGCTGATGCAAACCATTCACACTCGCGCTCGCCCCACCCTGATACGATGCATCAATTATCTCAGGCACCCCCACCAGCGTCCGCACCAGATCCATCGCCTCAAAAACACGCGCCCCAAGCGATCCAAACGCTTTCGGTGCGCACAACGAAACCGACATCGACCTGATCACCCCAAAGGTCTCCAGCGTCGCCATCAGCTCATCAATCAGCCGCCCCCTCCGAACCATCGGCACCACTCGCACAAACTCCCCGAACGCGCCGGTATGGATCGCATCCGTCCATCCCGTACCAGAGATCACCGTCGCCTCTCCAGGGATTGGCTCCATCGTCGCCACCGCAACATCCCTGCTGTGCGCATGCTGGAGCGCCCCCAAATCCCCCTCCAGATCCGAAGTCCCAAACCCGCCAGGCGACGCAAGCAGCACCAAGTCCGGACTCTCCGAACTGAGCATGTGCCTCAGATCATCCTGCACACTGCACCCAAATCCCTGCGCCACCGCCCCAGACTGCGCCGCGATCGGCGATCCAGCACCAAGAACCTCGATCCCCCCCGCCGACAGCACACCTGCAAGCATCTCAACCTGCTCAGGAACCGCCCACACCATCGCACTCGTAGAAGCCCGATTTGTACTCATAACCCCATGATACATAAAAACTAGCACCCTGCACACCAATCAGCCGTATAATCACACGATGCAGCAAGGCGGCTGCTCATGAATGGTCAACATCCATGGGAGGAAAGTCCGAGCACGACAGAACACGACGGTGGGTAACACCCACCCGTTCCAACACCATTGACTTTCGAAAGGAAATCTCTGGCGGCTGGGAACGAGGGAAAGTGCCACAGAAAGCAAACCCCCGATGGCTTAGTTCGCTAAGCACAGGGAAGGGTGAAAGGGTGCGGTAAGAGCGCACCGCTCGACTGGTGACAGCCGAGGCAAGGTAAACCCCGTCGCGTGCAAGCCCAAGCAGATTCTCTCGCTCACGCGTATCCCTTGTTCGGGGACTGAAGAATCGGGTAGGGTGCTGGGAGCATCAGCTCCTCATCGTGTTGGCAACAGCACGAGCAGAGAAATAGTCGCCCAGCTCCGCAAGTCCGATCGAGCCCCCGTCATAAGGATGATCGGAAACTACGAAGCGGACAAAACTCGGCTTACCAGCTGCATCTAGCCGCAAACGCACCCCTTTGGGAATACCAAAGGGGTGCGGCCTTTTTTCAACCCAGTCTTTGCTTCTCAACCAACATGCTTCGGATCAAACGCATCCTGCAGCGCATCCGTCAGCACATTAAACGCCAGCACCAGCACGAACATAAAGAATGTCGCTGCGCCGATCTGCCAGAAGAACCCTGCCACCACTTCAGGTTTGCTCTGCGAGATCATGATCCCCCAGCTCGCACCGTTCTTGAGTCCAAGACCCAGGAAGGTCAGCACAACCTCACCCTTGATCGCGCCAATAAACAGCAGCGACATGTTGATGAACATCAGGTGCGAAGTATTCGGGATGATGTGACGAGTCAGAATCCGCCACTTGCTCGCCCCCAGCGCCTGCGCCGCCTGCACATAGTCCAGCGACCGAAGCTTGAGCGTTTCTCCACGCGTCACACGACAAGGCCCAATCCAGTATGTCAACGAGAACGCGACATACAACGGGATCAAGGTCCCCTCAAACATCGACCCCGTAAACATAAACGCGAGCACAACAAGCAACACCAGATACGGAATCGACGAAAATGTCGAGTACAACCAGATGACAGCATGATCCGTAATTCCACCGAAGTACCCCGCCGCCGCTCCGATCAACGATCCGAACAGCACCGCGACAAACGAAACCACAACCCCCACCTGGATTGCGACCTTCGCAGAATACAGCGCACGCAGCATGATCGAACGCCCCTGCTGATCCGTCCCGAGCATCATCCGGAACTTGTACACCAATCCACCAAGCCCCTCTGGGACCGGATACATGTCTGTGAGGATTGGCTCCAAATCATCGAGGGACTTGTACACAGCCGCATCGATCCCCGGACCAGCATCAACCACTGCAGCCGCAAGCCGCTCGACCAACTGCTCATCATAAATCGGATCCATTGGAGACAAATCAAAAGCCGCATCCATCGATTCCTGCAGCGGTTGAACATCAACCGCCGCAACCGGATCACCCTCTGGAGCCTGCGCCGAGTAATCCTCGATCAACACCAAAATCTCATCAAGTGTCAGCGCGACCTCTTCGCCAGCAATCTCCCATGCCTCGCTGTCTACCTCAGTCGCCTCGTACGCCGCTCGAAAAGCCGTCAACTTCTCGATCCCGATACCGATTTGCGGAAGCTTATCACGCAGCAATCGCATCCGCCCCTGCCGTTCAAACACTCCCTCAGCTTCATCGTACCGAGCACGCAACTCATCAATCGGCAAGTCTGCAATCTTCCGCTCAGCAAGCGCGACCGATTTCCGGATCGCTTCTTCTGACCGTCCTTCAACCGTCCCACTCCCTGCTTGATCAAGTTCATCGAACATCTTGGAAATATGCTCAAAATAGAACCCAACCTGCTCCATCCGCTTGCTCGGTTCCGCGTGGATACCAAACCCAAGCTCATTGCTCGCACCAACGCGTTCAAGCGTACGCTCCGGAAGCAGCGCCCCCATAATCGGACGCTGTCGCAGATCAAATGTCTCTGTCGTCTTCCCAACCCACGCCACCAACTGCATCGTGAGTATCCAAACAAACAACAGCATGTACAACGAGATGATCCCCGAAGCAACCATCGCGCCCCGGTTCCCCATCAGCTTCCGCATCGCTGGAGATTCTTTCAATCGATCACGGATCTTGCTCATGACAACCTCACCCGTGGATCAACAAGTGCATACAGCACATCTGTCAGAATATTGGAAGCAATAAACAACGCAGCAAACAACGCCGTAAAGGTCTGAATCACCGGGAAGTCCTTAGAGTTGATCGCGTTGATCAGCGTCCGACCCATCCCAGGAATCCCGAAGAACACCTCAATCAGAATCGAACCCGTAATCACAAAAGGAAGCGAGATCATGATCCGCGTAATAATCGGGATCATCGCATTCTTGAGCATGTGCACGAACATCACACGACGAGTGCTCGCCCCCTTCGCCTTCGCCGTCCGGATGTAATCCTTCGCCGATTCCTCCACCATGACCGCGCGATAGAACCGCGTGTCATACCCAAGCGCCACAACACAGTTGATCAACACAGGGAGCATACAAAAACTCACCCAGTGCGAAGGACTGAAGAAGAACCACTGACTCTCCCCCGCCGAAGCATCAACCGCAACTTCAAAAGGCCAACCATCAATCGATTCACTCGGGACATACGCACCAAAGTACTGTCCCAAAATGATGTACACCAACACCGAGATACTCATCCCAATCACCGCGATGAACATCAGCGAACGATCAACCGCTTTCCCACGATTGAACGCAGAAACCAACCCAACACAAATCGCGATCGTCGCGGTAATCGCGAGCGTCGGAATTGTGATCGCCATTGATGGAGGCACCGCATTGAAAATCATCTCAGAAACCGGGAATCCCTGATCCCAGCTCCGTTCCGAAAAATCGAGCGTCACCAACTTCTTCAAAAACACACCATACTGAACAATGAAAGGCTCATCCAGCCCCATTTCTTCAGTCAGCAACCGGATCTGTTCAGGCCCAGCATTCTTACCAAGCTGCGCCGAAACAGGATCGTTCACCCGCAACGCAAGCATCAGCACAAACACAATCGCAAGAAACACCGGGATGTTGTACAGCGTTCGCCGGACGATATAGGTCCACACAGGTCCACACTCCAAGAATCAATCACAGACCCCGATCCAACGATGAATCAAGACCCAAGAGCCCATCATACGGCCCTTACTCCCGCTTGGAGTCGTCCACATCCAGATACTTGAACCATCCGTAGTACCGCTCGGTTGGTTTACAGTTGAGCAACCACGGACTCATCAGATAGAACCGCTCGCGAGCCATACCACCAACATACGCACAATCATCGAGAATCATGTCCCGCATCTGCGCGTAAATCGCTGTCCGCTCATCGCTTGGCCCCATCGTGAGCACCTTCTCATACAACGCATCGTAATCAGCACGCTTGTAGTTGTAGTGATTCGATCCAGGCGACTCGTTCGGCCCATAGAACAGCGCAAGATTGTTCTCGCCATCCGGATAATCACTCGACCAAGCAAACCCAAAGAACGGCGCCTTCTTCTTGTTAATTGATTCAATCAGCGTCGAGAAATCCAAAAACACTGGATCAAACTTGATATTCACCTCAGCAAGCTGACGCTTGACCATCTCACTGACCGCGTTATTGAGCGCATTCTGACTGGTATAGAACCGAATCGCAGGCAGCCCCTTGCCGTCTGGGTATCCCGCAGCCGCAAGCATCTCGCGTGCCTTCGCAATGTTCCGCCCGCGTGCCGCCGCATCCGAACGCCCCCCCTCAGGGTGACCATCGAGACCCGGAGGGATCGGCCCGTCATACACAATCCGTCGCCCGCTGTAGAAAGTCTCATTAATCTCATCCAGATCAATCGCATACGAGATCGCACGACGAAGCGCACGCTTCTCCTCCGTATACCCGCCGACCAACTCGTCCTCCATGTTGAATCCACGGAAAGTGAAGTCCAACAGCTTGTTCGAGTGAGGACGCATCCCCTTGCGAAGGAACTCTTCCTTCAACTCCTTGGAAGAACGATCAAACGCCTCCTGGAAGTAGTCCTCAGGAACCTGCGTGTATCCAAGGTTCCCAGCATTGAACTCCAGCCACATCGGCTGATCCTCAATAAACATCGTGAACTCAACCCGGTCCACGAACGGCACCTGCTTGCCCGCAGCGCGATGCAAACGAGCACGCTTATCCTCACGCGACCACTGATCACGATCAGGATAGAGCACCTCGTGATAGTTCGGATTCCGATTCGCGGTCAACGACTGCTTCGGAACCCAAGTGTCCAAGATAAACGGCCCCGTCCCAACAGGATTCCGCGAAAAATCCTTCCCATACATCTCAACCGCTTCATGAGGCACAACCGAAGTCTGGAACATCCACAGCACATACAAGAACCGATAGACCGGCTTGGTCAGCACAATCTCAAACTCACGATCGTTGATTTTCCGGAATCCATCGACCGGCGCATCGTAATCGAACTCATCCGCAGCATTCTGCGCATCCTTGTATTCATTGAACCCAAGAATCGTCCCGTCCAGCAACCACCAGTTCTCAAGTTTGTGTTCATCGTCAGCCAATCGCTTCAACGAATAAAACACATCTTCAGGAGTAATCGCGCGCCCCTTCCCACCGGGGAAGCACTTGTTGTCATGAAAATACACGCCCTCTTTGAGTGTAAAGTGCCAAGTCGTCCCACCATCCTCACTTGTAGGCATCTCCGAGAGCAGCAAAGGCTCCATTTCCATCGGACTCGCATACTGATTCGTCAGCAGTGTCTCATAGAACTGAGCACACGCCATGTTGTCGTAGGTCGTCGATCCCTCAACCGGATCCAAACTCTTTGGACCATCAGTACGGATCGGAAGCTGCATGACCTTCAGATCTTCTTTTTCAGCCGCTACAGCCGATCCAGCACCAAGAGCACACATCGCTGCCAAACCCAACGCCACGACTTTCCTAGAAATCAGCATACAAAATCCTCCATGGTCCAAACCCGGCATCAGCCGAGCGTTGATCAGTGTCCACATCCTATGCGAACTCCCCCCCCAACCTCAAATCCCACCACGCCCAACCTGACGATAATTCCAAAAGATATGCCAAACACACCCACCGAATCAGCCAGCGCCACCCATGTCACCCGAGATGGTCATCCATTCCTTACCTTCGGAGGATGCAACTACCTCGGACTCGCTCACAACCCTGAGGTCATCGCCGCCGCCCAAGCCGCCCTCACCACCTTCGGACTCTCCACCTCCGCCTCGCGCCAAACCACCGGGAATGCCCAACCCCACTCCGACCTCGAAACCACGCTCGCAAACTTCACCGGATTCGACGACGCCCTCCTCGTCCCCGATGGATATACCGCCAACCTCGCCGCCCTCCAAGGCCTTGCCGCCATCGGCATCAACCACGCCGTCATCGACGCCCGCGCCCACGCATCGCTCAAGGACGCCGCGAACCTCGCGCAAATGACCATCCACACCTACGACCATCTCAACCCAACCCACGCCCACCAGATTCTCGCAACCCTCGACACCCCCGCCGTGGTCCTCACTGACGCCGTCTTCACCACCGACGGCGACCTCGCCCCCCTCCAAGAACTCCTCAGCAACATCAGCCACCACATCCTCCTCATCGACGACTGCCACGGCTTCACCGTCCTCGGAAACCAAGGACGAGGCACCGCCAACCACTTCAACCTCACCCACCCCAACCTCATGATGACCACCACCCTTGTCAAAGGGCTCGGCTCCGCAGGTGGTGTCGTCCTCGGATCTCCAAACCTCGTCGCCGCCTCACGCGACCACTCCACCGCATACATCTGCACCACCCCCGCATCCCCCGCACTCGCCGCCGCCGCGAGCACCGCACTCAGCCTCCTCCAAACCCAGCCAAGCATCCACGCGCAGCTCCTCGACAACATCAACAACACCCGCGCCATGCTCCGTTCCCACGGCATCCAAACACACAACCACCCAACCCCCATCTTCGCCTTCACGCTCGGAGAGGAATCAGACATGCTCCGCATCGAGCACGCACTCCTAGACGAACACATCATTCTCCCGCTCATGCAATACCCCAACGGCCCAGCCCCCACCTACTTCCGCCTCTCGATCAACGCATCGCACACCAAAGCACACATCGACCTGCTCGACCAAGCACTCACACACGCCCTGAAAGCACAACCAGCATGACCGAACTACCTACAACACCACCTACCGAAGAACTCCAAGAGCGTCTCGCCTTCGCCGCTGCCAACACCATGCCGTGCGCCAAGCTCGCGCTCAACTGGTTCGGGAAAGACACCTTCCAACCCGACCACAAATCCGATGGCACCCCCGTCACCATCGCCGACCAATCTATCGAAACAGAACTTCGCAACCGCATCGCAAACGACTTCCCCGACGACGGAATCCTCGGAGAAGAGTTCCCCGACAAAGACGGCAGCAACAGCTACCAATGGGTCATCGACCCAATCGACGGCACCATCTCCTTCGTCCAAGGCATCCCCCTCTTCGGAACCATGCTCGCATGCCTCTACAACGGAGTCCCCGTCCTCGGCGCCATCGCGATGCCATGCATCGACGAAATCGTCTACGCCGCAAACGGACTCGGATGCTTCCACAAAGTCTGCGAGGACGACCCCAAACCCGCAAGAGTCAGCCAAGTCGATCAACTCGACGACGCCCTCGTCAACACCACCGCACTCACCTACTTCAACACCCCAGAACTCCGCGCCCTCTACGACCAGATTGATCAGGAATCAAAGCACACACGCGGATTCCCTGACTGCTACGGCTTCGTCCTCCTCGCCACCGGACGAGTGGACGCCGTGATCGAACCCAATGTCTCCCTCTGGGACATCGCCTCCGTCCCCCCCATCATCCACGAAGCCGGAGGCATCTCCACCGACCTCAACGGCAAAGACACCGTACACACCAACTCCATCATCGCCGCAACCCCAGGAGTCCACAAAGCACTCCTCGAACTGACTTCCAAGACTTAAAGCAATTTACAACAGCCCCAGCCGTCCCAACCACCACCCCATCAACACCTCTTGATCGTGACCCCTGACCTGGTAGGCGTCGCACATCTTCACACCAAAGCAACGAAGCCCATCCGCATACGCCTCGTCGCTCTTCGCGTCATGCAACCGCTCAAACACCGACGCCCCCTCACTCCAAACCCGCTCATTAATTGGCATTGGCAGCTCCATCACCTGCCTCGCGCTCAACTTGAGCGCATCGGCATGCATCGCCGCCCCGCCAAACATCCGCATCGCAAACATGCTGCACACCGGAGATCCAATCGCCGCACCCAACTTCCAGACATCAAAGTTGTCGGTACTCATCACCGAAATCATCGGAGTCACCGCCGCGAACTCCCCCAGCGGATCGACAAACGCCTCAACAACTTTCGTCTGTGTCGCCACCACCACCTTCTCCACCCCGCGCGACTCTACCCATCGCGCAAGCCGAGCATCGCCGTGCAGCTTCCCCTCGTCCACGCGAGGCGATTCCCATCGCTGCTTCAGAATCCGCGTCGACTTCTCCCCCCACCAGCACCGCGCCAGATCCACCAGCCCCGTCGTCAACAGCTTGATCCCACCGCGTCCCTCAGCATCATCAACAATGTTCCCCGCAAGCCCGTAATACTCATCCCGAAAGTCCGCCGTCGCGCGAGCGACGTCCCCGACGACCCCATCGGATTCAAACCCAACCTCCGGGATCCCCATCGTCACCGCCGCGATCGAAGACCATGTCTCCAGCGATCTCATTTCATCAACGCTGATAGCCAAATCCGGATGCTCAACAAACGTTCCACCAGAATACCGCTCAACCCGATCACCCGCGCCACCCACCACAACACAAGGCGCACAGGTATACACACTCGCATCGCCAAACACATGCTCATTGGACACCCACAAGGATTCCATCCACCCCATCTCCGCCGCCCGCTCCCGAGCATGCGCCCCGCCCCGCGTCGCGATCACCGACTGAGGCTGAACCATGCACACTCGACCACCCTCTTTCGCAAGCTGCAATCCAAGCACGAAGAACGCCGACGCCTCATCCGTATATGTCGCCGCCCCGACCAGCCCCTGCTCTCGCAGTTGCGCCACCCGCTCCCCCGACCGAACCGTCCCTGAACCAAGCTGATTCAAAAACGGCGGATTCCCCACCACAACATCAAACCCGCCAGAGAGTGATTCTCGATCAGACAACCCATCCGCATGAACAATACCGGATCGTAACGATTCAATCGATTCCGATCGATCCCCAACTTCAAGCCACACCATCCATCGACAAATCTCCGCCGTCAACGGATTCACATCACCACCAAAGATGCACGATCGAGCCACCATACTCCGACGATCACCACCACCATGTTGCACAATCCGATCAACGATCCGCTTCGCCGCTTCAATCAAGAAATACCCGCACCCACACGCCGGATCGCAGACCCGCACCCGCAGCAGTCGCTCGACGTCACCCCCACACCCATCGAGTACTGGATCAAGCGCACGATCAAGGACATACGAAACAAGTGAAGCAGGTGTGTAGAACACCCCCGCCGACTGTCGATCCGATCCGTCCTCCGAACTGAGCACAAACTCCCCACCCACAATTGATGGAGTCCACCCCATCAACCATTCATCCACCGCCCCCATCTCCGGCGCAAGACCACGGCACTCAGCAACAAACTCCGCGAATATATTCCTGCCGGCCAAACCAATCTCTCGCCGCACAAGACCCACCCATTCCGACGACCAAATCCGACCTCCGTTCAATTGTTCCACGGGGACCAATTGCAACTCCAGATCCATACTCAGAACAAATCCAAAAGGATCTTCCTCGCACATGATCGCATCAAGCAAACCCACATTTTCGAGTACGAATACCCGCTGGAGTACCACTCGCAACTCAAAGTAGAGTCGAATTGCATCGCACCCATTTAGATTTGGGTTCTCCGATACCAACACCGTCCCCAATCGTTCAATCGAGGACTTGGCGCGTAGGTTTCGGTTGGATGTTCCAGAAATCACAGCGGGCATAGCGGAGCATACCCGATTTGATTACTCGTCGTTGGTGCTGATCACGCGGACCTGGCAGAACTGGCGGTGGCCCATCGGTCCGGAGTGGTACGAGAATCCGGAGTGTCGAGCGCCGACCCATGGGGTTCCCGATGCGCCGCCGATTGCTTTGTTGACACCGATCATGCCCGCGGTAAGTTGACGCCCCACCTTGCGGGCGAGTTGTTCTTCGCCGAAGACCACAGCACCGAGTCCATACTCGGTGTCGTTCGCAAGTTTCACCGCTTCGTCGGCGCTGCTGACGGATTGCACGCAGACGACTGGGCCGAAGGTTTCAACAACCATGATGTCCATGTCGTGGTTGCAGTTGTCGAGGAGTGTTGGGGCGACGAAGTTGCCATCCATCGGTTCGTTGCCCATGACGACTTTCGCGCCCTTATCGATCGCGTCTTTAATCTGTCCGAGGACATGTTCTTTTTGTTCGCGCATCACCATTGGCCCGATGCGTGCGGACTCTTCGTGACAGTCGGCGACCTTGAACTCAGCAACTTGTGCTTTGAGCTTGTCGACGAACTGATCCTTGATGGAGTCTTGGACATAGATCCGTTCGGTGGAGACGCAGACTTGTCCGCAGTTGCGGAGCGCGTTGCGGACGCCGTACTCCGCGGCTTTGTCGAGGTCCGCGCCTTCGAGGACGACCAGCGGGTCTTTGGAACCGAGCTCGAGGACGAGTCGCTTGAGTCCCTTGGCGGCGGAGGCCATGATGTGTTGGCCGGCGTTTTTGGATCCGGTGAATGCGATCATGTTGACATCGCCGGCGACGAGTGCTTTGCCTTGGTCGTCTTCGCCGTGGATGATTTGGAGGACGCCTTCGGGGAGGAACTGGTTGAGGATTTTGACATACTCGTCGGCGATGAGCGGGGTTTGCTCTGATGGTTTGCAGACGACGGTGTTCCCTGCGACAAGCGCGGGGACGATGGTCCAGTGCGCCATGAGCATCGGGAAGTTCCAGGGAGTGATGGTGGCGCAGACGCCGTAGCCGTCGTAGTAGATTGTGGATTCGATGCCGTTGCTTTTGAGGATTTCTGGTTGGACAGCGTTGGCGACCTCCTGCGATTCCCAGTCCATGCGTGCGGCGCAGCCTTTGACTTCGCCGATGCCTTCGCTGATGGGCTTGCCTTGCTCGAGGGAGAGGAGCTTGCCGAGTTCTTCGGCTCGTTCTTCGAGGATTTTCCCAGCGGGCTTGAGCATATCGGCACGCTCTTGTGCGGAGAGTGCTTGCCAAGCTGGGAGCGCGGCGTGTGCTTTGGCGATGATGCTGTCGATCTGCGCGACGGGCGTGATCGGGACGGATCCGACGATTTCGCCTGTTGATGGGTTGTAGGAGTTGAGGGTGTTGGTATCGGTTTGTGTTGGCATGGTGGTCATAGCTGATTATAGGGGGCACGGGTGGTTATTTATAGTATAATTTGGGTGATTCCTGATCATCCAAGAGCCGTGGATGGCACCTGCATGCCACCTGAACGACATTTCAAAACCCTGCGCCTGTAACCATTACCACCAGTTGAATGCGTTTGGCCAGAAGCTGGAGATGACCAACATTGCTACGAACTCTGCGAAAGCGATTCGGATAACCATCTGATTTTGATTTAGAGACTTCAAGGCCCAAAGCGGTGTACGGTATTCATGCGAGATTCGCTTGTGCGCATTGACCAACAGGAATGATGGTATCACGAAGATAAAAGCGAATATTGCCGTGAATGGCATCACAAGAATCCCAATGATTGAAAGCACCAATGGGACCACCAGCTTCCATTGTTTTGTGTAGGCATCCGGACGAGGATCGAATTGGGTTGCACATTCTGGGCACGGATCGTCCTGCTTGCGGTCGTGCATGTCGTAGCCGCAGGCGTGGCATGTGAGTGATGGGATGTGTTGCTGGATATGCATTGGTTTGATTTCGCCCGTGCCTTGAGTGGGAACAAGGACAGACTGTCCGAGAACTCCATTGGATTTATCTGATGAAGTTGAAACGAGAGTTGTACTCAGCTTCTATGCGATGTTTGTGATGCTGGAGTACGGAATCGTTGTGCAAATTTCTCAGATGAGCATTCAAATTTATGAAACGGCAAATACTAACAATCTACCACCCTGGTGAAATTACAATAACTCAATGCTAAAAATACCCATTTTGAAAATCGATTCATGTTTTTGTCTCACCAAATTCCACGAATCATGATACTATTCGGGTGAGTGATTCCCATCCATTATGGAGGTTTGTACCTATGGCATCCATCAACATTATTGCGGCATTCGTACTTTCAGCACTGCTTACCACCAACGCATGGTCGCAGGAATGTGAACCGATGTTTGAAGACGCGAGCTTTGGGGTTGGTTCGTACAGCGTATCGGGCAACCTTGTGCTGATGACCAGACCGATGATTGGGATTGATGTCTTTGACGCTTCCGATCCGAATGACTTTGTATTTCTTTCCCAGATTCCTTTTTTGGGAGCGATTGATCTTGAAATCGCGTCTGCTGGAGATGTTGCTGGCGTGAAAGTCTCGGAAGGTGCAATCCAGCTCGTTGACTTGAGTGATCCATTGAATCCTGTAATGGGCGCCATCGTGACAAATCCGTTTGGCTTGATCAGCAGCTTTGGCATTTACAACTCAACTTTGTACACCAACAGGAATGGATTTGTCCGTGCGTATTCACTTGCGGATATTCAGAATCCCGTTGAGGTCGCTTCCGCGAACAGCAATATTCAGGCGAAGGGACTTGCGATTGGCGCGGATGTGCTTATCACGAAGTCAACCAATGGCGGCGGAACGGTTTATGTCTTTGATCTATCTGACCCAAACACTCTCACGCTCTCGGCTCAAGTTTCTGGGACTTTACCATCTCTTTATGGCTCAGAACTTGCGATCATTGATGGGGGTTTGATTCGCTTGTACGATTTGCTAAATCCAAGTGCGCCTGTTGAACTGGGCTCTTTTAGTCATGGACACAACAATGGGTTTAGTTCGATTGAGGGTCTCGCGTTGATCGGGGACCTGGTCGCGATTCTGTCTGATGAGGACATGGCTTACTATCCGCAGATCACTGTCATGGATGTGCAGACGCCACTGACCCCGAGTCTGCTTTATGTTGAGCAAGTGGTCAACGAGAATCGTGGACCTGCGAGCACGAATGTTTCCATGCTTGGGAATCTGATGCTCTTTCAGGATTATCAGAGCGGGCAGTTCTTCCTATACACTGATTTTGCTTCATCATTGCAAACACAAGCAGTTTATGAACCTGTTTTTTGGGGAAGCCCAATCGAGCACGATGGGTATATTTATGGATCGCATGACGGCACATTACTCGTCGCAGAAGCTGGCCCATTGCGTACGCTGCAGCCTGTCTCGACTTTGGAACTTGAAGCGAGTGGTTCCGCTAGCTTGGCGAGTCTTCGGTTGATTGGTGTTATCGATGATCAGTTGGTGGCGATCTCGTCTGAGGCGTTTTCTCCATGGGAGCAGTATCTGCATTCAGTCGATGTGAGTGACCCATTGAATCCGGTGATTGCCGAGCGTGTTTGGATTGCGAAGCGTGGTGGTATCAACGACCCGATTCTTGTCGGGGATAAGATCTATGCTATTGAAGGTTCTTACCCGAACAACTTTACTGCTGCGATTCATGTGATCACACTTGAGAGCTCAGGCGAGTTTGCTCCGGTTTCTACAACGACGATTCCGAGCGTAACCCAATCCCACAAAATGGTCTACGCGAATAACCTGCTGTATGTTTCACAGAGATTTGGTTTTGGTGATCCGCATGATTTTCGGATCTTCGGGCTTCAAGATCCGCTTGTGCCGCAGTTGATTGGCATGCTGGATCATGATGACCAGAATATTTCGAGTGACTTTATTGTCTCTGGTGATTATGCGTACTTTAAAACTGGAGCTCGTTCACTTCGGATCATGGATGTCAGCAATCCTGCAGCCCCTTTCGCAACTCCTTACAGAGCACATAGTCTTCCGTCAACAGCGATCATCCAGGGCAAGAAGGATGATATTTTGTATTTGCGAGAGAATGTTTACCCATTCGAGGATCCATTTCTGCTGCACACACTCGATGTGAGTCATCTTGACTTGCTTGATTCATTCGAGAGCTATTCGATTGATCTTGGAGGCCGATCAACCAACTGGCACCTCGCAAGTTTCACGGATACACACATTGACTTCACTTCAGGGTCCCAGCTTGGTGGAAAGGGGACTGCGCGATTTGATATTTCTGCGTGTGCGTCTCCGGCGTGCCCAGCTGACATCAACGACGACGGCGTGTTGAA
>JARGNC010000051.1 GCA_029212425.1 Phycisphaerales bacterium
GTGCGCAGACAGTGTTCGGCAAGCAGCACGGGTTCGCATCCATCGCTTCGATCGAGGACGACGGAGAGATGATCCGTGCGTATCGCGCGGCGCTGCCGATCAATGATTGGTATGTGTTTAAGGATCACATCGAGGCGATGCGCGAGCGCGGGGAATCCGATGTGCTTTGGCCAGGTCGTGTTGGGCACTTTGCGCAGACTTCTGGGACAACCGCAGGTGATAAATACATCCCGGTCAGCGAGGAAATGTTCCGTTCCAACTACCTCGCTTCGTTGGATATCTTCGCTCACCTGATCAACCGCAGCGTGCATCCCGAGCGCATGATGGGCGGCAGATGCTTATTCCTCGGCGGATCGACGGATCTAGATTTCAACGAGCACGGGATCGCGACGGGAGATCTTTCGGGGTTGGTAACGCCGTTGATTAAGTGGCCGTTGTCGACGATTTATTCTCCAGGTCCTGAGGTGGCACTCATGAGCAATTGGCCTGACAAGATTGAAGCGATGGCGCAGCTGTCGATTGATCAGGACATCCGGTTTATTTCAGGGATGCCGAGCTGGGCGCTGGTGCTGATTGATCGCGTGATTGAGCTTGCCAACGAGCGTGGGATCAAAGCGACCTGCGCGAGGGATGTTTGGCCGAACCTCGAAGTGTTTGTGCACGGCGGTGTGAACTACACGCCGTTTGTTGAGCGGATGAGCATTGCGTTTTCTGGTGATTCAGAGATCGATTTCCCGTGCAGGCAAGAGTTGTACCCAGCGTCCGAGGGGTTCATCGCGATGCAGGATCGCGCCGATGAGCTTGGGATGCGTTTGCTCGTGGACAACGGTACTTTCTATGAGTTCGTTCCACGCGATCAGATTGATGATGAGAATCCAGAGGTGCTCTCTTGCTGGGAAGTCGAGAAGGGCACGCAGTATGTCGTGGTGATGAGCACCAATGCAGGTCTATGGCGGTACATCATCGGCGATGTCGTTGAGTTCGATACGATCCCTGATGGATTTGATGGCAAGGGTGGGGACGGTCCAGCGCGACTCCGCATTGTGGGTCGGCACAGACACTTCATCAACGCGTTCGGTGAGAACCTGATCGGTGAGCACATCGAGGACGGCGTGAGCGCCGCATCCAGAGCAGCGGGCGTGACGATCGGCGAGTTTACCGCAGCGCCGGTGTATCCATCGCAGACGAATCGCGCTGGTTTGGAAGTTGCCGTGGAGTTTGAACAGCTTCCCAATGCGGAACAAATCGCGTTGTTTGGGAAGGTCTTTGACGACACGATCAAAGCGACGAATGTTGATTACAACACCAAACGGTCCGAATCACTGGGGATGAGTGAGCCAACGATTACGGTTCTGCCTGACGGGACTTTTCATCGCTGGCTCGACAAGAAAGGCAAACTCGGGGGGCAGCACAAGTGCCCAAGATGCGCCAATCATCGAGAAATACTGGGTGAAGTGCTCGAAGCAGCGCAGATTTAGATCAGTTTTTCAAACAGTTTGATACACAACGATGCGTTTTCTATACTGAAATAAGCGAAATTCCTTATTTTTTGGAGATGGTGATGTCGGTGTTCAATGTAGTCCATGCGGGCGATGCGATTCTGGAGCAGTTGGTTGGGTACATCGGGTGTCTGTCCGATGAGCAGTACGCGCAGACTTCTCGGATCTTCAAAGCAGGCACCGCAGGCAAGCACATCCGTCATACGCTCGACCACTTTCGCGCCTCGATCATGACGCAGCCGAGCGACAAAATCGATTACGACCATCGTCAACGCGGGGTTGATGTCGAGAGCAATCGCGACGCGGCTCTCCAAGAAATCGCGGACCTCCGCAGCGCGCTTGCGGAACTGACGGAAGACGATCTGACCGTCGAGATGACCGCGCAGGTCATGTGCTCTGGGGATGGACAGTGTGCGGATCTTGGAACGACGCGTGCACGCGAGATCTTCTTCGCGCTCCATCACGCAATCCACCACAACGCGATCCTCAAAGCAATCGCGGGTGAGCACGATCTTGAGCTTGACCCATGCTTCGGGACGGCACCCTCGACCATCAACTACGAATCCGGATTGGCGTCTTCTTAAATGTGTACGCTCAGTGTGATTCAGTTTGGGGATAGGGGATACCGCGCGGTCCACAGCAGGGACGAGCAACGGTCGCGCGGGATGGCGTACCCACCTGCGTGGAGGACGCTCGATTCGGGACTCAGGGTCCAGTATCCGACGGACAGCGATGCAGGCGGGACCTGGGTCGTGACGAGCGACCAAGGGGTGACCGCTGGGGTGCTCAACTACAACAAACCAGAGAAGGCCAATCCAAACACGAGCAAATCACGCGGCGAGATTCCGCTGGTCTTGATTGATTTACCTGATCTTGAAACCATGCTCTCGACGCTCCAAGCGATGGATCTCTCGTACTACGCAACCTTTACGGGATTCGCGATCGAATCTGCAGAGTCTGGGGTCCGGATGCTGGTGGTGCAGTGGGATGGGACGGAGCTTGGGGTGGTCCGGAATCCGGATGATCCGTTTGCGCCCATCGCGATTGCTTCCTCAGGGTTGGGGGACGAGTTCGTTCAGGGTCGATTGCCTCTGTTTGAGGAGTTGGTCGCTGGGAATCCCACGGCGGAGTCTCAGGACCGGTACACCATGCATCGGTGGGACGATTGTCCTGAATATTCCGTGCTGATGTCCCGCAAGGATGCTCGGACGGTGAGTATCACGAGTGTCGAAGTCAATGGTGAAGATGAGCCGATGATGGGGTACCAAGAGCTCCCAGAGAACGACCCATCGTGCGACCCGGTGGGGGCTGGGATGCTACAGTAGAGGCACCATGAACGACTTCCTGACCGATCTTATTGATGCCCAGTTTCTGACCTCGATGCTCGTCCTCGCGATCGGTGCACATGTCATGCTGGGATGTGCTGCGATCTCTATCTGGATCGAACGGAAACTCTCGTCCTACATCCAAGACCGGATCGGTCCAAACCGGACCGGGTTCGACTTTGGTCTGCCTTTCTTGTCATTCCTTCGCGGGATGCTTGGTCTTGGTCAGCTCCTCGCTGACGGCATCAAAGCGGTCACCAAAGAAGACTACACACCACCAAATGCGGACAAGGTGCTCTTCACGCTCGCGCCGATGCTCTCGGTTGTTCCCGCGTTGATTACCTTTGTCATCATCCCTTGGGGTGGGTACTTCTATATGCCTGAGATGACACTCCCTGTCATCGGAACCATCGGTGGCGAGAATGTCGCGATCGCGGGTGTTGAAGTCTCGATCGGGATTATCTACCTCCTCGCGGTTGCATCCGTCGGCGCGTACGGCGTCACCATCGGTGGTTGGGCATCCAACAACAAATACTCCATGCTCGGCGGTCTTCGCGCGACAGCGCAGATGATCTCGTATGAAATTCCGATGGGGCTGGCGCTGCTGTGCTGTTTGCTGATCGCGGGATCGTTCATGCCGACGGAAATCATCATGCACCAGCGTGAGCACGGGTGGTTGATCCTTTCGCTCCCAGTGCCTGCGATTCTGTTTTACATCTGTGTGCTTGCTGAAGCGGGACGAGCGCCGTTCGATAATGCTGAAGCGGAGCAGGAACTTGTTGGTGGATACCACACCGAGTTTTCGTCGATGCGGTTCTTGCTGTTCCCGCTGACAGAATATCTCCACATGGTTTCGGGGAGCGCATTCTTTGTACTCCTGTTCCTCGGTGGGTACGACATCCCATTGGTCGGCGCGTTGTCCACCGAAGCGACCGGCATCATCGCGGTGCTGCTCAAGTTCGGTGTGTTTGTCGGCAAGACCATGCTGCTTGTCTGCTTCGCGATCGCGCTGCGTTGGACCATCCCTCGTGTCCGCTACGACCAGGTCATGATGCTCGGCTGGGGCGCGATGATCCCGGCAGGACTGCTGATGATCGTGGTTACCTCGGTTATGGTCCATATGGGCTGGACCAGCATGCTCCCAATGATGGTGGCAAACGCGTTCATGCTCGTTGTAATCTTGGTTGGCAGAAAGGTCCTCGCTGGGATGTTCGGACGCTCGGTCGTCAACCACAAGATCCCGATGTACGGCTCGCGCTACTCGCCAGTCGAGGGGATCGCAGTGGACGCCGCTCCATCGCACCCGATGGCGCGCCAAGACGCACCAGCGTAATCCGGTTGATTCTTCCTATTGCTGGATCGAATTGCAGGATCAAATATCAGCGGCGGTTATTGCCAAGGCTTGATGTCAGAGGTGCGCAGTCGCTGATAGAAGGTCGGCAGCAGGTAGCCGCGGTTGTTGTGGACATACACGCGACCTGAAACGACAAACTTGGTGGAGTCTCCGAAATGGATCGCTTGTTGTTCCATCGTCATCAGGAGAGCGCAGGGGAGGATGGTGAGCTCGATCCCGTCTGCGGAGGATTGCTGATCGTTGTCGAAGACCGCCATCCAAGATCCGTCGGATTCACGATCCAAGCGTGCTGGTCTGCGGATCAGCAGCGTACCTTCGCGGAGTCCAGGAGCAAGTTGAGGCGGAGCGGTTTCGAGCTGTGTGGATTGGAAGCTCTGTCGCGATGGGTTGATTGGGAGTTGACGCTTGTCCGAGAGTTGCACACCTGATGGAGCCGCGGATTCGGTTTCGAGTTCGCGGAGCAGATCCATGACATCGGGATCCTCATCGAGCAGCGTCGGGGGTTGCTCAGGAGCTTCATCGTCCGCAGTGTCTTCGACGGATTCCGCAGGTGGTTGAATCCGTTGCGGTGTCGTTGTGCCGAGGGAGAAGTCGGTGATGAGCAGGTGGTTTCGGGAGTGATAGGTGAGGATCTCTCCGGACACGGTGACGGTCTGGTTTGCCCAGATACTTTCGAGTCGTTCGAGTGCGGCACATGGGAGCAGCAGGACCGGTCCTTCTCCTGGGATTCGCTGGTCGATGTCTGGAACGAAGATCAAACGATCATTGGGAGCAGGAACGAGTCTCCCAGAACGGGAGAGGATAAATGATCCCTGCGCCAATGCGGAGGGCTTTTGTACCTCGCTGATCGAGTTGTTGACGACCTGCATCCAATCCTGTCCGGAGGTGAGTCCGGTTTGATGGGGCTTGGTGGTTTTTTGCTCAGTGGGTTTGATTGGGGTGTTGTTGGTCCTCATCCGTGGGAGATCGTCCGCTGCAGGATCAAGGATTTCGATCTGCTGGTGCTTGGGGTGTGTCTCAGCGGGGTCGGGGTTGGTGGAATCTTGAGCGATCGCTCTGGATTGGAGAGTAGTGCCTGCGAGGAGGATCAGGAGTGCTGATGTGGAGTTTGGTTTCAAGTTGGTGGGCATCGGTGTTCGTGAGTCCTGAGCAACTGAGGGGGCGTTTTCGATCGTTGTCCTTGTATCCTATCGTGCTTTCAGGGTGGAGTTGTTGACCTTTGGCGTAGGGGTGTTCTATCGTCACCTTCCCCTCGCGTGTTTCTGGAGGGGAAAGAGGCAGGCCGTGTGCCCGAGTGGACTAAGGGAGCGGATTGCAAATCCGTTGTGCGAAAGCCAATCGTGGGTTCGAATCCCACTGCGGCCTCTTGAATGGACCGACTCAGCGATGCTGGGTCGGTTTTTTCGTGGATGATCCACTACCATCCATGATGAGCGATGCATCCCAGATGAATACCGAGCAGACGAGATTGGCCGCGGAACGATTCCGGAGCGACTTTGTCGCGGTTCAGGAGCAGATCAGCAAAGCGGTGGTGGGTCAGCATGACACTGTTGAGGATCTGCTGACCTGTCTATTCGCAGGCGGTCACGCGCTGCTTGAGGGGGTTCCTGGGATCGGGAAGACTTTGCTGGTGCGGACGATTGCGCAAGCGGTGGATCTGAGCTTTGGTCGCGTGCAGTTTACTCCGGACCTCATGCCTGCGGATATCACCGGGACGACGGTGGTGGATGAGGTCGAGGACGAGCAAGGCAATCGTCGGCGAGCGTTTCGTTTCCAGCGTGGACCAATCTTTGCGAACATCGTGCTCGCTGACGAGATCAACCGCGCGACCCCTAAGACACAGTCCGCGCTGCTCGAAGCGATGCAGGAGCATTCAGTGACCGTGGGTGGGGTATCGGGGACGACGCACCAGCTTCCTGAGCCGTTCTTTGTGCTTGCGACGCAGAACCCTGTGGAGCAGGAGGGGACCTATCCGCTTCCCGAAGCACAGCTCGACCGGTTCTTCTTCAAGCTCCGCGTCGGATACGCATCGCGCGAGGAGATGGGCAAGATTGTGGAACTGACGACGGGATCTGCGAAGCCTGTGATTGAGAAGGTGCTTGATGCGGCACGGCTCATCGAGCACCAGCAGTTGGTGCGGAGGGTTCCCGTTGCGCCGCATGTGCAGGATTACGCGATCCGCTGTGTGCTTGCAACGCATCCGAGCGGCGAGTTGTCGGACGGTCGATTCGCGACCCCGATGGTGTCGCGGTTTGTAAACCTCGGCGCTTCACCACGCGCGGCGCAGACATTGATGCTCGCGGGGAAATGCCGAGCGTTGTTGGATGGTCGTGCGGCGGTGTCGATCGAGGACATCCAGCGCGCCGCGCTCCCAGCACTGCGGCATCGGATCATGCTCAACTTCGAAGCGACAGCGGAGCAGGTCGATGCAGACGCGGTGGTGCGAAACATTGTTGAAACCCTCCCTCGCGATGCGGGATGAACGATGCATGGGTCTTTTTGTCTAGGGCTTGGGGCCAAAGACCCGTTCTGATTTGAAATCACGACGCTTGTGGAACTGAGTTCTACTACGCACGGATATTCCCCGTCGTCGATGCATCGTGTGGACGCTCAGCGACGGGACACCTTCCACACATCTGGAGAACATGATGAAATTCGTTTGCGCGATCGGTGCGTTCATGCTGCTGGGGACATCAGCATGGGCGGATGTCACCGATGATTTTGAAAGCTACACCATTGGAGAATCCCCAGCGGGAATCTGGCAGGATGCATCGAGCTTTATCGATAGCCCCACCAATCCGGGGCCAACCGTGTCGGTGATCGATACCACGGACGCATCTGGAGCTGAGACCCAAGCGGTCCAGATACAGAACGGGATCGGGACATCAGGTGGGATCATCGGTCATGTTGGTCATTCGGCTATTCAACGATTCGAGACGGATTTGCGACTGGACCAGCGAGGCAACGGGAGCAATCCCAACTGGATCGCGGCGGCTGGATTTTTCCAAGAGACCGACCAGACAGATTTCAACTGGATGCCTCAGGCGTTTGTGTACGCGACCAAGAACTCGAATCGATTCCGTCTGTTTGTCCAGAACGCAGATGGGCGCGGTGGGGCGAATCGAGATTTCGCGCTGGGCACCAACAACTGGGAGTTGGACACTTGGTATCGCATCGGTCTTGAAGTGAACTCGGAGACCGGCGTGTTCGAGATTTCGATCATCAACAAGGAAACAGGCGAGGTGTTGATCGAATCAAGCCGGACCTACGCGGGATGGGACAGCGCGTTCGGTCAGTTTGATCACATCACCATCAACGACGGCGAGTACGGCGCCAATCCGGGCACGATCGGAAACATGGCGACGATCGACAATGTCAGTTATGTCCCTGCGCCGAGTACGCTGGGGATGGTTGGATTTGGATTGGTGATTGCTGGACGGCGACGGCGCTGAGCACGCACAAGTGAGGAGAGAGAATCACGAGCGGCTGTCGGATGCTTCATGTGTCCGGCAGTCGTTTTTTGTACGCTTTAGAACGAGTACGGATCGTTGATGAGCGCTCGCCGACGGATGACAGTCGGGACAGGCATCGTCATCGCGGCTTGGCACGCGGATGAAAGCGCCATCATGAACTTCTCGTGCTCAGGACATGCGTCAAGACGATCGAGCAGGTCATCGACGCGCCACGCGGCGGGGTCGTTCGGCTCACCCGCATTCATCGCGTCTTCGATCGCTTGGTCTCCAAGCTGTTCGCTCGCGTAGTTGAACCATTGCGGGTCGATGCTATCGGGATTGTTTGGGGGCTGGATGCGGATGCGGACGACGCGCTCTCCGACGCCGACGATTGGCCAGAGTCCGTTGGACATCTGTGGCTCGCGCGTGAGCACAAAGACCGGGACACCCGATGCATTCGAAGCGCTGCGGAACTGTCGAGCGTCCGCGCCCACAAGGTTTGGCGCAAACAGGTAGCACCCCATCGTGGGGCATTCGGTGAGGTCTGATGCGGAAGCGATGATGCGTGCTGGACCAGTCGCGAGTGCATCGAGCCGGACGGCACGCTGGGCTTCGAGCAGCGGCATGCAGATGCGGCTCATGCGTTCGAAGTCGCCTCGGGATCGTGCGAGTTGGAGCGCGTCGCGGCAGAGCATCGCGGCGTGGAGGGATTGACCGCTCGCGAGTGCATCGCTCGCGTGACCCATCATGGTGTCGATCTCATCGGGTGCGTTGATCGCACGGACTCCGGATGTGGTCGGCATGGATGACACGGCTTGGGTCGTTCCTTCTCGAAAAACAGCCCGAGCCGTTGCAGCGTTGGAACGGATCAGGATGTTTGGACACTCTGAATCAAGCTTTGCAGGAGGTTGGCCCACTTGCCAGCGAGTTCGCTTAGATCATACTCGATTACATCTCCAAGCGAAGACCAATCTTCGTTTTGGAGCGTTTCTCTGACCTCAGCAAGGGCGTTTGACAAAGATTGAACAATATCGGAGCCGATCTCGTCACCCACTTTGACGGTTGCGATGTCAATTTGGGCAATCTGGGCGATCTGATCGACGACATCCCGCATTGCGAGCCAGCCTTCCATGATCGCTTGGAGGGTCTGCATCGCGTCTTCGAGTTCTCCCGCTCGGATCTGCTGAGCGCCCGCTTCTTGGTCGGCTTTGAGGAGTTCGATCGATTCGATCGCGGTGTGTGCCGTCTCTGAGATCAGTGCGCTGGTGTCCGCGGTTGTGAAGCGGAGCTCGTTGATCGTTCCCATTCCTTCTGGTTGATCTTCAAAGAGTTCATCCGTCGCGGGTTGTCCATCGACGAGGATGTCGACGATCAAGCGTCCTGAAGACTCGGCATGGATGCGTGCTTGCTCGAGCGCATCTCCGAGGTCGGTCGCGTCGCTTTGTTGTGTGTTGTCGATCCAGATCTGCATGGGGGTCTCCCGAGGGTTAGCTGACGGTCGGTTGCGCTGATGGTTCTTGTCGGCATTTTTCTTTGTGGAGCAACCGAAGATTGCGGGCGTAGATCACGATCCCGGTGGACTGACCCATGACACCCACGATGTCGACGCGCCAGACGAAGTATGTGAACAGGCAGACCCCTCCGATGAAACTGAACCACCAGAAGATTTCTGGGACAGTCGAGACGCGTGAGCGTTCGGAAATGATCCATTGGACGAACATGCGTCCGAAGAACGCGCCTTGACCGACGAGTCCGATCATGACCCAGCCGAAGGTTCCCCAGGTGGTGATGTTGAAGAATCCGAGGAGGTGTCGTTCAAATGCTGGTCGTGCGTTCCATTCGTCGACTTGTTTTTGGATGAACGCATCGAGTTCGACCGGGCCATACTTGTGATCGGATTGCAGTCTTGCTGGCGAGATCACGGTGTATTCGAGTGTGCCGTCGTCGCTTTCAGAGCGGTCGAGCATGATCTCGATGGCGCCGACGGAGATGGTGAGGTCGGTTTCCGAGCGAGCGAGCGCGGGCTGAAGGACGAGCCACATCCCAAGAAAGACGAGGACAACCATCGCGATGATCGGTCCGGCTTTCATGCGTTGATGGTCTCGTTGGATGTGGAGTTGGTTGTAATGGAAGGCGTGGTTTCGGTGGTTGTGTCTGCTCTGGGTTCCATCGAGGTCACTGGTCGGCGACGATTTCGCATCCAGCGGATTGCGAAGAGGTCGATGAGTCCTGGGAGGGCGCGTTTGGTGATCCCCATGCCGTACTTGGGTTCCCCGGCGTGTCGGTTGCGATGATTGACAGGCATCTCGATAACGGTGTATCCCAAGTGACGAGCGGTTGCTGGGATGAAGCGGTGCACGCCTTTGAACTCGAGCGGGAGCTGGAGCGTGATCTCGCGTTTCATGATGCGGAGAGAGCATCCTGTGTCGGTAATGGTGTCCCCAAGAACCATGAGTCTGAACTTGCGTCCGACCCATGACCCGAACTGTCGGATCTTTGCGTCACCTTTGTTGCGGACAGCGGAGCGGTCGCCTTGCACGAAATCAGCGTTTGAGGACTCAAGGAGCTTGAGCATCGCTGGGAGATCAGCAGGGTCGTTTTGGAGGTCTGCATCGAGTGTTGCGATGAGTCGGCCGTTCGCGGCGCGGAATCCAGCGTGGAACGCGGCGGATTGGCCGTGCCCTGAACCGGTGGGGGTGTTGGTCATCGATACGCAGCGGACCCATGGACGCGTGTTCTGGTGCGCGAGGGCTTTGGACTGGGTGGAGTCTGTGGATCCATCGTTGACGATGATGAACTCGAACTCGATTCCGAGCGGGGCAATCGCGGATTCGATCTCTTCAACCAATAGATCAACATTCTCTTCTTCGTTGTGCGCTGGCGCAAGGATGGTGAGCTCGAGTGTCGAGTGATTGGAGATCGAAGGGTCTGGATTTGAATGGTCGTTGGTCGAGTTCATCAGTGTCCTGCTGAGCAAACGCGGAGCGGATGCTTGGACTATCCTAGTGTGTAAGCCCATCGCGGGCATGTAATCATGACGGAGATCGAGACATATGCACTTCCACGAAGACGAAAATGTTGGTCCTCAGACTGTTCCGGTCCGGATCATCCTAGAAAACCCCGAAGAACTCAACGAAGACGGCTCCGACAAAGCAGAACACGAGCTGATGGCGGCAAAGGGCGAACACCTGCTGAACCTCGCTCTGCGTCATCATATCAACATCGAGCACTCCTGCGGCGGTGTCTGCGCGTGCTCGACATGCCATGTGTATGTCGAGGAAGGCATGGATTCGCTGACTGAAGCGGAAGAAGACGAGGAAGATCGCGTGGAAGAAGCGCCGGGTCTTCAGATCAACTCCCGGCTTGCGTGTCAGTGCGAAGTCCACGGCGATGGACCGATCGTGGTTCGCGTTCCCGCTTGGAACCGCAATGCGGTCAAGGAAGTCCCTCACTAGGACAGATTGGTTGCGCCGAGGGGATGGATGTTCTATCCTATTGGCATGAAGAATCCATCGAAATGTGTGTTTGCCGCGTTTGCGTTGATTGCGATGTTGGCTGTTGTTCCGTGCGCTGCATCATCCAGCGGGGTTGTTGAGAATACTGAGGATGATGGGGCTAAGAAAAAACACAACTGGATCATGAATCCTGTTTGGGCGTTCATGCGTGTCGAGGTTCCTAAGCCTGAGGATTTGGATGGCGAGAAGGGGTTTGGGTTGGTCATCACCAACTCGGACTTTGAGGATCCGAGTGAGGGGTTCGCGTGGGATGAACCGAACCATCCGAACGCGATCGGGATCGGTTTTGATGTGCACAATCCGCCTCCGACGGATATCGAGCCGGACGAGAATGGTCGCGTGATGGGGTGGTTCGATGAGTTTGGGAACTGGTACGATCGTCCGCAGCGGGAAGTGTCTGTGCATGTGGATGGTCAAGAGCGGATCAATGTGCTGTCTCCTGTGGAGTTCAGGACTGGGGAGCAGGTTGATATCGCGGTCCAGCTCAACTATGTCACCGGCGGGGCGCACATCGTCGTGCTGATCAACGGCGAGGTGGTGATCGACGACATGCTCTGGGGTGTGCGTGCTGGATTGTGCTCGCTGACGAGCGGGACGATCGGGGATTCGATCAAGATCAAGTCCGCGCGGATCATGGATCATGAGCTCAAGAAGGGTGATTTTCAGGAGCCGGTGCGTGTTTCTGTGTTTGATAAGGAACTGCTGACCAACGCGGCTTGGCTCAAGTCAGAAGTTGATTTTTCAGAAATCCCTGAGAGTGTCGGGCGCGTGATCGCGACGCTGACGCTTGGTGAGCCTGAGGTTGGGTACGACCACTGGGACAAGAAGGGGACGATCGGGATTCGTATCCCATCAGCAGAAGGTGATGAAGAGGAGCGGTTCGAAGTGTTCCGGTTTATCACGCCGTATCGGAGGGGGTGGACTTGGTATATGGATGTGACGGATTTGCTGCCTTTGTTTAAGGATGCTCGCGAGTTTGATGCGAACATCGGGACCTACATGAAGGGTTGGCTGGTGAGCTTTGATCTGGATTTCTATCCGGGAGATCTTGATCGGGAGCCCATCAAAATCGTGAACCTGTGGAACGAGAACGCGGATATTGGTGATCCTGAGAAACCTGTAGAGGATTTTTATGTCGATCGTGTGGTTGAGGTCCCAGAGGGCACAACGCACGCACGTGTTCGAGCGACGGTCACAGGACACGGCATGTTCCCCAACTCCAAGAACGCGGGGGAGTTCATGCCGATCTGGAGGACCCTCACCATCAGCAGCGAGGCGAATGAGGGTGATGTGCTCGAGCAGGACTTCATCAGCATGTCGGAGCGGAATCATCTGTGGAAGACGGATGTGTACTTGAATCCATGCCGACCTCAGGGGGGGACATGGAAGTTTGATCGTTCGGGCTGGGCGCCAGGGGATAAGGTCGAAGCTTGGAAAGTGGATGTGCAACCAGAGTTTCTGTTCGGTGAGACGATTACCATTGAGTACGAACTCGATGAGTACCTCAACGAGGGGCGCGGGGAGACCTGGGCGCCGCACCACTGGACCGACGCGGTTGTGGTGTTCTACAAGTAAAACCTCTCCATCTCACGATCGGATCGCATCCCATGGCTCAGTCACGCAAGCTCCATGACAAGTACTTCAAACTCGCAAAGCGCGAGGGCTATGTCGCGCGGTCCGCGTACAAGCTGCTGGAAATTCAGCAACGCCGAAAGCTCATCCGACGAGGCGATTGGGTGCTCGATCTGGGATGCGCCCCTGGATCGTGGACACAGGTCGCTGAGAAGATTGTGGGCAAGGACGGCTTGGTGGTCGGGATCGATCTCCAAGCGATGCGGACAGAGTTCGGTCCCAATGTGCGGACAGTGCAGGGGGACTTTACGAAAGTGGACATGTCCGAGCTGCTTCCTCCCAAGGAACTCAAGCAGAAGAAGGTGTTTGACAAACCTGAGGACGAGCAACCTGAGCCGGAACTGGTGCAGCCTTTGTTTGATGTGGTGATTTCGGACATGGCACCCTCGACGACAGGGCACGGCGATCACTTCTTGTCCGAACAACTCTGTCAAGTGATTGTGGATCAACTCCCGACGCTGCTCAAGAAAAACGGCAACTGCACAATGAAGGTGCTCGAGGGCGAGAGCTTCCCAGATTTGCTGGCGCGTGTTCGCAAGTGCTTTCGGATTGCAGGTGCGATCAAACCCGATGCGTGTCGGGATGTTTCTCGGGAGACATACATCTTTGGTATGGGTTTCCGTCCTTCGAAGGTGCGGGTTGAGGATGAGGATTCGAAACCGAAGCCGTTGGCGCCACCTCCTGGATGGAACAGTTGAGCTTTTTGAATCCCATCGCGGGATTGATCGCTGGGTCGATCGGGTCGGCTTTGGTGGTGTTGTTCTGGATGCTCAAACTGCGTCGTCGTCCTGTTCGCGTATCCTCTACGCTGCTCTGGAAGAAGTCGATCCGTGATCTGGAGGGCAATGTGCCTTGGCAGCGGGTTCGTCCTTCTGTGCTGTTGTTTTTGCAGTTGCTCGCGGTGATCCTGCTCTCGCTGGCGATCGCTCGTCCGACTCAAGAAGCGGGGATCGATCAGCTGGGTGGTGGTGAGGTCGTTGTGGTGATCGATGCGGGCGCGTCGATGAATGCGATCGCGGATGTGGACGGGAATACGAGACTGGCAATCGCGCAGCGGGATGCGGCGGAGCTTGTCCGCTCGATCGGGAGCCGATCCCCTTCGACGGAGTTTCGGGTGATCCGCGCTGGGATGACGGCTCAACTGGTCTCTGGATCAGCGGGTTCATGGAGAAGGGCGCGAGCGGCGATCGAGTCGATCCAAGCAAGCGATGCGCCGAGTGATCTGGATGCTGCTGTGGAGCTGATCGCGTCGATTCGTGATGGAGAGCAGACATCAGAGCGGGCTCCAGAAATAGAACGATCCGTGCAGGTGTTCGCGTTTACTGATGGGGATGTCAGTGATGGATCGGTGTTTGTGCAGCGTCCATCGACTGATTTTGAAGCGCGTGATCTTCGTGGGAATCTGGGCATTGTGCTGACTGGCGCTCAGCGTGATCAAACGGATGCGGTGGGGTGCCGAGTGTTTGTGACTGTCGCGGGAGCGATACCCAGCA
>JARGNC010000052.1 GCA_029212425.1 Phycisphaerales bacterium
TTCCGCCGCGATTATCTCGGAACTCCCCGACCAGAAGAAAATCGAAGGGCTCGGGGGCACCATGCGACTTGGCGCTCAAGATGTCCAGATCACTCCGGGCACCCTCGCGTCTTTCCTCGCCGATGGCAAGGCCTCCATGCACGAGCGATTCCGCCACCGCTACGAAGTGGAACCCGCGTACATCGAGCGCCTCGAAGCTGGCGGACTCATCTTCTCCGGGCGTCACCCAGACCAACCCATCATGCAGATCCTTGAGCTCCCCTCCGTCGCCGCCCCGCAAGACGGCGTCGCCCCAAATGAGCCCATCACCCATCCATACTTCATCGGTGCCCAGTACCACCCCGAACTCACATCGAGCCCGCTGACACCACAACCCATGTTCATGGGTCTGGTCGCCGCATCACTCAAGCATCGGTTCGAGCACAACGAGCCCCAGTGGGAACAGATCCTCAAAGCAAGCCCCGTCCTCAAACGCTGGCTCCGCAGCCCCAACGGCCACCACCAGCCACTCAGCTAAACCAATCAATCTCGCTGCAATCGCCCCCGCAACGCATCAGCGCTGTCAATCAAAATCACCGCACTCAAAATGTCAGGTCTACCCAGCGTGATGCAGCAGTTGTTCGCGAGCGTCTGCGCATGGAGCATCGCATCAAGCCGAGAATCTTGAGACTCCGCTTCAACAGACCGCACCACAAACGCATGGAGCCCCCAAGGACGATTGATCCCGTTATCAGGTTGGAGTTCCCGCGTATGCCACTCCACCAACGCATCGACCCGGCCCCTCAATGCATCGTCTCGACTCCGCTCATATAAGTGCCACAACGCATGGAGTGCACAGAGCTCAATTTGTGTACGATGCTCGATCGCATACTCCGCTGGATCAACAAGCCCACCCTCAGTTGAAATCAGGTCCATCCAAGACGAATCATCCCGATGCAGCGCATCCCAGAGCCGATTGTCGATATCCGCTTTCAAACCAGTCTCAGGTTGATACGGAACCCCAAGCACCCGACTCAACAACGCTCCATCAGTCGCTTGCCTGCTCCCAAACTCATCCTGGAATCCGAGTATAAATGCTCGCTTCTCGATGTCGCTGCCGTGCATCGGTATCCGATCAACGATCCCAGCAACCATCCCATCCAAGTGGGCAATCCATTGTTCAATGCTCGGGATCACAGGAAGACGCTGCATGCCGGATCATAGAACAATTCCGCTCTCCAAGGTCTACGATCCACCATGACCGAATCCACCACGCTCAAGACGACCCCGCTCCACGCATACCACCTCGAATACCACGCCCAGATGGTTGATTACGCTGGATGGGAAATGCCCATCAAGTACGACACCTCCATCCACGACGAGCACACCCATTGCCGAACCAACGGCTCCCTCTTCGATGTCTCCCACATGGGCCGCCTCTCCGTCAAAGGCACCGACGCTACGCGTCTCCTCGAACGCGTCTGCTCGCGCCGCATTGGTGACATGCAACAAGGACAATGCCGATACTCGTTCATGTGCAACGACACCGGTGGAGTCCTCGACGATGTCATCGTCAACCGTCTTGATACCGAAGATTTCCTCGTCGTCGTCAACGGTGCGAACCGCGAAAAAATCATCGCCCACATGCAAGCCGTCATTGAAGATCGTGGTTTCAAAGTCAAGTTCGAAGACCGCACCGAAAAAACCGCAATGGTCGCAATCCAAGGCCCAAAGGTCATGGAACTCGTCGCCAAAGTCTCCAAAGAAGTCGCGGAACTCAAACGCTTCCGCTTTACCGTCAAGAACATGATGATCATGAAGTTCATCATCGCGCGTACCGGATACACCGGAGAGAACGGCGTTGAGATCATCCTCCCCGCATCCGCAGTCTCTATGGCGATCAAGCTCCTCCAAAAAGAAGCCGTGAGTATCGAATCTGACCTCGACCTCAAACCCTGTGGACTTGCAGCACGCGACACCCTCCGACTCGAAGCAGGTCTCCCGCTCTATGGACACGAACTCAACGAATCCACCTCCGCCCATGCGGTCAACATGCCCTTCGCGATGAACCTCGACAAATCAATCGAAACCGACGGCGAAACTTTCATCGGACAAGAAGCACTCAACAAAGAACTCGAAGCCGGCGGTCCAGCCGTCACCCTCGTCGGTATCGAACTCGACTCCAAACGCACCGCTCGCCAAGACATGCCTGTACTTGTTGACGGAAACCCAGTCGGCACCGTGACATCAGGTTGCATGGCGCCAACCGTCGGCAAATCCATCGCGATGGCGTATGTCAACAAAGATCAGTCCGCAGCCGGTACCAAGATCAGCATCGACGCCGGTCGAGCACAACTCGAAGGCACCATCGTCCCGCTCCCGTTCTACAAAGCCCCCAAACCAGCCCCAAATCCAGCACCAGCGAGCTAACTACGCGTCGTCGTCCGACAAATCGGAGTCGAGGATGTGTTCAACCCATCCCGCGTTGGTGTGCCGAACAATCGCGCCGGTAGATTCATAGATCACCTGCTCGGCAATGTTGGTGCAGTGGTCCGCCATCACGACGACCTGATGAATGATCGAATGCAGATCGAACGCATGCTGTACCCCGAGCCGACCGTCCGCGATCCGTTCCTCGGATTTCTGAACAATCACATCATAAAACTCAAGCACAGTACCCTCGGATCGGAGCACCTGCTTGGCGCGAGCCGCATCTGTGTCCGCAAAGCAGCGGACCGAGTTCCGCAGGATACCCACAACCGAGTTGGTCATCACCATCGTGGTCTTGGGAAAGGTCGAGGTTCGATCCCCAAGGGAGACCACCCGCTGAGCAATATCCGCAGCTGCATCCGCGATCCGCTCAAGCTCGTTGTTCACCTTGACCGCTGAGAGCAGCGCCCGGATCTGCTGCGAGCTCAGTGGGCAAACATCATGCGATGCCTTCTCGAGCAAATCCACCGCATCCCGTTCGATCTCCAGATCCGCTTGGTCAACCTCGTCGTCCCGAGTCATCAACTCCAACGCACGATCGGTGTCCATGTCAAAGATGGTCTGGAATACTTCCTCAGCGATCTCGCTCACAAGTTTGCCCTGCACCGAAAGACGGCCTCGGATGTCAGCAAGTCGTTGATCGAACTGATCGGGAGTGATAGGCATTCGGCAATCCTCAACAAGTGCGCGATTCATCCGCAGGATAGCCGATTTTGCAAGACCGTTCATCCCATCGGAGCTATCCTCAGACAATTCCGTTTTCTTTTGTCGACCACCCGCACCAGGAGCAATCCCATGGCTTTCGATATCGACCTCGTCCACGCACGCCAGATCCTCGACTCACGCGGTAATCCAACCGTTGAAGTCGATGTCGTCCTCTCATCCGGAGCGGTCGGCAGAGCCGCCGTCCCCTCCGGCGCATCCACAGGCGAGAACGAAGCCGTCGAACTCCGCGACGGAGGACCGGTCTACATGGGTAAAGGCGTCGAACAAGCCGTCGCCAATGTCAACGACCAGATCGCACGAGAAATCGAAGGCCTCGACGCCCGCGATCAAGAAGGCGTCGACCAAGCAATGCTCGATCTCGATGGCACCCCAAACAAATCAAGCCTCGGCGCCAACGCAGTCCTCGGCGTCTCTATGGCCGTCGCCAAAGCCGCCGCCGAAACCTCAGGTCTCCCGCTCTACCGCTACCTCGGTGGTTCCGCCGCCAAAACACTCCCCGTCCCGATGCTCAACATCCTCAACGGCGGAAAGCACGCGGACAACACCGTGGACTTCCAAGAGTTCATGATCCAACCCTGGGGATTCGACGACTTCGGTCAAGCGTTCCGCGCCGGTGTTGAGATCTACCACAACCTCAAGTCCGTACTCAGCAAGCGAGGCATGTCCACCGCAGTGGGGGACGAAGGCGGATTCGCGCCGAACCTCAAAGACAACGAGGACGCACTCAAGATCATCGAAGAAGCCGTGGACAAAGCCGGATACTCATGGGGGGAGCAGATCTTCGTCGCCCTCGACCCAGCAACCTCCGAGCTCTGGAACGAAGCAGAGAAAGACGGCAAGAAGGGCTACAAGTTCTTCTCCTCATCCCAAGACATCATCTCCTCAGACGACCTCATCTCGATCTGGGCCGACTGGTGCAAGAAGTACCCAATCCGATCCATCGAAGATGGTCTCGCTGAGAACGACTGGGAGGGATGGTCCAAACTCACCGCCCAACTCGGAGACAAAGTCCAACTCGTCGGAGACGACCTCTTCGTCACCAACAAGAAGTTCGTCGAGCGAGGCGTTGCCGAGAAATCAGCAAACGCGGTCCTTGTCAAGGTCAACCAGATCGGCACATTGTCGGAAACCTTCGACGCAGTCAACTACGCAATGGCCAACAAGTTCAACTGCGTCCTGAGCCACCGCTCAGGTGAAACCGAAGATTCGACCATCGCCGACATCGCCGTCGCGACCAACTGTGGTCAGATCAAGACCGGTGCTCCATGTCGCTCAGACCGCAACGCGAAGTACAACCAACTCCTCCGCATCGCTGAGGAACTCGGAGACTCCGCAATCTACGGCTCAAGCACCTGGAACCACTAACACATCCCCCGGTACCAACCTGTATGGGTCAGTCAGAATGGAAATCTTCATACGACGACGACGGGGATCGCTTCGCAGGCATCAAAAAAATCCTCGCCCGAGTCTTCGGTGACGGCGAGAACCCCCTCGCGTGGGGATTCCCCCTCTTCACCATCTCCAAAGTCCGCTACAAGATCCACCTCATCATGGTGGTTTATCTCCTTGCGCAGCTGATCTTCACTCTCCCAGGACACAAAGCCGGCGCAGTATTCGTGGTGCCTTCACTCATCGCGATGGTTGTACTCGTCCTGCTCCACGAACTCGCGCATGCGTATGTCGCGCTTCGAAACGGCGCACAATCCGATCAACGCATGCTCTGGATGCTCGGCGGACTCGAACCCGCACAGTTCGATGATCCCGATCCCAATGCCGAACTCCGCACCGCCCTCGCTGGTCCCGCGCTGAATCTCGCGCTGGTCCCTGTATTCATGATCCCGCTTGTTCTATTGACAGGTTCGTGGGATGCCGTGGTGTTCAATCCATTCAACCCATCCGCATCAATCCATACCCTCATCTTGTCGTCAGACCAAACCACCCCCTGGTGGCTCGTGTCGATCTGGGGATTCCATGTCGTCAACCTCATCATCCTCGGCGCCAACATCATCCCCATGCTCCCCTTCGACGCGGGAACAGTCCTCCGAATCCACCTCTCCAAAAACCGAGGCGACCTCGCCGCCCGACACCTTACCGCTCTCTCAGGACTCTGGATCGCAACAATCGTCGGATTGGTCGGGATCATCTTCGCCGACGCAAAGATGCTCCTCGGCATCGCGATCATCTCCGGCATCATCTGCACAATCGAACGCCGAAGACTCCAGTTCCTCGACTACGCACAAATGATCCCGGGATATCAAGACACAAAACCACCCACAGTCCCCGAACCAGATGACACCAAGGTGCATACAAAGCAAGACATCGACCGCATTCTTCAAAAAATCTCAACCACCGGCATCGACTCCCTCACCCGCAGTGAACGACGAACGCTCAAGAAAGCGACCGAATCGAGCCGAAATCTGGAATAACAGGGCATATTTCCCCAATCACCATTCAATACCCACACCCTAAGGCGAGCTCCACAATGGGAATCCACGATCGAGACTACAACCGCACCAGCTCCGGATTCGGAGGCCCACCTCAAAGCGGGCAAGGCATGCTCGTTAGATCGCCCGGATGGTCCGTCAACACTTGGGTCATCGTCATCAACATCGCGGTACACCTTCTCGCTGTCACCGTCCTGATGCCAGCCCTCTACAACATCGGATCACTCACCGTCCACGACGCATTCCAGCGACTCGAAGTCTGGAGACTCATCACCTTTCAGTTCCTCCACTCACCCGCGAGCATCTGGCACCTCGGCATGAACATGTTCGGACTCTGGATCTTCGGACCCATGGTCGAGCAATACCTCGGAGGCAAAAAATACCTCGCCTTCTATCTCATCTGCGGACTCTGCGGCGGACTCCTCTTCTCCATCCTCACCGTTCTCGGAAACACCACCGGCGCCAACATCCCCGGACTCCTCTCCAACGACTTCAACATGCCATTGATCGGCGCATCCGCCGGCGTGTTCGGTGTCATCGTTGCCTGCGCGTACATCGCACCAAACACAACCGTCCAACTCCTCTTCCCCCCGATCCCGATGAAACTCAAGTTCTTCGCATACGGCTATGTCGGTCTCGCGGTCTTCCAACTCCTCGCAGGTTCCAACAACGCTGGTGGTGAAGCCGCCCACCTCGGCGGCGCGATCGGCGGATACTACTTCATCCGAAACTCTCACCATCTCCTCGATTTCTTCGATGTCTTCGGAGACTCAAGAGGCAAATCCGCTTCAAACCGATCACGCAAATCAACCAAAGCAAAGCGTGGAACCCCCTCCGAAGCAGAAGTCGATCGCATCCTCGCCAAAGTAGCGACCTCCGGAATCGGATCACTCACCGACAAAGAAAAGCAGACGCTCAACAAAGCAAGCAAGGAACAACAGCACCGCCGCTGATCCGAACCTATGTTTGCTTGATGTCCACGCCCCTCAACTACACAATCCACCACACACTCGGAAACGCACGCTCCGGGACCGTCGACACACTCCACGGCTCCTTTGACACGCCCGCGTTCATGCCCGTAGGGACCCGCGCCACCATCAAGGGCATCCTCCCCCAGCAGGTCAAAGAAACCGGATCGCAGATCCTTCTCAACAACACCTACCACCTCATGCTCCGCCCCGGCTCAGAACTCATCCGCGACATGGGAGGCGTCCACAAGTTCATGAACTGGAACGGCCCAATCCTCACCGACTCCGGAGGATACCAAGCGTACTCCATGGCGGACATCAACGCGATCGACGAAGACGGCGTCACCTTCAAGTCCATCCTCGATGGATCCAAAATCCGCATGAACCCAGAAATCGCGATGCAGGTCCAGAACGAACTCGGACCCGACATCATGATGGCTTTCGACGACTGCCCCCCATCCGTCGATCCGCAAGCAGGTCCAGTCAACCAAACACGCCTCCGCCACGCAGCACGCCGCGACACCACCAAAAAGAACGGCTACAACCACGCCGAGCGCCTGCAAATCGCCAACGAACGCACCGTCCGCTGGCTCGAACGCTGCAAAGCATCCCACGCAAGACCCGATGAACAATCCCTCTTCGGAATCGTCCAAGGCGGCACAGACCTCGAACAACGAGACTGGTCCGTCGAACGCATCTGCAACATCGATCTCCCTGGATACGCGATCGGCGGAGTCGCAGTGGGGGAGTCCACCGATGACATTGCCAAAATCGTCCGCCACACCGCACCGCAAATGCCAACCCACAAACCCCGCTACCTCATGGGAGTCGGATACGAACGCGATATCGTCGCCGCAGTGATGGCAGGGGTGGACATGTTCGATTGTGTCCTTCCAACACGCAACGGACGAAACGCCAACGCATTCACATCAGAACCCGGACGCGATGGTCAAATCCGTCTCCGCAACGCCCCCTTCGCGCGTGACCCGCTCCCTATTGAGCCAGGATGCGATTGCCACGCCTGCAACCCCGCAATCCACGGCTGGGACACCCCAGAAGGACAACCATTTACCCGCTCATACATTCGGCATCTGTTCATGACCGGCGAAATGTTGGGGCCAATCCTCGTCACGCTCCACAATCTCCGATTCTTCCAGCGACTGACATCAGATCTCCGAGATGCGATCAAAGCGGGGGATTGGTCCGGTCTGATCGCGCAAAGGCCCCACCTCAAAGAACTCATCGAAGCAAACACCCCCGAATCAAACCCCAAATAACCCCATCCAGCCCGGTTGGGTGTCCTACCATCCTTGCCCAACGGGATACACCCGTCAGGGACATGAAAGGTATCGCTGCATGGAAATCAGCCAACCCACGATCCAGTGGTTCACCCACGCCATGATCGCTCAAGACAACGGCTCCGCCGGAGGCGTTCTCGGAGCGCCCTCAACCTCGCAATCAGGGAGTGCCCCGCTCGGAACCTCCGCGGATCCATCAGCACCAGGCGCCGCTCGCCCAAGCGGGATGGGGTCCCTCCTCCCGATCATGCTCCTCATGATGGCAGGCATCCTCGTGATGACCTCCCTCGCTGGACGCAAAGAACGCAAGAAGCACGCCGCCCTCATGGCAGGACTCGGTAAGAAAGACAAGGTCCGCGCCGCAGGCGGGATCATCGGAACAATCATCGAACTCAAAAACGATGAAGTCCTCCTTGAAACCGATCGTGCATCAAACACAAGAATCCGTGTCGCTCGTTCATCAATCTCAAGCGTGATCGAATCCAAATCGACTCCCGCACCAGAAGCGAACACCGAAGAAGTATTACAAGTCCCCGAAGACAAGTAATCAACAGCATTAGATAAGCCATCATTCCGAATATCCCCGGAAAACACCGGTCATCAAGAGGCATCGCATGCGTCACTTCACTCGAAACTCAATCATTGCCATCGTCATGCTCGCCCTCGCGTTCTGGGCCGCAAATCCGCCGTCACAAAAAATCGGACTCGGCAAAGACCTCCGAGGCGGTGCCTCCCTGGTCTACTCCGTCCAGATCGACCGTGCAGAAAGCGCCTCGACCGTCATCCCCAAGGTGATCGAAGTCCTCAAAAAGCGCATCGACCCCAACGGCCTCTACGAAATCCAGATCGTCTCCCAAGGTCAAGACCGCATCGAGATCACGATGCCGCTCCCAAGCGAATATGTCAAAGAACTCCGCAAAGGATTCGAAGACGAACTCGCCAATCTCGGAGTCGCATCCATCAAACCCGACCAGTTCGAGCGTGTCATGGCACTCGATGCCGATGAGCGCCAGTCCGAGATTGACCGGATGGGCGCCAACAGCCCCAAGGTTCTCGAACTCCTCAACCAAGCCGCAAATGCCTACGACGATGCCGAAAGACTCCGCAAAGACTTGGAACGTCTTTCCGCGAACGAAGCAACCCCAGACGACATCCTCGATCAACTCGCGGATCAAGCAGCGATCGCTGAGCTCGATTATGAAGCCGCACGCGATTCCGTACTCGACAGCGCCGTCTCACCAGAAGATGTCCGTCGAGCACTCGAAGAATCCACCGAACAGAAAACCATCCGCAACGAAGCCGCGGACGGCGTCATCACCCTCCCAAGCCCGCGTGACCGCGCACTCACCCGTATCCGTGACCGCTACCCCGACCTGAGCGACCAACTCGACAAAGTCGAAGCCGCATACGACTTCTACTCAAAGAACCGCAACTCACTCGACGACACCGCTGACCTTAAGCGCCTTGTCCAAGCCGCAGGTGTGCTGAGCTTCCGCATTACCGTGGACCCAGCAGGTGCAGGGACCTCGGTCTACACACACCCAGACGAAAACCGACTCCGCGAGAAACTCGCCGAATCCGGACCGACCCAAGCCGGCGCACGCGATGCCCGCTGGTTCAAGCTCAATAAGCTCGAAAGCTGGTACGATTCCGTCGAAGGCTACAACTCGATGATCGCCAACCCCGCCGCGTACTTCGCTTCACGATACAAGTATGTCGTTGAAGAGTACGAAGGCAACTACTACATGCTCTGCTGGGACACCCGCGGCCTCCGCATGACCCAAGAAGACGGACGCTGGAAAGTCGACAGCTCACGCCGAACCGTCGACCAACTCGGTCGCCCCGCGATCGGATTCAGCATGGACGCATCGGGCGCCAACCGCCTCGGTGAACTCACCGGTCCAAACACCGGTTCAAACATGGCGGTCCTCCTCGATGACGAGGTCTACACCGCGCCAAGACTCAACTCAAGAATCTCAAACTCAGGTATCATCGAAGGCGACTTCTCCCCAGAAGAAATCGACTATGTCGTCCGCGTGCTTACCGCAGGTTCACTCCAAGCAAAGATCTCCGCTGAACCAATCTCCGAAAACACCATCGCACCAGACCTCGGCCAAGACAACCTCGACGCAGGTGTCCAAGCAGGCATGATCGCCCTCGTCGTCGTCTCCGTGTTCATGGTCGTCTACTACCTCGGATACGGCCTCGTCGCCGTCCTCTGTCTAGCAGCAAACGCACTGCTCATCCTCGGCGCCCTCGCACTCTCGCGTGCCTCGCTCACCCTCCCAGGTATCGCAGGCATCATCCTCACCTTCGGTATGGCGGTCGATGCGAATGTGCTCATCTACGAACGCATCCGCGAAGAAATCAACGGCGGTCTCGACCTCCGACAAGCCGTCCGCATTGGTTACCAAAAAGCACTCTCGTCGATTGTTGACGGCAACGTCACCAACCTCATCGTCTGTTTCGTGCTCGCAAATGTCGGTACCCAAGAAATCAAAGGCTTCGCAATCACGCTGGGAATCGGTGTCATCTGCACCATGGTCAGCGCACTCTTCATCAACCACCTCATCATGAGCGCACTGGTTGACAAAATCCGCATCAAGAAAATGGCCATGCTCCCAATGGTCATCAAACCGCTCGAAAGAGTCCTTCAGCCCAAAATCAACTGGATCGGTCTTCGCTGGCTCTTCCTCATCATCTCCACCGGGTATGTCGGTCTAGGTGTCTTCATGATCGCGTACCAAGGCGAAGAAATGCTCGACACCGAGTTCCGCGGCGGTACCCAAGTCACCATGAGTCTCCGCCACGAGGAAATCGGCAACGCATCCTCACCACGCGTCACCTCGACCCGCGTTGAAATCGCAGACCGCGTCCACGCCATCGGAGAAGGACAACAAGACGACTCCCCAACACGCGCGCTGCGAGCTGCAGAAATCATCCCCGTCAACCCAGAATCCGACGGCATCACCTCCGACAAGTTCATCATCAAAACATTCGCAACCGACCGCCAAGCTGTCGGCAACGCGATCAGCGCAGAGTTCCAAGACCTCCTTGAAGCCCCGCCCGCGCTGACATTCCGTTACTCCCAAGCAGACAAATCATCAGGAGCTTCGGTCTACCCGATCCTGTCAGGTCGTTTGGGAGACAACATCGCTCGCCCCGAATACCGAAACTCGATCTCAGAGTACATCGGTGGTGTCGCGATCCTTGTCGAAGACATCGAGCCCGCTGTCACGCTCGAAAGCATCGAGTCACGCCTCGACATCACGCGTCGCAAGTCAGACTTCTCCGACATCCTCGGCAGAAATTCAGAGATCATCATCGTCGAAGGCAACCCAGACGCGGTCGAATCCTTCGTGCTCCTGAGTCTCGATGAAGGCCTAACCTACTTCGATAACGAAGACGCATGGGAATCAGAAATCGCTACCCGCGAATGGGACCTCATCCGCGCCGCGTTGACATCCTCATCAGACCAACTCAGCGTTCAGAACTTCTCACCCGCAATCGCGGAGAACTTCCGTGCGACCGCGTTCGCAGCGGTCCTGCTCTCTTTGCTCCTGATCCTGATCTACATCTGGGTCCGATTCGGTTCCGTCCGCTACTCCGCAGCAGCAATCATCGCGCTCACCCACGATGTGCTCACTGCGATCGGTCTGATCGCGCTCGCCGAGATCATCTATGACCACCACATGTTCACAGACCTCGCGCAGTCACTCCTGATCGAGCCGTTCAAGATCGACCTCAACCTTGTCGCCGCGATGCTCACCATCATCGGTTACTCGCTCAACGACTCCATCGTCATCATGGACCGCATCCGCGAAAACCGTGGTAAGCTCTCGTACGCATCCAAGGATGTCGTCAACCAGTCGATCAACGAGACCATCTCGCGTACCGTGATCACCTCGGGAACCACGCTCTTCGCTGTCCTGATCCTCTACATCTACGGCGGACAAGGCGTCCGAGCATTCTCATTCGCCCTCCTCGTCGGTGTCGTCATCGGTACATACTCATCAGTCGCTGTTGCAGCACCGCTCGTCTGGTCACGCAAGAAGGACAACTCCAACGCATTGCGCGAAGAACTGGAACTCCCAGAAGGCTAATCCGCGAGACATCGACGCACGACACGAGATGAACCGCGATCTGGTATACTGCCCATGAGGTACGCCGAAATGGAAGATCGCTCATCCAAAGTCTACTTCGGACTCTGCATGCTCGTGCTGATCTGGATCGGTGTCTATTGGGCATGGGAACCCAACCAAACCACCAAACCCAAAATCACAATCTCACAACCTGTCGAGCAGCCGCTCGAAAGCGAAGATCTCCCGGATCCGGTTGTTGAACAGCAACCCGAGCCGATCATCGAAGAGCCCGAAGCAACGCTCCACCCGCTCGGACTCCGCCCCGATCCTGAACCGGAAGACAACGCCCCCAAACTCATCCCGCCAGAGTTCACGATCCACACGATCAAAGAAGGCGAAATCCTCCAAGACATCGCACGCAGGTACTACAAAGACGCCTCCAAGTGGTCAGTCATCTCTCGCGCCAATCCAACAGTGGACCCACTCAAACTCCGCGCCGGAAGAACACTCCGAATCCCCGTCGATCCCAATAACATCCAAGGCATCGTCTCACAACCTGACAATCCAGACGCCCCAGCCGAGGATCAAGTCCCAGAAACCGTAGACTACATCGTTCAACCCGGAGACTCGCTCTCGCTCATCGCCCAGCGTTTCTACGGCTCGTCCCGTCATGCGCAGTTCATCTATGAATCCAACCGAGACATTCTCCGTTCAATCGACGCGCTCAACATCGGTCAAACGCTCAAACTCCCGCCTCTGGACCCATAACAACTCGTGGGTTTAGCCGCACTTGAAGCCCTAGAATCACCCATGAGCACGACGAATCCAGTTTATATCATCACAGGCGGAGCCGGATTCATCGGCGCCAATCTCGCCGCCAGACTCCAACGCGATGAACCAGAAGCACGCCTCTATGTCGTCGATGACTTCTCAACAGGGTCCTACGCAAACATCGTCGAAGCATGCAATCGCCTCAACGCCGGTCCCTTCCGCGGCACCATCATGCCCGACTCCATCACAGACCTCAACTGGCAACCCGCCATCATGGGTCTTGCGCCCAAAGCGGTCTTCCACCTCGCCGCGATCACCGACACACTCGTGCTCGACGAAAAGAAAATGATCTCGGTCAACACCGAGCCCTTCATCGACATCCTCGATGCATGCGACGAATCAAACATCCCCCTCGTCTACGCATCCTCCGCAGCAACCTACGGAACGCCACCCCAAGCCGCCCAAGAAACCCCATTCCCCACCGAAGCCGCAGGGAACCCGATGAATGTCTACGGCTTCTCCAAGTGGCTCATGGATGTCGAAACAAACAGACTCTTCGAATCCTCAATGATCGAATCCGGAGATCGACCACATGTCGTCGGACTCCGCTACTTCAATGTCTACGGCCCAGGTGAATCCCGCAAAGGAAGAATGGCCTCAATGGTCTACAACCTCACCCAACAAATGCTCAGCGGAAACAACCCCAAAATCTTCGAGCACGGACAACATCAACGCGACCAAGTCCATGTCGACGATGTCGTCTCCTGCACACTCGCCGCTGCCAAACCAACCGCCAAACCCGGAATCTACAACCTCGGCTCAGGCGCCGTCACAACCTTCAACGACATCGTCGATGCGATCAACGACGCGTTGGGGACCTCGATGCCACCAGATTACATCCCGATGCCAGAGCAGATGGTCAACAGCTACCAGCACTATACCTGTGCTGATATGTCTGAGACCAAATCGGGACTCGATTGGGAACCCGCGCTCGTGCCAGCCGAAGCGATCCGTCAATACGCCGCCCAACTCGCACAAGACTATCAAAACGCCACGGCAACCAACGCATGAACGAATCAACAATCTCAGAACTCAAGCCACGGAGAACCAGAACCATGCCAATGAAGCGCGTACTCGTCACCGGCGGTGCTGGATTCCTCGGTTCACACCTCTGCGAAAAACTCATCGCACAGGGACACGATGTCATCTGCCTCGATAACTTCTTCACCTCCCAGAAGTCCAATGTCCTCCACCTGCTCGACAACAAGAACTTCGAGCTCATCCGCCACGACATCACCCACCCGATCTGGCTCGAAGTCGACGAAATCTACAACCTCGCCTGCCCCGCAGCACCAGGACACT
>JARGNC010000053.1:0-8663 GCA_029212425.1 Phycisphaerales bacterium
GAGTCGGCTTTGGGGTTGATCATGTAGGTTTTTTGTGGGAGTTTGATGGTGAAGAGTCCCATGATTCCCAGACCCATGATGGCGATGAGGAGTCCGATGATGCCGGTGACCCACCAGATTCCGAAGATGATGGAGGGGTCGACGAAGTCTGCGACGAAGGCGACGGGGATCCCGATCCCGACCCAGAAGGCGATGACACCTAGAGCCATCATTGATCCGAGCTTGATGGCGCGGGACTTACTTTCGCCTGCGTGGTTGGTGATGGTCATGACCTTGAGGGGGATGACTGGGAGGACGCAGGGGGTGAGGTTGAGGATGAATCCGCCCACAGCTGCGGCGAGGGCGATGACGGCGATTCCTGCTGCGGAGTCGATTGGAGGGAGCACGAAGAGACCAAGGAACTGGCGATCTTGGTTGAGCGGCTGGGATGCTGTCGTGGCGGCGGTGTCTCCCCATGCGTCGGTGTTGGAGAAGACTGTTGGATCGAAGTTGTCAAAGAGTGGGTTTGGCGTGATGGCTTGGGCGGTCTGGACGACTGAGATGGTGAGGGTTTGGGTGTCTGGGGTTGGGGGGAAGCAGGTGGTGTCGTTGCATGCGTGGTAGAAGGAGTCGATGGAGAGGGTGTAGTCTCCGGGCTGGGCATCATCTGCGATTCGGATGGGGATGTAGGCGACGGCTTTGCCTTCGTAGGTGATGAGGTCGATTGGTGGGCCTAGGAATCGGACGGAGACGGTGTGGGTTTCGGGGTATTGGGTTGGTCCGGCGGTGAAGAAATCTGGGAGGGAGGCTTCGATGGTGGTCGCTATGGCAGGGAAGTCTCCGAGTTCTTCGGGGACGACTGGGTTGTTTGGCCAGGTGTGGTATTCGTCGTCGTGGTCGAGGGTGACGGCGATGACGAAGGTCGATCCTGCGGTGAGTGCTGTAGCGGAAGACTCTGCGGTGATGGTGACTGGTGGGGTTTCGTTCCCACCGAATCCCGCGAAGGATTGGGCATGGAGGAGGGATGCGATGAGGGAGATCGCGAGGATTTGGAGGGATGATTTAAGTGTTGAGATCATTTTGACTCTGACTCCGGGGGACTGAATCCGGGTGATGTTTGCGAGGGATTCGCGGATTGAGATTGGATCGAATGGTATCGGATTCCGCTCATGGATGAGTAGGCTGGTGGTTTTCAACTGTTGGGGCGGCGGGATTGTTCCCGTTCGATGGGATTGGATTGAATGATCGCGGAATTTGTGGAGAATTCGAGGATTCGGGACCGATACAACGCACACTGTATCTTCTGGACGAAGATCGGATGATTGTTGATGGAGTTGGTGCTCGATGAGTATGTTGGACCAGAACGAGATTGATTCGCTGATGGCGGCGGTGAGTGACGAAGGCGGCTTCGATCAGTCATCGCAGATCAGCATCTTCTCGCGGTCACGCAAGGACTTGGACAATATCGAGGTTCGTCAGTACGACTTCAAGCGTCCGGAACGGGTGTCCAAAGACCAGATGATGGCGCTTGAGACTTTGCACGAAGCGTTTGCAAGGAACTTCGGCGCGTCGCTCTCGGGGTTCCTCCGGACGATTGTTGAGGTTCGCGTCGCGGCGTGTGAGCAGATGACCTATGGCGAGTTTGTATCCGGACTTCCGAATCCGACGAGCTACAACCTGATCCAGACGGACAAGCTTGAGGGGCAGATGTGTCTGGAGATTTCGCCTTTGATCATTTATCCGATCATTGATCGGCTGCTTGGGGGGACGAATCAGGATTTGTTTATCCCGCAGCGTCCGATGACTCCGATCGAGCAGCGGCTGATTTCCAATGTGCTTGGCCGCGGATTGACGGCGCTTTCCGAGGCGTGGAGCAGTGTGCAGGAGCTTGAGTTCAAGATTGTTGCGCATGAGTCGAATCCGCAGTTGGTGCAGATTGTGCCTCCCAATGAAGTGGTGATGGTGATCGGGCTTGAGATGCGGATGTCGTCGAGGGCGGGGACGATGAATCTGTGTATTCCGTACAATGTGATTGAACCGGTGATGGATGACTTGAGCAGTCAGAGCTGGTTTGCGATCAACCGGAGCGACAACGACACGAGTTCGGAGGACCGGATCGTCGAGAATCTCGATCAGTCGGGGGTTTCGGCGTCTGTGGCTTTGGCGAACACGACGATTACGCTCAAGGAGCTTTCGGAGCTTTCGGTTGGGGATCTTGTGGTGACGACGCATAATGCGAAGGAGCCTGCGGTGATTTATATCGAGGGGGAACCCAAGTTCCTTGCGGAGGTGGGTCAGCATCGGAATAACCGGGCGGTGCGGGTGAAACGGGCGATCCAGAAGGGCGAGCGGATCGTGGAGTGAGGGGACTGGGGTTGGTGATGGGGTTGGGTGTGGGGATCTATATAAATAGTGGGTTGTTTGATCCTGAGGGGCTTGCGATCTAGACTCTTGGTGTCGGGCTTGGAATGTCTGGCTCTTATGGAGACTCTTGTATGAACGATGGTTATGCACAATGTCGGTGATTGGCTCTTCCAGCCAGTGCCCCCGACGGTCGGGAAGGACGCGGATCATGCGGTGATCTGAATGTCCAGCTCGGTTCGGATGCGGTCTTTGACGAGACGCATTCGGGATGCATGGGGGTGTCCGGTCGTTTGCGTTTTAGAAAATCGATGTCAGTCTGGTATGGCTGGCTCAATACATAGTGACTGAGTGCGGGATATGCCGCACGACAACCAATCAACTCGATAACTCGGAGATACAGATGGACACGCAAGAAATGATGAGAATCCTCGACGGCATTGCACGCGAGCGCAATGTTGAGAAGTCGCTGCTGATCGCGGATTTGGAGGCGGCGATGGTGTCTGCGTGCCGGAAGTACTTTGGGACACTGGATGCTGAGGAGTTCTCGTGTACGGTTGATCCGTTGACGGGTGAGATCAGTTTGTTCCGATATGACGAGCCCCTCGAGATCAGTCCTCAGGACTTTGGTCGGATCGCGGCTCAGACCTTTAAGCAGGTGATGATCCAGCGGTTCCGCGATGACGAGCGTCAGTCGCTGATGGAAGAGTTTGCGGGTCGTCAGGGCGAGTTGGTCACTGGTACTGCACAGCGGTATGACCGGGGTGCTTTGGTTGTGCAGGTTGATCGCGCTGAGTGTGTGATGCTGCGGAGCGAGCAGATTCCTGGCGAGCAGTTCATGCCTGGTGATCGGGTGCGTGCGTTTGTGCTTGATGTGAAGGACATGGGGGCGCAGGTGAAGATTTACCTGAGCCGGGCGCATCCGGACTTTATCAAGTACTTGTTCGAGGTTGAAGTTCCTGAGGTGCTTGATCGGACGATCGAGATCAAAGCGATCGCACGCGAGGCGGGGTATCGCACAAAGATGGCGGTGTCGTCGATCGACTCGAAGGTTGATGCGGTTGGCGCTTGTGTCGGTATCCGCGGTTCGCGGATCAAGACCATTGTTGAAGAACTCAACGGCGAGAAGATCGACATTGTTCGCTGGAACGAATCGTCGCAGATCCTGATTGCCAATGCTCTCAAACCTGCAGAAGTCAACGAGATTTCGCTTTGTTTCGAGCTTGGACGCGCGACTGTTGTTGTTCGTGATGACCAGCTTTCGCTTGCGATTGGTAAGCGTGGTCAGAATGTGCGTCTGGGTGCTCGATTGACAGGTTGGGATGTTGACATTCTGACTCCTGAAGAGTTCACGAAGGGTCTGACGACCTTGTCAGAGACTTTGACGCAGATCGAGGGCGTGACGGAGGACAAGGTTGATCGTCTTGCGGCGCTTGGCATGATCTCGGTGTTTGACATCGAAGAGATCGGTGCTGAGGTTGTTGAAGCGGAGCTTGAGCTGACCCCTGAGGTTGCTGCTCAGGCGGTGGAGCTTTGTGCTGCGAAGGCGAAGATCGTGGCTGCTGAGCAGGCACTTGAGAAGGAACAAGCTGCTGCGAAGCGTGCGGAGGAAGAAGCGGCGGCATCGTCGATTCTTTCGGGCGATGTGAACCCTGCGGACAACCCGGAAGCGGCTGCGGCTGCGATCTTGGGTGGTGCGCTTGATTCGGTTGCTCCGACTGAGGACGCTGCGGAAGACGAGGCGGCTTCTGCTGAGGCGGAGAGCCGAGCATCGGACATCCTTGGTGGATGATTTGGTGTGATTGGATTGGAGAGTGCGTGGGTTGCTTTGACCCATTGCTGAGATGATGACGACAGTGACTTGATGACAGTTACGCATTGACCGTTCGATGAACGGAGGACCATTTGGCTAATACACGAATCTTCGAGCTCGCAAAAGAACTCGGAATCAAATCGAAAGCAATCGTCGAGAAATGCCACGCTGAGGGCATTCCGAAGGATGTGATCAAGAATCACATGTCCACGATCTCGATCGGGCTTGAGCAGACGGTGCGCGAGTGGTTCAGCAGTGAGAATACTGAGGAGTCTCCACATACTGCGGTTGAGAAGACCGAGAAGGTGGACCTCGAGAAGGCACGCTCTCCGAAGAAAGCAACGAAGGCGAAGAAGGCGGATGCAGACGATGCGGATGAGAACGACGGTGGCGCGAAAGCGGTTGCTGTTGCTCCCCCACCGCCGCCTCCTGCTGCGAAGAAGATCGCTCCGGCAGCGGCGGTTGCCAAAGCACCTGCTGCTCCGGCGCCTGCAGCGACCAAAGCGAGTGCGCCTGCAGCAGCGGCTCCGGCTGCACCCGCAGCTGCGGCTGGGACTGAAGCTGGTGCTGGTTCTGGAACAGAGAAAGCGGCTGCTTCTGCGGATGCTGGACCTGAAACTGGCTCTGGTCGTGATGGATCGGCTGACGCTGATTCAAAGACGGGTGATGCGAAGGAGACTCCGAAGGTTGAGAAACCAACGAAGACGACGACACCTCCCCCACCGCCTCAGATGAATGTGCCTACGCGTCCATCGACGGTGACTCCTGCAGGTCCTCGGATTGAGGATTTGCAGAAGAAGACGATCAAGCTTTCTGGCCCTCAGGTGATTCGTGTTGAGGCGCCTGAGCGGATTGAGCCTCCTCGTCGTCGTCCTCCACCTCGTGAAGGCGGCGGTTATCAGGGCGGTGGCGGCGGTGGTTACGGGCCTGGTATGGGACCTGCGGAGGGGCGTGCTCCTCGCGGTGGTAATACTCGTCGTCGTCAGCCTGGTGGGTCTGGTGTTCGTCGTCCGGATGGTGCGGGCTCTGGATGGAGTGCTGCGGATCTTGCTGAACGCGAAGCACGGCTCAAGCAATCTGGTGGTTACCTGAAACAGCGTCAGAACCAGATGCGTTCGAGCGCTGCGGCTTCGCAGACCCCTGCGAAGGTTGGCGGGAAGGTGACGATTTCTGAGCCGTTCACGATTAAGGATTTGTCTGCTGAGACAGGTGTGAAAGCGGCGGACATCGTCAAGAAGCTGTTTATGCAGGGCGTGATGGCGACGATCAACTCCGGGATTGAATCGGAGAAGGCTCAGGAGATCATGATCGACTGGGACATCGAGCTTGAGGTTGTTGAAGCGAAGGGCGCTGAAGAGCAGGTTGCGGAGCAGTTTGCTGAGCGTGATCGTGGTGACGAGCGTGCGCGTGGTCCGATTGTGACGATCCTTGGGCACGTTGACCACGGGAAGACCTCTCTTCTTGACCGGATCCGCAAGGCGAATGTTGCTGATGGTGAAGCGGGCGGTATTACGCAGGCGACAAGTGCGTTCCGCGTCCCAGTGACGGCGGGCGAGAGCGAGAAGTTCGTCACGTTTATCGATACTCCTGGTCACGAGGCGTTTACCGCGATGCGTTCGCGTGGTGCGAATGTGACTGACATTGTGGTGCTTGTTGTTGCGGCGGATGACGGCGTGATGCCTCAGACGATCGAATCGATTTCGCACTCGAAGGCGGCGGGCGTTCCGATCATCGTGGCGCTCAACAAGATCGACAAGGAACAAGCGACTGAGTCGAATATCCAGCGGATCTTGGGTCAGCTTGCTGAGCACGGATTGAACCCAACCGAATGGGGCGGGGATACCGAGATCATCAAGACCAGCGCGGTCAAGGACATCGGTATCCAGGACCTGCTTGATATTCTTGATCTGCAGGCGGAAGTGCTTGAGCTCAAGGCGGATTACGCTGGTCAGGCGCAGGGTACTGTGATTGAAGCGAATCCTGAGGGCGGGCGTGGTAATGTTGCGAACATTCTTGTCCAAGAGGGCGAGCTCAAGGTTGGCGACTTTATTGTGATGGGGCGTGCGTTTGGTCGTGTGCGTGATATTACAGATGATCACGGCAAGCGGATCAAGTCTGCTCTTCCACCGGTTCCGGTGCAGGTTTCGGGGATCAATGATCTCCCTGATGCGGGCGACAAGTTCTACTGTGTTGGATCGCTGAAGGAAGCGGAGAAGGCGGCGGAGCAGCGTCGTGAGCGTGAGCGTCTTGAGCAGCTTGCTCAGCCGAAGGTTACGCTTGATTCGATGTTCTCGCAGATGGCTGATAGCGAACTCAAGGAAATCCTTGTGGTGCTCAAAGCGGATGTGCAGGGGTCGGTGGATGTGCTCAAGTCTGAGATCGAGAAGGTTTCGGGCGATGAGGTCAAGGTCCGCGTGATTCACTCTGCGGTTGGTGGGATTACCGAATCGGACATCCTGCTTGCCAACGCGTCCAATGCGGTCATCATCGGGTTCAATGTTATTGCGAACTCGAAGGGGCGTACGCTCGCGGAAGCGAAGCGTGTTGAGATCCGCAACTACCAGGTCATTTACCACATCGTCGAGGACATGAAGAAAGCAGCGGAAGGCATGCTTGCTCCGGAGATCCGCGAAGAGGTTCTTGGTCATGCGGAGGTCCGCGAGGTCTTCAAGGTTTCAAAGGTCGGCGCGATCGCGGGTTGCTATGTCACCGACGGGATTGTGCAGCGTGATGCGTTTATCCGTGTTACACGCGACGGCGTGGTTGTCGAGAACAACCGGAAGCTCGAGCAGCTCAAGCGGTTCAAGGACGACGCGAAGGAAGTCCGGTCGAATATGGAATGCGGCATGAAGGTCGCGGGTTATGACGACATCAAGGAAGGCGATGTGATCGAATGCTACAAGAGCGTCGAGATCGCGCGGACGCTTGATTGAGGTTAACCCCAAGGTGTTTCGTGCACGAGGTGTTCATTCATGGTGATCGGAGTGATGCAGATTGAGCTTGATATACCGGGCGCGATGTCTCTCAAGGACAAGCGGCGGGTTGTCAAATCGATCAAGGACTCTTGTCATCGTCACCACATGGTCAGTGTTGCGGAGGTCGGCGCGCTCGATGTCTGGAACAGGGCAATGCTTGGCGTGTCGGTTGTTTCCAACTCCGGGATGGTTGCGGGGCAGGTTCTCGATCGGGTGACTGAGCGGGTTCGTTCGGTGCTTGATTGCGAGGTGGTGGATAGCTCGCGGGAGATTCTTCGCGGGGATTCGCTGGTTGTGACTGAAGAACGCGATGGACTGGATGGGCTTGAGCGTGAGATGTATGCACGCGCGGAGGCGGTTGTATGAAGCGGCGAGCACAGCAGATTTCCTCAAACTTGCAGCGTGAGTTGCAGAAGGTGTTGAGCAAGGGGTTCAATGACCCTCGCATCCGTGGGTTGATTACGGTCACGAAGGTTGAGATCACTGACGATCTGAAAAATGCGAAGGCGTTTATCAGTGTGATGCCTGCTGAGCGTGCGGATTTGACGATGCACGGGCTCAAGGCGGCGATGGGACGGATCCGCCGAGATGTGATGGAACGGATTCATATTAAGGAAATGCCCACGCTTCGGTTTGAGTACGACCATGGGTTGCGCGAGCAGCAGGTGATTTCTGATCTGCTTGCATCTGATCCTTTCCGGAAAGATCCGGCTGCGGTTGATGCGCAGACAGAGGAGCAGGTTGATGCAGGATCGGAAGAGGAGTGAAGGTGGCGTCCGACGAGTCTTACAACACTGAAGCGTTGATCGGCTTGTCCGGAGGCGATTCGGGCGATGCCGCGCCTGTGGATGCGGGCTCGCTTGTGCCTCGTCCTGCGTGGGCGGAAGACTCGGTATTGCATGAACTGGTGTTCTCGATGCTGTTGTGGGAATCGACGCTGGAGAACGCAACCAAGGCGATGGGACGGATGCACGAGCAGTTCGTGGATTACAACGAACTCCGGGTGTGCTTCCCCAGCGAGATTGAAGCGATGCTCGGCTCTCGGTATCAGCGTGCGGAGGATCGGTCGATCCGGTTGATCGGTGCGCTGCGGAAGGTGTTTGAGGATCAGCAGAAACTCTCGCTTGCGCACCTGCGCGAGATGAACAAACGCGATGCGCGGGAGTATCTGGATTCGTTTGAGATGCTTCCACGATTTGTGGTGTCGCGGGTGATGCTCTTGGAGCTTGAGGCACACGCGTTCCCGATTGATGCGAAGATCACACGCGCGCTGCACAAGGCGAAGCTCATCAAGGGTTCGAAGAATCCGGATACCGTCTCGTCGACGCTTGAGCGGGCGATCCGCGCGAATCAGACGCTTGACACCTACACCAGACTGGAGCGATGGCTGGTGGCCTTTGAAACGGGATCTTGATGCAACGGATGACGCAACGACGGGATGCACGCGCTGCTGGGTTGACACTTGCTGCGGTGTCGGTATCGGGTTTGGCGTTTGGTTTGGGTGTTGGATTGGTTTCTATCGCGGGGTGCGCTTC
>JARGNC010000053.1:8763-13797 GCA_029212425.1 Phycisphaerales bacterium
CGGTTGATCGAGCGAGAGGCGGGCACGCCTTCGGCTGGGAGCTTTGGGCTGGCGAATCGGATTATGGATGGTCGGCTTGAGGGGCTTGAACCTGGGACTGATGCGTATGCGCACGCGGTGCGGTCGCTGGATGCGGTTTTGGAATCGGCTGTTGAACGATTGGCGATTGTGACTGATGGGGGCGGGATTGGTGACGAGGGGTTTGAGGTGGCGATGCTGCCTCAGATCGCGAAGGGGTATGTGCGGGCGCGGGCGGCGATGCTCAATGATGACGCTGAGGGTGCGGTGGCGATTTATGAGCAGCTCGCGGCGGCTTCGCCTCAGTCCACTGAGATTTTGATTGGGCTTGGGGATGCGTATATGCGGCTTGGGGATCGGGGGCAGGCGGTGGATGCGTACCTGCGTGCTGTGGAGCTTGGGGATCGGACGAACCGAGCGTTGGTGTATGGTGCGATGGGGTCGACGCATGATCCTGAGCGGGTGATCGAGCTTGGGGCGATGGCTTGGGGTGAGGGTGAATCGACGATCGGAGCGGATCGCGCGGGGGCTCTGCTCGGCGGTGTGATGCTTGGGAGGGCGCTGATCGAGGATGGACAGCTCGCGGCGGGCGCTGAGGTGATGACGCGGGCGATGGGGATGCTTGATGGGGACACAGCTCGTGATCCGAGATTCCGGAGAGAACTGATTCAGTTGTATACGCAGCGCGCGGAGCAGTTTGCTTCACTTGGTGATGCGTGGATGATGCTGGAGCAGCCTGCGCGTGCGCTTGAGGTGTATGAGCTGTCGCGGGGGATCGCGGGGGATGAGCCGATTGAGCTGATGGCGCGGCGGGTGGCGGCGGAACTGCTCGCGGGGCACAGCGGGCTGGCGGCTCAGGGGTTGATGGGGTGGATCGGTTCGCATCCTGGGGAGGACTCGGCGCTGTTGCATCATCTCGTGGGGATTGTGGGTGAGCATGTGTTGATTGGTGGGATTGTGCGCGAATCGCTTGGTGAACGGATGGGGGATGCGTCGCTGCAGGTTTCGCAGCGTCGGGCGCTGCTTGGGTTGGTGCTGACGCTTGAGGGCGATGCTGATGCGAGCGTGGAGATTCTGAGCAATGTTGATGCTTCGATTGTGTCGCCTGTCGCGTGCGCTCGGGTGCTTGGGATGTTTGATGCGGGGGAAGAGCGGCTTGATGCGGTGATGCGGATCGTGGAGCGGAATCCGGCGGCGGGTCCGATGGTTGTGCCTGCGATGATCCGGCTTGATGGGCGGGCGATCGATGCGTTGGCAATGGTTGATGGGGAGTCGGGGACTGCTGGTACGGAGTCAGCGGAGTTGGTGCGGTGTTTGATCGCGGTGGATCTGCAGCGTCCTGACTTGCTTGGGTGGCTTGAAACGATTGACGGCTCGTACTTTGATGCGCGTTCCACCACTTGGCTGATTGCGCATGCTCGCGCTGCGGTGCTTGGGGCTCGGTGGTCTTTTGCGGCGTTGGCGTTTGATGCGTGCGCGGGGCGTGCGATGAACGGGGCGGAGCATTCGTTTTATGTTGACACGCTGATGGTGGGCAATCGGATGAAGGAAGCGATCGACACAGCGGAGGCGCGGGCGCAGTCGGAAGGCGGGAATGCGGCGGACTGGTTGGCGGTGGCGCGGATGCATCAGATTCTGGGGGATCGGTCGGGGTTGGTCGGCGCGCTGGAGATGGCGCTGGAGCTCGATCCGTACGACGAGGGGGTCTATGAGCAGCTGATTACGGTGCTCGGAGCGGGCGGGGAAGCGGGAGATGTGGAACAACTCCGCGAGGTCACTCGCTCGCTTGGACAGCGGCTTCCACGCTCGGCGATGGTGAGCTTGATCCGGGCGCATGAGATGGCGAGCGCAGGTGCGCAAGGCGGGGAGATGCTGGCGCAGAGCGAACGGCTGTTGATGCAGGCGCACGCGGAGCATCGGTATCGGGAAATCGGGGTTGATCTGCTGCTGAGTGTGTGGCGGACGCAGATGACACAAGGCGATGAGGGGGCGGTGGCGCGTGGATTGGCGTGGATCGATTCGCAGCGGGAGGACATGGCGGGGTCGGTTGATCTGGCGAGCGCGCGGGCGCGGATGATGGTGCTCATGGGGGACAACGCGGGGGCGGAGTCTTTCTTGGACAGGTTCTATGAGCAGATTCCTTCGCGGCGCGTTGGGCGGCTCCATGAGGGGTTGATCCGTTCGGATGAGTCACGACGCGAGGAAGCGGATCGGCTCGCGCTTGCTCGGCTTGCGGGCTTGGTGTCTGTTGAGGATTGTTTGGAACGGCTCGAGCGCGCGGGCGGGATCGGGGCGCTCGGCGAGTTTGGGCTTGAGGAGCTTGTGCCTGTGGAGGGGGAGTGGGTGTATTCGCTTGGACAATCGCTCCGGATTGTGCGGGTGCTTGGGGCGGTGGCGCAGTCGGGGCTGGAGGGGACAGATGCGGAGCTGCTGTTGAAGCTTATTGAGCGGACGCGGGCGAAGAGTTTGTCTTGGACGGACTCGAAGGGGATCAACCCGCTTTCGGCGCTGGAGCTGATTGAGTTGGTGATGCTCCCTGCGAGTGAGCGGTTTGAGATGGGCGCGTACGAGCAGCTTGTCCGGTCGCTTGACGGAACGGCTGGCGGGCGCGATCCGTACACAGCGGCGATCCAGTCGCTGCTGCGATCGAGGGGGGAGAGCGCGGGGCTGGAGATGGTGACCCGATTGAGCATCGATGACGATGGGATGATTGATGAGGGGAGGATCCGGGATCTGCCTACGCTGATCGGTCAGCTTGGGTCGGCGGAAGATCTGCGGTTTGCGATTGATTGGATGGATCGAGCGGGGTTGATGGTTGAAGCACGCGATGCGGTCGTCGCTTCGCTTGGGGTCCTCCAGGAGGGATCGCTCGCGGACAAGACCGATCTTGATGGGGTCAAGGCGGACTTTGCGTACACGGCTGCGGTCGTCGCGTCGTTCTATGAACGCAAGGATGAATCGGACTCGATGTACGATGTCGCGCTTGGGTTTGACGCGGGACACGCGTGGGCGAACAACGATCTTGGGTATCGGATGATCGAGGATGGCGGGGATCTTGAGGTTGCGGAGCGGCACTTGATCGCCGCGCACGAGGCGGAACCCAAAGCGGCGAGCATCACCGATTCGCTTGCGTGGGTTCGGTACGCGATGGGGATCTTCCGCGATGAAGTGGATGGGGATGGGGCTGTCGTTCGCAGGGGGGCGATCGGGCTGCTGGAAGAAGCGTTGGAGCTTGAGGGGGGCGAGGAGAACGCGACGATTGATGACCATTTGGGCGATGCGCTGTGGATGGTCGGCGAGTTTGAACGCGCGATCGGGGCGTGGCTCGATGCGGAGGACAAGCTCAGGTCGCGGTTGACGGAGCTCTCGAACGAAGAGAACCTCAATACGAGGGCGATCGAGTCTATCCGCGAGGAACTCAGCTCGATCCGGTACAAGATTTCGGATGGGGAGTCGGGGCGGGTTCCTGGGGTCGCGGAGAACCGCGCTGGTGTGGCGGTCCCGAATCCTGCAGGTTCTGGTGATATAGTTGAAGAAGTTGTTCCCGAGAAATGAAGCGAAAGTAAAGGTACACACCGATGGCTGGACATAGCAAATGGTCGAATATCAAGCACCGCAAGGCGCGTCAGGACAAGGTCAAGGCGCGGGTGTGGTCCAAGTGTTCCAAAGCGATTATGGTCGCGGCACGCTCGGGTGGTCCTGATCCGGATTCGAACCTGACGCTGCGGTACGCGATTGATGAAGCGAAGTACGCGAACATGCCTAAGGACACGATCAAGCGTGCGATCGACAAGGGCGCGGGCGAGACTGGGGGCGCGGACTTCCAGGAGCTGGTCTACGAGGGCTACGGTCCCGGTGGGACGGCGCTGTTGATTCTTTCGTTGACCGACAACAACACACGCACCGTCGGTGATGTCCGCAACATGTTCAAAAAGGGCGGCGGGTCGATGGGCAACGCGGGGACGGTCGCGTTTATGTTCGCGACCAAGGGGCAGATCATCGTCGATGCGAACAAGTACGGCGAGGACGCGATTATGGAAGTCGTGCTCGAAGCGGGCGCGGATGATGTGATCGCGCCTGAGGGCGACGATGATGACAAGGGCGCGTGGACGATCATGACGGAAGTCGCGGACTTCCAAGCGGTCAAAGCGGCGCTCGAAGCGGCGGACATCGAGATCATGGAAGCGGAGATCTCTCGCATTCCCGACAACACTGTTGAGGTGAAGGGTGATGATGTTCGCAAGATGATGAACCTGATCGAATCGCTCGAAGAGCTTGATGACATCCAGAAGGTGTACAGCAACGCGGACTTCGATCCTGACGAACTTGCCAAGCTGTGAGCGGGGATGCGGTCACTGGCAAGATGAAGGGGTGGGCGAAGTTCTCGGAGTGCGAGCGGTATCGGTACACGCTTGGGAGGCGCTGGGAATCGGGCGGCAAGCGGGTGTGTTTTTGTTTGCTCAATCCGTCCACAGCGGATGCGGAGGTGCTTGATCCGACGCTGACGCGGTGCCATCGGTATGCGGTGCGTTGGGGGTTCTCGGCGATGGATGTGGTGAACATCTTTGCGTTGCGGTCGACTGACCCCAAGGGTTTGAAGCTTGTGGATGATCCGATCGGGGCGGAGAACGATCGGCATATCGCTCGGTTGGCGAAGGGTGCGGACCTGGTGGTCGCGGGATGGGGGACGCATGGGAAGCTGATGGGGCGCGGCGATGCGGTGCGGGGGTTGCTTGCGAAGGTGTGCGAGCCCCACTGTTTGGATGTGACGATGCATGGGTTTCCGAAGCATCCGTTGTATTTGCGGGGGGATTTGGAGCCGCGGGTTTTTGGGGGTTGAAGAAGCAGAACAACTTGCTTGGTAGGGGGTGATGTTGTTCGTGGTGGGCGTAGGATGGGGGATGAGATCGATACAGGTTCAGCGTTTCTTTGAGGTGGTTCACATTGTGGCGCTGAGCGCCTGGTTTGGGGCCGTGGGGATGTCGGGGGTGGTGGCGGCGGTGGTGTTTCCCGCGA
>JARGNC010000054.1 GCA_029212425.1 Phycisphaerales bacterium
GAAGCGATCACGAACTGCCAAGGCTGGGCGTTGGTGCTCGAGGCGCTGTAGCGGAGGAGTTCTTTGACTTTCGCGATGAGCTCATCCGGGATTGTGCGTGTTGGGTCGTAGGCCTTCACGGTGTGACGGGATTTCGCGTAGTGGGTGATGTCGTGATCCATGGGATTCATCCTTTGGTTGATTTTTGCGGAATAGGTGTCGTTCTGGCTAAGATACGGCTATGCTTACCTATAGGCAAGTACCCACAAAAATGTGCGTATGAAGATTTTTGGAGATGTCCCCAATGGCACGCAAATACGACTGGAAGACTGGCTGTGATGTCGAAGCGACACTGAGCGTCATCGGAGGGCGCTGGAAACCAATCCTCGTCTGCCATTTGCTCGATGGAAAGAAACGCTACGGCGAACTCCGCCGACTGACGCCCAACGCAACTGAGCGGATGATCACGCTCCAGCTTAAGGAGCTTGAGGCAGACGGGGTCGTGCACAGACACGCATACGCCGAAGTCCCTCCTCGCGTTGAATACGAGTTGACCGAGTATGGACTTACACTTGAATCAATACTGGTTCAAATGCAAGAGTGGGGCAGAGAATTCAAACGCAAACAGCAGCTGCGAGAGGAAGATTTGGGTTTTCACAGCATCACCAACTAGTCAACACCTTTGACCCGCTCGCTGACCCGCTTTGAGTCCATGCAAGTCTGCCCTGCCCCCTCTGAATTATCAATAGCACCCTTCAAACGCCGACAGTGAGTCAAGTGTCTTGCATGCCATGCATGAGGTCGTGAGTCAAAATCTATTCGTCTCCGCGTATAGAAAACGCCGCTGGCTTGAAGCCAGTGGTGTCGTTTGATCATACAGAGCTTTGCTGGTTGTAGGCATGACTCGATTGCAGCCAAATGTGTCCGTCATTGAGTAAGAATTTCAATTGCTCTGAACTCTGAAACAACAAGGCGGCACAGTTTGTCCTCGAATCCTGAGCACCACAACAAACTGTCAACTCAAGCCGTGCTTGGCCAATACCGACGCCGCAACCATAGCGAGACATGCACAAGACCGATCAACACCGGAACCTCAACCAGCGGACCGACCACCGTCGCGAACGCTACCCCAGACCCGATGCCGAACACCGCGATCGCAACCGCAATCGCTAGCTCAAAGTTATTCCCCGACGCCGTGAACGCAAGCGTCGCAGATCGCTCATAATCCGCGCCCACCTTCTTCGCCATCAAAATGCTCACGAAGAACATCACAATGAAGTAAATCGTCAACGGAATCGCGATCCGGAAGATATCCAAAGGCAGCGCAACAATCTGATCCCCCTTCAGACTGAACATCACAAAGATCGTAAACAACAACGCCACAAGCGTCATCGGAGCAATCCTCGGCAGAAAACGATCGTTGTACCACTCGTCCCCCTTGATGCGGCGCAGCACCAATCTTGTCACAAACCCCGCAAAGAAGGGGATCCCCAGATAAATCATCACACTCTGGAAAACTTCAACAATCGAAATATCAACAACCGCCCCCTCAAGCCCCAAGACCGGAGGCAACCAAGTGATAAACACCCAAGCATACAACCCAAAAAACAACACCTGAAAGATGCTGTTGAACGCAACAAGACCCGCAGCATAATCACTGCTGCCCTCCGCAAGATCATTCCAAACCAGCACCATCGCGATGCATCGCGCCAACCCAACCATGATTAACCCGATCATGTACTCCGGATAATCACGCAAAAAAATCGCCGCAAGCCCAAACATGAGCACCGGACCCACGACCCAGTTCTGGATCAGTGAAACCAGAAGCACCTTCCAATCGCGAAAAACCTCAGGCAGTTTCTCATACCGAACCTTCGCCAACGGCGGATACATCATCAAAATCAAACCAATCGCGATCGGGATATTCGTCGTCCCAACAGAAACACGATCAAACGCATCCGCAATCCCAGGCACCGCGTACCCCGCGAGCACGCCCATCCCCATCGCAAGGAAGATCCAAAGTGTCAGAAACCGATCCAGAAAACCAAGCCGCTTCGACTGCGTGCTGACGCAAGGCCCTGTGGTTGCATGTTCATCCGCGTGATTCATGATCTCTGCGCTCCAGTACTCGAGTTCAGCTCTTCAATCAGCCCAGGCAGTGTTTCAACAAAGCACCTGATCTCATCCCGGACCCGTCTGTAATGCCCAGCCGCTTCCTCTTTGCTTGCAGCCCCCGCAGCAAGCGCAGGCGGATCATCAAACCCATGATGCATCACATGCGTGCGATCGCTCGACCTCAGAAACACGGGACAGTTCTCATTCGCGTGCCCGCACACCGTGATCACCACATCCAGCGACTCGGGTTCACACGCTTCAACACCCTTGCTGGTGTGCCGCGTGAGATCAATCCCCACTTCTCCCATCATCTCAATCGCCAACTCGTTCACCCCCTGAGGCTCAGTCCCCGCGCTGCACACATCAAGTATGTCAGCGTGCAAATGCCGAGCCCACCCCTCAGCCATCTGGCTCCGGCACGAGTTCCCTGTACACAAAAACATCAAACGCACACGCCGATTTTCAATGCTCATCCGCAATTCCTTGTGTCTGTTGTGCCCGCCCTCTCCATCCCATCATCCCGAACAACACGCCGACCCAGGCTGCACCGCTTCGATCGAATCCGCAATATCCCTGAAATACTGCGCAAGCGATTGTGCATCCGCTGAGTACCACACAGTCCGCCCCTCCTTGTTTGCTGTGAGCAACCCAGCGCGAGCCATCAGAGAGAGGTGGCGAGCCACCGTCGAGAAATCGACCGAACAACACTCCGCAACCTCAGTCACAGAGCACGCCCTACCACACTTCAGCAAGCACGACAGCAACCTCGCACGTGTCGGCTCAGCGAGCGCCTTGAGCAAATCAGGTTCAAGCAGCGTATCAAGCCGAGCTCGACGACGAAATGCCTGCTTTGGTGTAGGATTCTTTTGTTTGCTTACTTGCGTCATTATGCAAGTATACCGCACCCAAACACGCCGCTCTATACCCAGACCGACGAATTCTTCTACACACCAATCACACCCACCCCACACTGCCCCCCGCTACCCCCCGCTGAGAAAATCGGCCCTTTATCAGACACAAAATCAGCAACCCCAGCTCAAGAACGCCTCAAATCTCAAGATTTGTCCAGAACAACGCCGACGACAAAACCCGAATCATCTTTCTGCGTAAATATTGATGGCAACATCCGCCGATCTCATCCAACAGAGAGAAGTAAGAGCAGCAACATGCAGAGCTGAGACAAGCAGACAGTTGATCCAACTCAAACACACGGGATACCATCGAACTCGATGTTCAGCACACGCACAAAGAAGCACCTGACCTGGGCGATCCTCATCTCCCAAGCGATCATGCTGTTGATCGGGCAAGGCCGAGTCATCCTCTGCCACGACGACTCTGGATCAACACACATCGAGTTCACCAGCAACGAATCCTGCTCGACCACCCAAAGCGAAGGCTGCAACCAAATCGCAAGCGTCAACGAAGGTTTCCAATCGCAAGAATGCTCAGGCACCACCTGCGTCGATGAGCTCCTCACGCTCAACGCAACCCCAAGCACGCTCCGAAAAGCAAACCTAGATCTCGACAACGCATCCACCCCACCACTCCCAGTCGCCTTCCTCTCATGGATCGCGCTCCCAGACCCAACACGCTTCACCTACCCCTCTGTACACTTCGACGAATCAATCGTACAGCTCGAACAACTCCGTTCGATCCGCACGACGGTACTCGTCCTCTAAACCCTAGAAAAATGCCCTTGTGATGTCAGCGCCGAAACACAGGCGTTTGTTCTCAAACACACATTTTTCCAGGAACACACAATGAAACCCAGATCACTCATCCTCCCCATCATCGGGGCAGGACTCTCCGTCGGCTGCGCAAGCCCATTCGACGCACGATGGGACAACCCCGTCTACCGCTCGCTGCAAACCAAATACAGCCAACGCGACCAACAACCAAACCCAGCGGAAACACCACCCAACCCAATCATCAAGGACCTCGAAACCCAAAGCTCTCTTGAGATCAACGACGCGATCCGGATCGCGATCGAGAATCACCCAAAGCTCCGCGCCGCGGGATACCGGATCGACGCCGCGACAGCAATGGTTGTTCAATCCGGACTCCACCCAAACCCCTCGCTGAACATGGAAAGCGAAGCCCTCGGCTCAAACGCCGGACGAGGTGGCGAAACCGCATTCACCATCGAGCAACAGATCGTCCTCGGAAACCAACTCAACAATGCACAAGATGTCGCACGCTCAGACAAACTCTCGACCCAAATCGAGTTCGAAGCGCTCGAGTTTGCGATCGCAACACAAGTCTCAACCGCGTACTTCAGTGTGCTCTCCGCGAAGCAGCGCCTTCAACGAAACCAAGAACTCGTCGCGCTGTCGACCCAGCTCCTCGATTCAGTCAACGCACGATTCGATGCAGGTTCAGCAACCGAAACCGATCGACTCCGCGCGGAAGTCGTCTACGAACAAGCCCTCCTCTCGCTCGATGCAACCAGATTCCAGCTCGACGCAGCCAACCAATCCCTTGCATCCGCTCTTGGTACAGATTCCAAGATCGATACCCCGCTCATCACAGAGATCGATCAACTCCCAGTCCTCCCAACCCACGACCAGCTGATCGCATCAACCCTCGAAACCAACAGCAAAGTCTCCCTCGCAAAGCTTGCCATCGAACGCGCAAAGCAATCACACAAACTCGCCCAATCTCAATCATCGCCGGACCTCTTCGTTTCCGTCGGCCCTCGATACTCTGATATCGACAACGAAACAACCGTTGATCTCGGACTGAGTCTCGAAATCCCGCTCTTCGATCGCAACCAAGGAGAAACTCAAGCGACCCTTTCCCAGCGACTCTCCGCATCCGCGCAGCTCCGCGAGGTTCAACTCGAACTCCTCGCAGAAGTCTCAAACGCGTGGAGCAACTATCAATCGTCTCTCTCCGCAGCAAACAGATACCGGGACCAGCTCATTCCCAAATCCGAGCGAACACTCGAACTCACCAAACTCGCATACGAAAGCGGCAAGACGGACTTCCTCCGCCTGCTCGACGCGCAGCAAGTCCTCATCGAATCCCGCCTGTCATACCTCTCGACTCTCGAGCAACTGCACCACTCCGCCGCACTGCTCAACGAACTCTCACAGAGCAGCCCCCACTGGCGCAATCCCACCCCAACCCCGCAAATCCAAAGCATCGATCACACCCAAACGGAGGCTTCCCGATGAAAGCTCGATCCAATACCATCCCCGCCCTGCTCCTCCCCGCTGCAATGCTCTTCGCCGTAATGCTCCTCACGAGCTGCACAGATCAGACTCAACAAGAAACTCATGCAGATACACACGCGCACACAGACGACGCGCACGATTCGCATGACGACCACAACGAGAGCACTGAACAACACAACGATGTCATCAAACTCACCGATGAACAACTCAAAAGCGCCGGAGTCGTCATCGAACCACTCTCCAGCGGCGAGATCGTGACCCAGATCACACTCCCCGCAGAGATCGGAATCAACCAAGACTCAGTGCTCCATGTCACCCCAAGAATCTCAGGAATCGTCCATCAGGTCGACGCCTACCTCGGGAACGAGGTCCTCGACAACGACATCCTCGCAATCATCGAGAGCCCAGATCTAGGCGAAGCAAAGATCGCATACCTCCAACTCAACCAGTCCAAACTCATCGCAGATGCAGAACTCAAACGACAAGAACTCATCAGCACCAACACCGAGCAACTCCTCCAGATCCTCCGAGACAACCCAACCCCAACCGACCTCCGCACCCAGACCGAGAACCTCCGCATCGGTGTCAACAAAGGACGGCTGCTCTCTTCATACGCACAAATGAAAGCGGGCTACGCAAACTACGCCCGCGAAACAGAACTCAACACCAAAGGACTCTCAACCCAAGCGGACCTGCTCGCCGCACAAGAAATGTACTACAGCGCCCAAGCCGAATACATGGCGGCATTCGAAGAAATCGAGTTCACCTACCGCATCACCCTCCAAGAAGCACAGCAAGCGTCCATGATCGCAAAGTCCAGCTTTGAGAACGCGGAACGCCGACTCCACCTCCTCGGACTCACACAAGACGATGTTGACCGCGTCGTCTCCGAACCCGACCTCGACATCGCAAAGTACAAACTCATCGCGCCAGGTAATGGCCAAATCGTCACCAAGCACCTCACCCCAGGAGAACATGTCGACACCGAGAATCCCGTCTACACCATCGCAGACCTCAGTACCGTCTGGCTCAACATCTCTGTCTACGCGGAATACGCCGGACTCATCCGAGAAGGACAACGCGTCAATATCCGTGTTGGAGATCGGAAAGCCACCGGCTCAGTCGAGTACATCAGCGCATTGGTTTCCGAACAATCCAGAACCGTACACGCCAGAGTCGTCATCCAGAACCCCGATCGTAAATGGAAACCAGGCGAGTTCGTCACCGTCCAAGTCGAAACCGAGAAATCCCACGCCGACCGCGTGGTCCCCACCGAAGCGATCCAAATCTACGAAGGAAACGAAGTCGTGTTCATACAAGACGACGACGGCATCGAACCCTTCAAAGTCACCATCGGAAGAAGAAGCGACACCACCGTCGAACTCCTCAACACCGACCTCCCCATCGGGACACCCATCGTCGTTTCAAACAGTTTTTTGATGAAGGCAGAACTCGGCAAAGGCGCCGCAGGTCACGACCACTAAGGAGATCGAGATGCTTGAGAAGATCATAGATTTTTCAATCCGTCAACGCGTGCTCGTGCTGCTTGCAACAGTCGTCCTCGCCGGGATCGGAATGTACAACTTCACCCGTTTACCAATCGACGCTGTTCCAGACATTACCAATGTCCAGGTCCAGATCAACACCAATGTCCCCGCGCTCTCACCAGTCGAGGTCGAAAACCAGATCACCTTCCCCATCGAATGGTCCATGGGAGGCATGCCAAAGGTCGAACAAATCCGCTCGATCTCACGCTACGGACTCTCCCAAGTCACCGTCGTCTTCGAAGACGGCACCGACATCTACTGGGCAAGACAACTCGTCGGAGAACGACTCACCGAAGCACGCGAATCACTCCCACCCGGTCTCGCCGAACCACAAATGGGACCCATCTCATCAGGACTCGGAGAAATCTACATGTGGTCCGTCGAAGCCATCGGTCCAAAGCCCGACGGGACCGAATACACCCAGCAAGACCTCCGCACCGTCCAAGACTGGATCATCCGACCACAACTCCGCACCGTTAAAGGCGTCACCGAAGTCAACAGCATCGGTGGATACGAAAAGCAATACCACATCAACCCCGACATGACCAAACTCATGTCCCACAACCTCACCCTCCGCGATCTCATGCAAGCCATCGCAGAGAACAACGCCAACGCCGGAGGAGGATACATCGAACACTCCGGAGAAGCCTACCTCGTCCGCTCAACCGGTCTCATCGGAAGCGTTGACGACATCAAACAAATCAAACTCAAAAGCACCGACGGCGTACCCGTCTATGTCGGAGATGTCGCCCAAATCGTCATCGGTAAAGAACTCCGAACCGGAGCCGGAACCCACGACGGCAGAGAAGTCGTCATCGGAACCTCCATGATGCTCCTTGGCGCAAACAGCCGAACCGTCTCCGAAGATGTCCACGCGCGCATGGGAGAAATCCAAAGTACCCTCCCCGAAAATGTCATCGTCAAAACGCTCTACAACAGAACCTACCTCGTCGACGCAACACTCCACACCATCGAGAAGAACCTCGTCGAAGGCGCCATCCTCGTCATCGTCGTTCTCTTGATCCTCCTCGGAAACTTCCGCGCCGCGATCATCGTCGCTTGCGCCATCCCCCTCTCGATGCTCTTCGCGGTGACCGGAATGGTCGAAAACAAAGTCAGCGCCAACCTGCTCAGTCTGGGTGCTGTGGACTTTGGAATCATCGTTGACGGCGCCGTCGTCTTCGTCGAAAACATCGTCCGAAGATCCTCCGAAGAACAAGAACGCCTCGGACGCAAACTCACCAAGTCAGAGCGAACATCCATCATGGCAGCCGCCGGAAAGCAGGTCGCCAAACCGACACTCTTCGGCATCCTCATCATCATGATCGTCTACCTCCCGGTCCTCACCCTCACAGGGATCGAAGGCAAGATGTTCAAACCCATGTCACTCGTCGTCCTCATGGCGCTCACCGGCGCACTCGTCCTCACCTTCACCTTCATCCCAGCAGCATGCTCCGTCTTCCTCTCCGGATCATTCTCCGAGAAAGAAAGCCTCCCCATCCGCTGGTTGAAGTCGCTCTACAAACCCCTCCTAAGCGCCGCGATCAAACTCAAATGGATCACGACCGGAATCGCCGCCGCGATCCTCGTCCTCACAGGGATCATCGCAACCCAGCTCGGGAGCGAGTTCGTCCCCCAGCTCGGAGAAGGTGCGCTCGCAATCCAACCCGCACGCATCCCAAGCATCGGGATCACCACCAGCATCGAGATGCAAAAAAACCTCGAAGCCGCGCTCATCAAAGAGTTCCCCGACGAGATCGAGAGCATCTTCGCGCGAACCGGAACCGCGGAAGTCGCGACCGATCCGATGGGACCGAATGTCAGCGATACCTACCTCATGCTCCACCCAAGAAAGCAATGGACACGAGCAAAGACCCAAGAAGGACTCGCCGAAGAGATCGAAAAATTTATCAGCACAATCCCGGGACAGAACTACGAAATCTCACAACCCATCGAACTCCGATTCAACGAGCTCATCAGCGGCGTACGCAGCGACCTCGCTGTCAAAGTCTTCGGAGACGACCTCGACCTCCTCCTCAAAGCCGGGAACGAAATCTCACAAGTCCTCGCAACCATCCCCGGCGCATCGGACATCAAAGTCGAACAAGTCAACGGCCTCTCAGCCCTCACCATCGACATTGACCGCCAACAAGTCGCGCGATACAACCTCAATGTCAGCGATGTGCAAGAAGTCATCTCCATCGCATTCGGAGGACAAGAAGCCGGCACCCTCTACGCCGGCGATCAACGATTCCCAATCGTCGTCCGACTCAACGAAGACATGCGAGGCAAGCTCGACCAAGTCCGACAAATCACCATCCCCCTCCCAGAAGCTTCCGCACCCGATCACCCAACAGCAATCAATCCAAACCAAGGAACCCAATCAGAAACAGGAGTCCGCCACATCCCGCTCGAAGCGGTCGCAGACATCCAAATCCAAGAAGGACCAAACCAAATCAGCCGGGAAAATGCCAAGCGCCGCATCGTCGTCCAAGCAAACATCCGAGGCCGAGACATGGGATCATTCGTCGCAGAAGCACAACAAAGACTCGACACCCAGATCACACTCCCAGAAGGATACTTCATCACCTGGGGAGGCCAGTTCGAGAACCTCGCAAAAGCACGCAAACGACTCACCATCGTTGTCCCCGTCGCACTCTCCCTCATCTTCATCATGCTCTTCACCGCCTTCGGAAACGCAAGGCACGCCATCCTCGTCTACACCGGAGTCCCCCTCGCGCTCACCGGAGGGATCCTCGGACTCTGGTTCAGAGGAATGCCCTTCAGCATCAGCGCAGGAGTCGGCTTCATCGCACTCTCCGGAGTCGCCGTCCTCAACGGCGTCGTCATGATCACCTTCATCAACGAACTCATCGAATCAGGCAAAGACACACTCCACGCCGTCATCGATGGATCCCTCTCAAGACTCCGACCAGTCCTCATGACCGCCCTCGTCGCATCCCTCGGGTTCGTCCCCATGGCACTCAACACCGGAATGGGCGCAGAAGTCCAACGCCCACTCGCAACCGTCGTCATCGGAGGATTGATCAGCTCAACCATCCTCACCCTCTTCGTCCTCCCCACCCTCTACTACTGGATCGGAGCACGACCGAAAGCCAACACGGAATAGATCCACAAACCCAACACAAAAAAACCGAGGTTCAGACATTATCGCTGAACCTCGGTTTTTCATTTGCAATCACAACCAACCCAATCAAACTTATTCCACAGGCAAGTAACTCAACTTCTCACAGATCTTGTCCCCACGCATCCGAAAGAAATCCGCACCCTTGAGCTCACCCTTCCCGCCGTCCGGGAGATCCCACTTGATCTCCCACTGCACCGCGCACCGATCCTCGTGTGCAACAATGTCCGTCACACCAAGCGTGTAGTTCGGGAAGTGCTCCGGGAGCGACGCGAACGCCTCGCGCACCGCCTCGCGCCCCTCAAACCGACCGATGCTCTTGCCCTCCTCAGCGACATGCTCAAACACCGCGTCATCCGTCATATCCGACATCACAAGATCAAAGTCGTATGTATTGAAGTTGTTCTCAAACCGTGTCACGACCTCAATCGTCGTTGCTGTCTCCGATGCACTCATCATCAAACCTCACTTGTATTCGTCCATCCAGTATCAAACCACATCAGTTCTTCGCGTACTGCTTCCGCCGATCATCCTTATTGAGCTCAACACTCACCCCACCACTGAGCCGCACAGAATCCGGCCCAAGCTCATCCCCAATAGCGCGCACAAGCTCAGGTCGCATGTGCGTCTTCACACCCTTGCTCCCCTCCTGCCCCCCCGGCTCAACAAGCACCCAAGCGCCATCAATCTCCACAATCACCATCACCGGACGCGCACTCTTGCCAATCGAAAGATCGTTCACATCCGCAGGAGTCTCAAGCACACCACGCACCCGATCAAGCACCTCCGCCGCGTTCCCATTGACCCGCGACGAGCGCACCATCACCTGGATCGTCCCCTGCTCGAGCGGGTGCCCATCGATCGGCACCACACGATCCAGAATAATCTGCGCATCACCCCGCGAGTGATCCAATCTCCCCATAAAGAACTTGGGCATGTCCGTATCCGTCAGATGCCCAAACTGCGCATACACATTCGAGAACATCACCGCGTCCGTCGTCCCCGTCGCGTCTTCCACCGTCAGGATCGCCATCTTCTGTCCAGCGCTCCTGCCGTTCTTGGTCACGATCGTCCGCACCCCCTGCACCATCGCAGGCACAATCACCCGCTTGTCTTGCGGAAGCGATTTCAACTCCCCAACAGTCAAAGGCGTAAACACCCGAACCCAGTCCCCCCACTCCTCCATCGGATGACTCGACACATAAAAACCAAGCGTCTCCTTCTCCTGGCGCAAAGTCTCCGCCTCGCTCCACCCCTCTGCCTGCACCAAAGGCGTCTCAGGCATCTCCGCCGTCTGCACCTCTTCCCCACCACCAAACCCAAACAGCGCCCCCTGCCCCGCCGCCTTATCCGCCGCGACTGATTGCCCCGCGCTCACCGCCGCCTCGATGCTCGCAACCATCGACGCACGCTCCTCGCGCGAGTGAATCGCATCAAACGCTCCCGCACGGATCAACGCCTCGATCGTCGCTTTGTTCACCGACCCACTCGGCACGCGCTCGCAAAACTCAAACAGACTCGCAAACGCTTTCCGCTCCGGATTCTCCGGATCAATCCCGATATCGCGTTCCTTCACAATCGCCTCGATCGCCTTGGTCCCCGCACCCTTGATCGCACGCATCCCAAACCGGACCTGCCCCCCCTGCGCACACGCCTCCTCACCCTCCGCAAACACAACAGAAAAATCTGTCCGCGAAAGATTCACATCCGGCGCATTCACTTCAACACCCGTCTTGATCACCTCTCCAGTCTTGGGATCAACAAACCGCGTCCGCTTGCAATCATCCAGATACGGAATCCAATCGCTCACCTTCTGCGCCTGCGATTCAAAGCTCAGGAATGACGCCATGTAGTGGTTCGGGAAGTAAGTCTTCAGGTACGCCGTCTGATACGCGACGATCGCGTACCCCGTCGAGTGCGATTTGTTGAAGCCGTAGCCCGCGAACTTCAGAATCAAATCAAAGAGCTCCTCGCCCTTCTTCGCATCCAACCCTTTCTCCACAGCGCCCTCAATAAACTTCGGACGCTCCGCATTGATAATGCTTTCTTTCTTCTTACTGATCGCCTTAATCAGCGAGTACGCGCTGCGCAGCGGGATCCCACCAAGCTCATGCACAATCTGCATGACCTGTTCCTGATAGATCATCACGCCGTAGGTTTCTTCCGTGAAGTGATCCACGATCGAGTGCACCTTGGGAACCTCGTCCTGCCCGTGCTTCCGTTTGTTGTAATCCGGAATCAGATCCATCGGACCCGGACGGAACAGCGCGTTGGCCGCGATCAAATCTTCCAACCGGTCCGGCTTCATCTCCGTAAGCAACCGGCGCATCCCCCCCGATTCAAACTGGAACACCCCCGTCGTATCCCCGCGCCGGAACATCTCAAACACAATCTGATCCGTGAACTTGAGCCGATCCAGATCGAGCGGATGCGCCACCCCCTTGCCCTTCTTCTTGCCCACCGCTTCCCAGATCTTCTCCTCAGGAAGCGTCTCCAGAATCCGCTCCTTCGCGCCCTCGATAATCGACAGCGTCCGCAGCCCCAAGAAATCCATCTTGAGCAGACCCATCATCTCGCAGGTCGGTCCATCCCACTGCGTAATCACATCCTCGCTGCCAGACTGTTTATACAGCGGCACAACCTCATGCAAAGGTCGCGTCGCAACGATCACCCCCGCCGCATGCACCGACGAGTGCCGCGCCTGACCCTCAAAGGTCCGCCCCGTATCAATGATCCGCTTCACAGTCGGATCCTTGTCATACCAGTCCTTGAGATCAGGCTCCTGCTCAAGCGCCTTCTCAAGCGTGATCCCAAGCTCCTCCGGGATCAGCTTCGCGAGCTTGTCCGCATCCCCAAGCGGGAACTCCATCACCCGCGACACATCGCGGATCGCCGCGCGTGCTTTGAGTGTCCCGAAAGTAATGATCTGAGCCACATGCCCATACTTCTCGCGCACATACTGGATCACCTCCCCGCGCCCGTTCTGGCACAGGTCGATATCAATATCGGGATACTCCGTCCGATCCGGATCGGTAAACCGCTCAAACAGCAACCCATAATGCACCGGACACGCATTGGATAAACCAAGCACATACCCCGCCATCGTCCCCACACCCGAACCACGCGCGATCGAAGGAATCCCGCGCTGACGACCCCAGTTCACAAAGTCCCACACGATCAGGAAGTACGCGGAGATCAACTTATCCGCAAGAATCTTGAGCTCGCGATTCAATCGCGCCCACTTCTTCCACCCATCCGCAGCTTCACCCTCAAGACCCTCAGGAATCTCATCAATCCCCTCAATCTCTTTATGCAGATGGTCCATAATCTCAGGACCATACCGCCACACCATCCCCGCTTCACACAACAACCGCAGCGTCTTGTCACACTCCACCTTCAGCGACGCCTGATCCAGATCCGGATCATTCGCAGGCTCAAGCTCAAAGTTCGTACAGAAGTCCTTGAACCACGCCGTCAGATCCCCACCAAACTCCTTCGCGCTGTGCTTGGGGAGATTGCTCTTCGCCGGCGCCTTCACCACCACCACCGGCGCATGGTTCGCACCGATCGGGAGCTCCACATCACACCGATTCGCAATCGAAACCGTGTTGTCCAGCGCCTCGATCCCCGCGTCCCCGATCTCCTCGTTGTTGTACTCCGGACCCTCAAAGATGGTCCGCATCTCCTCCGGAGACTTCACATACAACTCCGTCGGATAACGCATCCGATCCGGATCGTTCTTCACCTTCCCCGTCGAAATACAGATCAGCGTGTCGTGCGCATC
>JARGNC010000055.1 GCA_029212425.1 Phycisphaerales bacterium
CATCAAAGAGTACTCCCCATACCACAATGTAAAGCGTGGCACAAAGTACCCCGCAGTGCTCTTCACCGCAGGTGAGAATGACACTCGCGTCCATCCGCTTCACGCACGCAAGATGGCGGCTCTCATGCAGAACGCCACCGGATCGGACCAAGAATCCGAACCAATCTTGCTGTGGGTGGATCGTGATGCCGGTCACGGTGGTGGGAAACCGCTCGATCTCCGTATCCGTGATGTCGCAGACCAACGCATCTTCATGATGTGGCAACTCGGCATGCTCGAAGACTGATCGCCGAAACCCGATTTCTGATATACTGCGTCGAAATCGTAAAGCCCCGCGATGAATTCGCGGGGACTTTCAATTGAGGGAGCTCAGTCATGGCAAAGAAGGTCACCAAGAAAAAAGTCACCAAGAAGAATGTCACCAAGAAAAAGCCCGCAAAGAAAAATGCGACTCAGAAACCAGCATCAAAAAAGAAAGCCGTGAAGAAATCGGCGAAGAAAGCCGCAAAGAAAGTTGCAAAAAAAGCAGCGAAAAAGTCAGGAAACAAGACGGTCGCTAATCCAGCATCAGTGAATGCGTTTCTGAAAAAGGCACCAGCGAAATACGCGGATGACAGTCAAACCCTCATCGAGATCATGTCAGAGATCACCAATGAACCCGCGACCATGTGGGGGCCTTCGATCATTGGGTTCGGGAGTTACCATTATGTCTACGAGAGCGGCCGCGAGGGTGATATGCCGCTGGTCGGATTCTCGCCGCGTGCTTCCGCGTTGTCGCTCTACATCATCTCAGGATTCGAAGATGTTCCCGAGATGATGGAAAAACTCGGGAAACACAAGACCGGGAAGGGTTGTTTGTACATCAAATCGTTAGACGATGTGCACTTGCCAACGCTGAAGCAACTGATCCGAAAGAGCATCCGTGAAGCGAAGAAACGCAACAAGTAACACATTCATGCCAACAGATCCAAGACGCGTTCGCTCTGCTGCTGTCCGATCAACAGCACGCGCATAGACGCCTTCCCCAAGATCGAAGCGCGGACAGATTCCGAGACCTCTTTCGCGTAATCCGTATCACGAATGGTTGACTGCGCCCTCGCAACATTGATGTACTCTTCTTCCATCGCACGCTGCATCGATTCGTTGGATCGTTGCTCAGCGCCGATCTCCGCTTGTCGCGATGCAACAACGCTGCTCGCCTCGTCGACCAATGCCTGCGCGCTCTCAGGATCAGATTCGATCAACGCGGGAAGATCGTTCATCGTCAGTGTTTCGTAAATCGGATCACCAGTCCCAGAGTCGGTCCCGATCTGCCGTTGGATGCTGATGTCTCCCAGGATTGGATTCCCGCTCGCGTTGGTCAGTGTGCCGATGCTCTGAACTATCTCACTCGCGGCTGTCCCAATCGCCGCGGATTCAGCATCGGTCAATCCTGCAGCGTTCGCGCCTTGGACAACGAGCCCACCCAAATCGCGGATACCGAACGCTGCCGCGGACAACGAACCTTCTTGGATGGACAGTTCCAGATTGGTGCGCCCCATCGCGTTGATTCTGGAATGGATGGATGACAACTGACCACCCAAATGCTCCGAAGCGATCAAACCAGCGGGATCATCCGCTCCGCGATTGATCCTCATTCCCGTCGCCAATCGCTCAGAGGATTGAGCAAGCAAGGCATGGCTCTGATTGATACCTTGCAGGCCGGTGGAGAACAATGAAGGTGTAGTGATGGGCATACCCAAGTGTCCATATCACGGAAGTCCCTTGCCAACCAATCCGCATGAGAAGAGATGTCGATCCTGAGGATTGTGATGATTATCTGGTTTGGGTCACGCTGTGAATCAAGCCAACTGTGAAAGACTTGGGTATCAAAAACATCGCCACCGAGGTTGCAGTCTCGGTGGCAATGAGGTCATTGATGATTTGCTTGGTGTCAAATGTGTGACAATCGTCGTGCTGGTTTAGCGTTTACGGCGGATCATCGCCAATGCTCCAACACCTACCAATGCGAGAGGTCCAGGAGTAGGCACAACAGTCACAACCACCTCTTCGATTCGACCTTCAAACGATGAAATGGTGAAGTGCTCGATGGACTCACCAATATCCACAGAAGTCAGAAGCACTGTTTCGCTCCCAGCAATGTCGGTGTTGCCAATCGCCAACGAGTTGTTCAATCCAAAGATTTCAAGATTGGTGCATCCCGTTCCACAGAAATCAGTCCAGGTCACCTCGACGGATTCGATCCATTCTCCGGGAGCAAGCGTGTTGACGGATACATCCGCGAGATCAGAGTACAACCAGAGAACTCCATCCATGTGATCACTGGTATCGCCTCCACCGGTGAAGTCCGAAGAAAAATCGAAAGTGAGTTCAGGATTGAAGCCGGCGCCGTCGAAATCCTCGACGATCACGCGTCCGTCTGAAGCGTTGCTTGCGACGGCGACTGATACGATGGCGCAAATTGAAATCATCTTGTTCATGGTGTTCCCTCCAGTGTGTGCGTTCAAGAAATCCGACCGGGAATGAAACCGTGTGTGTCGGGCTTTACACTTAAAGATGTACACCAGATTGCATGATTTGCAATCGAATCAGAAGGTATTTTCGGACCATCTGGTAGCTGAGAATCAATCTCAGGTGCCCTCACTCTGCAGCTCAACTGCATGTCTACTGCAGGCCAGTCCAGCGCATCACCTATCGGTATCGAGCAGGATGATTGATCGCACCGTATCCGGGATTGTGTCCATCGCGTGCGTTTGACTGCGCATCAGCAATGTCGTATAGCCGGTAGTATCGTCCTCTGAAGTTGGGCCGGACATAAATATCCCACGAGGTGAATCCGGTGTCTCCGTACGCTTCGTCGGGATTATCATTGACAAACCCGCTGGGGGGATTGAAGACACCGACATGACCATCGTGGTAAAAAGTTGAGCCACCGCCGTCGTGTCTTGTGGTCCATTGGTCAGCATTCCCCCACGCTCCATCCGAAGAACCCTGAGGGCTGTTGTTGTTAAACCACCATGAGCTTTCCTCAATGATGATCGGAAGCCCTGGCATCCGCGCCACCAAGCCATCAGTCGCCATCGAGGTAAACTCGCGAGAGTCAAAGTCCGCAGTGTTCGGTGCGGCTTCTTTAAACATCCACACGTCAAACTGCACAGAGTCCTTCGCGCCTTGTGCAGGTGCGTTGAAAGTGTAATCAAAGTTGAGTTCGCCATCCCCGTAATAGTCACGGAACCGCATGGTGTCGGGGTCTTCCTCAATCCCGAACGGATCACGCCTTTGATTTGTGGGACACTCGACGATCTCAGTCGCGTTTGAGACATAATCCATCAACAGCCCAACGCCCTTTCGTCGACTCCCGGTCCTGTTGAATAAGTACGCCCAGTTAATCGTGTTGAGTCGGCCCGCATTATTCCGAGGCCCTCTCGTCGTTTCAAACAATCCTGTCGGCATGGACTGTCCCTTGAAGTCCATCGCGTACATCTGATTCGCAAGCCCAAGCTGACGCATGTTTGAAATGCACACCGTGCGTTGAGCCGTCGCACGCGCAGAGCTCAGTGCAGGCAGCAACACACCGATCAATAACGCAATAATCGCGATCACAACGAGTAACTCTATAAGAGTAAAACCAAAGCGGGACGAGTATTGAGTTGTCGGACGACTCGAGCGAACTGGATTGATTTGAATCAATGCGAAACCCTCAACGCAAAATTCATGCGATGAGCGAATATACCAGACTTGTAATTCATCTGGGCCGCAAACTTGAAAACCAGACTCAGTTCCGTGGAATCGAGTGTATAGAGCACGAGAACAGACTGTTCTGCTCTTATCCGAGCCAGTCCTTCGCCTTCAAGCGTGCAGGCACATACTCCTCGGTCACATAAGAAATATCCTTCGTGATCAACGATTCAACTTCCATCTTGAACCCATTGTTGAGCATCTGTTTGATTTCCTTCTGCCACTGCTTGTTCTTCTCGAACCATGGGTACGACGCGATCTGCTTCGCTCGCTTGATGTCCCGGTCATTGAGCTCGATCTTGACATCGTCGGACAATCCACAGCGTTCAAAGTCGATCGAGCGGATTCCAAGGTACTTCGCATCGGGAATCGCAAGGCGGGACGACTCAAACGCGAGTGAGATCGATCCCTGCTTGATCACGCTGTAGATGTAGTGTCCCCAAGGGTCGCAATCGAGCAAGCAGTACACGGGAAGCCCGTGCTCTTTGTTCAAGCGGTGGAGCATGCGCCTCACGCCGCGAGTGGGTTGGCCCGAACCTTCGGTGAGGATGCAGTTGTGTTTCTCCCAGAAGCGGTCCTCGTTGAAGCGTTGCCAGACCGTGTCTTTCTCGACATGGAGGATGAACTTCGCTTTGACATCCTTGAACTGGATAACCTCAGGCTCGCAGATACTCGGGATCGCGTATCCGCCTGAACCCATCTTCTTGCAGTTGATCTCGTCGCCGTTATCGACGACCGTGATGTTCCCGACCATCGTCCCGCGTTTCTTCGCGAAGATATGGAGTTCTTCACGCAGCGATCCGAGCGAGACTTCGAGGTCTTCGAGGATGCCGTCGGACTCGGTCTGGTCGTCGAAGGTCTTCTCTTTCGTCCCCTCGATCGTGTGGAGTGACTTGTAGAACATCCCACGAAGCGAGAGTGTCTTATCTGCAACCAGCAACTCGTCTACGGACTTGCCATGCAAGAGCGTCTGCATGAACTTGCGTGCCTGTCCGAGGTTGAAGAGCTGCCGAGTCCCAACGGAATCCCCCATCTCGAGGATGCCCTTCTTCGCGTTCCAGTTGGTGTTGGACGCGGCACGGATCGGGACATCCATCTCAGGTTCTTTGTCGGAGTGGACCGCGGTCACGATGCTCTGGGCCATCTTTGTGAGCTTGACCGAAGTATCTTGGTCGCGTTTGCCCGCTTTGTTTTTTGATCCAACGGCGGTCTTTCCAGCAGCATTCTTCAAAGATTTCTTTGAAATTGTCTTGGCAACTTTCTTCTTCGCGACCTTCTTCACGACTTTTTTCTTTGTGGTCTTCTTCGCCATGGATTACGCTCCGAACAGCCCGGCGGCCGCCTTCTTGGATGACTTCTTGGATGTTCGTTTCTTGCTGGTGCTCTTTCCAGATGCCTTGCTCACGCGCTTCTTCTTGACGATTGGCTTTGCCTCTGCAACCGCGCCTTTGGTCGTGTTGCTCGAATCGATCGAATCAAGGATGATGACATCGTCCGCCTTTGCGAGATTGCCCGCGGAGTCTTTGATGAAGTTGCCCTCGTCGTCAAGCTGTGCATCGGCAATCTCAGTCCGCGCTTTCGCTTGCGCGAGAAGGGCATCGTAAAGCTCCTGCGTGTCGGTCCCCGTGAGGTAGTTGCACGCTCTGGAAATTTCTCCGATGTACCGCTCGAAGACATCACGCTTCTGCGCGTCGCGTTTCATGCGTTGACGGCGACGGATGTACTGACCGAGTTTGCGACCGCACTCTTGGAGCGCGAGCGACATTTCCTTTCTGATCTCGTCGTAGTCCGCGATCGCGTCCTTGGACTCAGAAGTAAAGGGAACCCACACACTCGCCATATGGATCATCACCACCAACGGCCCAACGGGAACCCCGCCACGCGGCTGCTGCATGCCGTAGTTCTTCCAGCTTGTGTCGATCACGGATTTAAACGACGAGCACGCCGACTGCTGATGCAGCAACGGAACTCGGTTCGCATAACGGATAACCCTCGCCTGCTGATCGCCTGGGAGTTCTCCTCCAAACGCAATCGCGGCTTCGATCTGGAACGGATTCCCGCGATACACGCTCGGCTTGCGCGTCGAAGCGGTGTAGAACTCCGCCTTAACACCTTTGAGCAATCCCGCGAGCATCTGCTTCACACCGATCGGCGAAAGACAGTCAGTAGGGGGGCTACGGAGTTTCGCTTCTTGGAGCGCTTTGTAGATCTTCTCCGCGTCCTTGGATTCAACCGTTTTGACCCAGGTGCTCCCGGAATACGAGTTGCCCTTGGTCGATGCAGCCGCCGTGACTTCCTTGACGGTTGAAGGCGGGACCCTACAGAACTCCTTGCGGAAGAATCCGCTGAGTTGCTTTTCCTCGGTTTTGTTGAGCATCGTCAGGAAGGTCCCAAGCTCCACGCCATACGGGTGAGGCTTGATCTCCTCAGTCTCAGGTGGAAGCTCGTCAACCGTTCGCGGATAAACAATCCGATCGCTGAACTCTTGCGTGCGAAGGATACCTTGCTCGTCGGCTTCGACAGATTCGTTGCTCTCCGCAAGGTCAGGATTCTCGTTCGCTTTGTCAGGGGGGATAAATGTGATCGAACAGTGCGGATTCGAGATCGCGGTCTGTTCGAGATAAGTCTCGACAGATCCCTTTCCGCGGAAAAACTTCGCTTCCATCTCGATCGCGACGCGTGTCCCTGTGCCATCCGGGAAGTCATCGGTCTCGATATCGACCGTCACCTCAGGTTTGTTCTTCGTCGTGTCCATCGCGAGTTCGAGATGGTGAGCCGGTTTGTTCTTCTTTGGTCGCGTCGTGATGATCATCGGTTTGCCCGTGGTCATCAAGCCGTACATCCCAGCAGCGGAGATCCCGATGCCCTGCTGTCCACGCGACATTTTGAGACGGTGAAACTTAGAGCCATAGAGCAAACGCCCAAAGATATTCTCAACTTGTTTCCGAACAATCCCAGGTCCATTGTCTGTGATCGTGACGATGTACCGACCAGGTTTGGAAGCATGGGTCGGAGCGGTGACTTCTTCGATCTTCACTTCGATTTCAGGAAGGATCGAAGCTTCTTCGCACGCATCAAGTGCATTGTCGACCGCTTCTTTCACAGTCGTCAGCAACGCTTTGCGAGGATTGTCAAACCCCAAGAGGTGCCTGTTCTTCGCGAAGAACTCGGACACAGAGATATCTCGTTGCTTTGACGCCATGGATTCAGCGTCGGCTTTGGTTCGTTTGGTCTTCTTTGGAGCGGTCGTTTTCGCCATTCCACCCTCCTTGGCGGGGCAACTAATCGGATAACTGAATGATAGAGCATATCCGATTCGCTGAGATTCTGCCCGATTTGGGGCGATCGAAAGATACAGCAAACCAAATGGGTTCGCCGATCGTATCCAGATGATGTCTTCGCACGACTCTCTAAACAAGCTGGTCGCATGTCATGGATGTGGCTATGAAATCCCCCATCAACTCGAAGCCGTATGTCCTGAATGCGCAAGCGTGTGGGATGCGGATGCCAGTTCCAGAAACGAGCTCCGTCAGCACATTCATTCAACCGTTGGAACAGTCATCAGAGCGAACATAGTCTGGTGGATCATCGGTCTGGTGATCTATGCACTCGGAGCGTTCATGGCTTCCGAGGGATCGTGGGAATCCCTGGTCGCTGCATTCTTTGGAATCGGATTCGGAGTTGTCGCTTCACTCGGAATCGGGATCGGGATGTGCAAGCTCGGACCACCCCACGAGTTTCGGCTTCGTACACACCTTTGGACCCAAAAACTCTGGTGGCTCCACACACCATGGCTCTTGATCGGTCCATTGACCGCAGTGGGGGTCATCATCGCACTCGCGTTCAGATGGACTGATCCAATGACAGGGGGTGTGGTAGTTTGGAGCTATGTCCTGGTCGCCCTCTTCGCATGGGCGATACTCTCATTCGTTGCAATCGTGATGTGGTTGGATCAATACACAACCACCCGAAAGCAACTGGGATTGATCGAATCAGGTCCAGTTGTCGGACTCCATACCCTCTACGCCTTCATGATCTGGATCGGGTCTGGAATCGTTGGTTTCTTCGGAGGCATCCTTGGAGCCTTCTTCATGGGATTCGTGGTTGGTGAGCCTTCTTGGGATTTCTAGCTCCCTCATCAACCTCTGAAGCCTCTCCAGACGAATCCAGTCGTCTTGGATGCAAGCCCATGCTGGGGCTATGATTCCAACCGCGCCAAGCACAGAGCAATGAGGTGCGGATTTCGACCAAACAACACCCCCAAACCCCATAAAACACCGGAGCAATCCAATGGAAACCACCCTCATTATCCTCAAGCCAGACGCAGTCCAACGCGGCCTCATGGGCAAGATCATCACCCGCTTCGAGGAAAAAGGCCTCGCGATCGTCGGGATGAAAATGATGACCATCTCCAAAGAGCTCGCAGGCACCCATTACGCTGACCACGCAGGCAAGCCGTTCTACGACGGGCTCGTCGGATTCATGACCTCCTCCCCTGTCTGTGTCCTCGCAGTCCGCGGCGTCGGCGCGATCGCAATCGCTCGCTCCATGATGGGCGCGACCTTCGGTTCCAAAGCAGAAGCCGGCACCATCCGTGGTGACTTCGGTGTCTCCAACTCCTTCAACCTGATCCACGGCTCGGACTCCCCAGAAGCAGCCGCGAAGGAAATCGGCCTCTTCTTCGGAGAGGGCGACATCCAGAACCTCGACCGCGCGATCGAGGGCTGGGTCTACGACATGTCGTCAGGCGAACCAGAATAAGCATCTGGTTTATCCATAGAACAAAGAAAGCCCCATCAAACGATGGGGCTTTTTCATTGGTTCTGTAGCTCAGTTGAATAGAGTCCGCTTAGCTCGTCACAGCAGGCGAGATTTTCGCGATCACTGCAGTCTCGTACTCTTCCTCTGCTTCAACCACGATCTGCTCAGCGATCTCTCGTCGATGAATCTCAACATCACGAGGGAAGTCGAATGCAACGCGGACGCGTTCACCTTTGACCGATGCAATCCGCACAACCCCGATTGGGTTCTTTGGGTCTCCGATCACAACTTCTTCGCCTTCACGACGGGTAATGACAAGCATCCTGGCTCCAATCTACTCCTCGGCCTCAGTGCCGATCTGTATCCCAAAGTATACCGAGACCGCTCAGCCTCAACAAGCCAAAAACCCGCAAACATCTGACATATCACCAATTACAAGCGGTTGTGCACATACTGCCCACACCGCTCAGAATCGCGGTTCAGTCCACCGCGTCGACCCGGATGACCTCTGGAACGCGTTCCCGAAGCGTCCGCTCGATCCCGATCCGGAGCGTCATATCCGACGAGGGGCACCCCACACACGCGCCATGCATCCGGATCTGGACCACGCCATCGTTAGTGACATCGACCAACTCAATATCACCGCCATCGGATTGCACCGCAGGGCGGATCAGATCAATGATCGCCGAGACGCGTTCGCTCAATGTGATGGGTTCGGTAGTCATGTGTAATTATAGACCCGCACCTCGAAGCAGGGGGCAAATGCCTGTTCTCTTGGCAACCAGATCAGCACAAGGCATACACTCCCGCATGACCATGCAGATCCATACCCGTGCTCTTTTCGTGATGTTGTGCTGTATTTTCACACTCACCCAGTTCGGGTGTTCAGCCGGCTCAAAGTACAAGCCGACAGGGAATCCGATTCTTGATGTCCGCAACCCCGATTTGCTCGAGCGAGATCGGGTAGCCGCCGCGGAACAAGCGTGGAGCGAGGTCGTCGCAGGCGTCCGCATCCGAGAACGAACCCGTCAAGCATTCAAAAACCTCGCGTGGTCTTCCGCCACCTCTCCCCAGCTCCGCTACACCACACTCGATCTACTGATGTCCGACACTTCTGAAGAAGGCGACGCAGACTCCGCACGCATGGCGCGTTTGATCCTCCCAACCGAACAAGACCGCCAAGCGGTCCGCATCATTCTTCAGCACGCGATCCGTGCCCAGTGGGATGGTCTGATGCCCGCGATTGTCCGTTCGTATGCACGCGTCGCTCCTGGATACCCAGACGAAGAACGCATGGAACGCAAAGCGATCGAAGCACTCAACCCAGGTCAACCAATCGAAGCCGTGGTGTTTGGTGTGTTTCTCGATCCACTCAAAGGTGCTTCCAATCGCGAAGAACGCTCGATCCTCCGAGTCGCAGATCGCACGCGCGACGACGCGTGGGGACTCCTCGCACGACTCGACAAGGACGGCTCCCAGCGCGTCCGTCTCCTCGAATCACAAACCAACATCTCCAACGATCTGGGGACCAAGCAAACGCTTGATGATCTCCGCGCCTGCTGGTACGACTTCGGAGTGCTCCCAGACCAAGCGATGGAACTCGCATGGCTCCGTCAGCTCCGCAGATCCGATGACGACAAAACCGCACGCAACAACACCCTCTGGTGGGAACAGTCCCGCACGGCAATCTCCCGACTCAGGGACAACCAGCGCCAAGGGATCAGTCTCCGTCACATCGAACCGACCCGTTGGGCAAACCAGCACAAAAGTGAATGGCTCTCAGCAAGCAAAGCGGAACTCACGCAAGAAATCGCATCGAGATTGTCAGGCCGAACCTTCATCAAACGCAAAGCCGCGAAAGGTGAACCCACCCACAACGAACGCTTCGAACAGTGGGAGAGCCAGCTCAACTGGGCAGACCTCATCACCATCCTCGTTATGGACGAAGCGATCCAGTCGCCGGAGGTCATCGAGAAACTCTATGTCCAGCGCCGTCTGGATCACAAAGATCGCAAAACCGAATACGGCGGCATCCTTGATGTCGATCCAACGACAGGACTCCATCGAGCCGTACTGTTCCGTCCGCGAGCACGCGACCGCGTGAGCGATGAGCGATTCGTCGCGTCCGAAGACATGATCCGATTCTCAGACCGCGCCCTCGCGCATTACCACTTCCACGCGAACGAACGCAACAACGAGAAATACGCAGGTCCATCCCGCGCAGATTACATCAACGCGGAAACCTCTGGACGCACTTCACTCGTCTTCACTTCAATCAAAGAGGATGAACTGAATGTGGATCTGTATCAACCAAACGGAGTGGTCATTGATCTTGGGATCATTCGACCGATTGGATACTGATCACAAACCCATCAGGACTTCATCCGCAGGAACACTGACCTGCCGCTGCCGCTTGAGTTTCTTCTCAGGCATGCTCCCCAGTTCGTAGATCGTTGGGAGGTAAGTCTCTCCGCGATTGGGATCGGTGGATTTGAGGATGACCTCGTCGTTGCCGTTCCAGTGGATGAGATCGATGGAGCCGTCCATGCGTTCGACGAGCGCGTTGCAGTTCGCGAGATCGGTCCAGCATCCCGAGTTGAGGTAGTCGGGACCGTCTTGGTTGACCTTGATTTCGGGGTTATGGATGTGTCCGCAGATGATGCCGTCGTAGCCGTGGTCCTTCGCGTAGTGCAAAGCGCTCTCCTCGAAGTTCCCGATGATCATCGTTGCTTTCTTGACCTTGAGCTTGATGAACTTGGAGAGCGACCAGTAACGCATTCCGAGTCGGCGCCGGATCCTGTTGACGATGCGATTGATCCAGATGAGCGTTTCGTATCCGCGATCGCCGAGCTTTGAGAGCCATGGAGCGGTGCGTGTGACGAGGTCAAACTGATGCCCGTGCAGGATCAGGTACCGCTTCCCGTCCGCGGCGGTATGCACGACACGCTCCGCGAGATTGATCTGTCCAAAGTCACGCGCCGTGTCGTTGTCCCCAAGGAAGTGCATGAGGAACTCGTCGTGGTTGCCGATCGTCAGATGGATCGGGGTATCCTTCTTTGCGAGCTTGAGCAGGCGCTGGACGACATTGATGTGTTCCTGCGTGTTCTTCGCTTTGAGCAGTCCAGCTTGTTTCCAGCGCCAGATATCGATGATGTCGCCGTTGAGGTAGAGCGCATCGAACTCGTTTTGTTTGAGAAAGCTGTAGATCAGTTCAGTCTCCGCTTTCTTGCTTCCAAGATGCAAGTCGGAAATCCAGCACGCTCGGTACCTCATGTCAGTTCCTCGATCGGGTCAGCAAGTTCGTCAGTCATCCGTGACTTGAACAAGCCGCAGGTGCTTCATTGACAGAACATTACCAAAGACTCAGCTGGATCAAACCGCAATTCTGCAAGACTCACCAAACCTTAATCCGTCCGTTCTCTCATGCTGCGATCAAAAATGTTTCGAGTGAAATCATGCCCTATCGAATCTAAACCATGATTCCGAAAAATCCCCTCTAAATCGCTTGGAAGGGCGATTTATGACCCCATACACTCCCCGCGTGACACTCAACACCCAAGAACAACGCATCGCAAATGCCATCGCTTCCAAAGCTGATGCGCTCCTTGAGGACCTCATCCTCCATGTCGGGATCAAAACCGGCGGATTCAACGAGTCCGGGATCGAGCACACCCGCGATCTCCTGACATCCAGGCTCTCAGCACTGGGCGCGAACCACACACAGATCGATCCCGATCCCAAACCAGAATGGCTCCTCGGAGGTAAGCCCGGCGGGTACATGCCGACCACATCAATCTGCGAGCGACTCAACGGCGCATCGTCAGGTCGAGTCCTTATCGCTGGACACATGGACACCGTCCACGATCCAGCTTCCGAGTTCAACAAACTCACCATGTCCGACGATGGCAAAACCGCGCTGGGTCCAGGTTGCGTGGACATGAAGGGCGGTCTCGTCATCGCCGTCGCCGCGCTCGAAGCACTCGAAGAATGCGGCGTTGACGCGAACTGGACCTTCTCCCTCAACGCGGATGAAGAAACAGGGACCTACCACTCCGCCAACGCTCTTGCGGACCAGGCAAAGCTCCACGACTTCGGACTCGCGCTCGAACCCGCTATGCCGGGAGGCGAGCTCGTTGTTGAACGGATGGGCGCCGGTCAGTTCATGATCGAAACCTTCGGCAAGTCCGCGCATGTCGGTCGCGCGTTCACCGATGGCATCTCCGCGGTCACCAAACTCGGTGAGTGCCTGGTCGCCGTGGGAGACATGCCAGATCCTGCACGCGGACGGATTCTGAATATCGGACCCCTAGAAGGTGGGCCTGTGACCAATGGAGTCCCCGATCATGCCAAGGCATGGGGGAATGTCCGATTCCCGGATCAGACAATTGCCGATGAAATCACCACGATGCTTGAAGCGCTCAATACATCCCAAGACGCACTCCCCGGAGTCAAGGTTCATCGGAGCTTCAATCGTCCTGCAAAGCCGTTGATCCCCGCGACCGAATCGCTCGCACTCAAAGCGCGGTCCGTCGCAGAAGCGCTCGGACAAAAACTCCCCTTTGCAAAAACCGGAGGCGTCTGCGACGGCAACATCCTCCAACAAGCCGGACTCCCGACCATCGACACGCTCGGCGTGCGAGGTGGTGGGCTCCACACCCCCGACGAATGGATCGAAATCCCAAGTCTCGTTGAACGCTGCCAGCTCCTCGCGATCCTCGTCGCAAGGCTCAGTGCAGGCGGTTCCGAATCACAGTAATCAGTTTCAGACCAAAGGAATCACGAGATGACCACCCCGACCCAAACCGACACCATCGGCTCCAAGCTCCTCAACGACCAAGCGATCCACGCGACTTTCGACACCATCGCTGATCAGGTCGCCCAGTACTCCGCTCAGATCACTGATGTCCGTCCCCCCAACCCAGATATCGCATCATCATTCGATGACATGCTCAAAGAAGCAGCACGCATCAAAGGACGCGGGCTCATGTACCCCTCGATCAGCTCGGGCGTCGGCA
>JARGNC010000056.1 GCA_029212425.1 Phycisphaerales bacterium
CTTCCCCGATTACTTCAACGAGGATGTCCGTTCGTGGTGGGCTGGTCTGTACGAGGAGTTCATGGGGTACGGGATCGACGGCGTCTGGAACGACATGAACGAACCCGCGGTCTTCAATGTCGCAACCAAGACTATGCCCGAGGACAACGTGCACCACGCCGACGAGGAGCTCGGAGGACCCGGGACGCACGCACGATACCACAATGTCTACGGGATGCAGATGATCCGCGCGACCCGCGAGGGCGTGATGGACACGAACCCGACGAAACGCCCGTTCGTGCTCTCTCGCGCGAACTACATCGGGGGTCAGCGCTACGGCGCAACATGGACAGGTGACAACAGCGCCAACTGGGCGCACCTCGATATGTCGATCCCGATGTCGCTGAATCTGAGTTTGTCGGGACAGCCGTTCGTTGGACCGGACATCGGTGGGTTTGCGTACAACGGTGATGGCGAACTCTTCCAGCGTTGGATGGGGTTTGGCACACTCTTCCCGTTCTCTCGCGGTCATACCGCGAAGGGGAACATTGACAAGGAACCATGGTCGTTCGGTGCTGAGGTCGAAGCGACTTCTCGTCGTGGTCTTGAGCGTCGATACCGATTGATGCCGTACATTTACACGCTGTTCAAAGAGTCCGCGGACACCGGGATGCCGATCGTCCGTCCGACCTTCTTTGCGGATCCTGCTGATCATGCATTGCGGTCTGAGGATGATTCGTTCTTGCTTGGTGCGGACATGCTCGTCGTGACCAAAGCGACTCCGGAGGGTGATCGCGTGTCGGTGATGCCTGGGGCAGTTGATGGTGTGGAGTGGGCGGAGTTTGATTTCCCAGACTTTGAATCCGGGCGGGATTCCAAGGATGCAAACCTGCCGGACCTCTACATCCGTCCTGGTTCCATTATCCCGACGGCTCCAGTGACGCAGCACTTCGGTGATCGCCCAGATTCACGCGATGAACTGACCTTGATTGTGCATCTGGATTCCAACGGAAAGGCATTTGGCACGCTCTACGAAGATGCAGGCGAAGGCTTCGGTTACATGCTGGGTGAATCGCTTACAACCATGATCTATGCAGACGAATCCGAGGCGGTCGTTGTCGTAGTACTCAAACAAGTCGACGGCACAATGAGATACCCGGATCGCACGATCAAAGTTCGTGTGATCGGATCGGACAAGAAAGTACGTGTACTCACCAAGTAAGTGGATTCAAACAAGAGAACGCGAAGCCCATGTTCAGTTCAACTGCACATGGGCTTTTTCTTGGTGTTTCTCTTTTGTTGCAAGCGTCAGGATATTCGTCTGGGTCATGTCCACGCCGGTCAGTTCGCCCTTGATCTGGCCGTCTCCCATCACGAGGATTCGATCAGAGAGCGCGAGGAGTTCGGGCATCTCGGAGGACACCAGCAGGATCGCGAGCCCCTCATCCGCGGCTTGGCGGATCAGCTTGTAGATTTCCGATTTGGTTCCCACATCAATCCCGCGTGTCGGTTCGTCGAGCAGCAGGACCTTGGTTTGCTCGGTCATCCATCGTGCAATGAGGAGTTTTTGTTGGTTTCCGCCGGAGAGTTCACCAGGCGTGGTTTCGGAGAGTGAAGCGGTTTTGATCTGAAATCGGTTGATGCGGTTGCGAACCGCTTCAAGTTCGTCTGCTTGCTTTCGGATGCCGCAGAATCCGGAAATCCGGTTCATGATCGGCGCGAGGATATTCTCATCGATCCCGAGGTTGAAGAACAGCCCTTGAATGCGTCGGTCTTCAGGGACATATCCGAGTCCAACCCCCGCTTCGATCGCTGCACGGATGCCTTTGCCAAGGATTTCGCGTCCGTCGACATTCACTGATCCGGTGGCGCGGGTGTCGATGTTGAAGATCGCGTCGAAGAGTTCGGAGCGACCTGCGCCGACCAATCCACCGATCCCCAAGACTTCGCCTGGATGGAGATCGAGCGAGCAGTTGTCCAGCTTTCCGGGTGAAGAAAGATCGCGGATCTTCATGCAAGGCTCTGAATCTACGACTGGTTGATCGGGAGCGTCGCCTCGGATTTCGGATTTGAGCGCCATGGTCTCAACGGACTCGGCGGTCATCCCGTCCGACTTCGCGGCTGGGGTCTCTATGCGTCTACCGATCATCTGCTCGACGAGCGTGGGCTCGTCGATATCCGCGACGATATTGGTCGCGACAAACTTGCCGTCGCGAAGAATGGTGACGCGATCGCAGCAGGTGAAGATTTCACTCATGCGATGAGAGACATAGATCATCGTGAGTCCCTGCGATGCAAGATCGCGGGTGATGTCCATCAGGATTGATGCTTCGGAGATTGAGAGCGACGAGGTCGGCTCGTCGAGCACAATCACTTTAGCGATCATTGAACCATCGGGGTTCTTGTCGAGTGATGCCGCGATCTGGCAGATCTGTCGTCGTCCAGGGGAGAGGTATCCGAGCGGCTTGGTGACATCAATGTCCGGATCGAGTTGATGCACGAGCATGGACGCTCTGCGTTCCATCTCAGCAAAGTCAACTGTCATCCCCTTCGTGGGAAGGTCGTGCAGGCATAAATTCTCTGCAACAGAGAGGTTCGGGCATTGTGCCAGTTCTTGGTGCACAATGCGGATCCCGGCATGGAATGCGTCGTCGAGAGAGCCTGGGATCAGTTCACGACCATTGATGACCACCGATCCTGAGTTCTGAGCGTGTAGACCTGCGATGACTTTCCCGAGGGTGGATTTGCCCGCGCCGTTTTCGCCCATCAACGCGTGGACTTCCCCTGCTCGGAATGACACACTGACATCATCGAGCGCTTGGGTGATCCCGAAACGCTTTGAGATACCGGTTGCGGTCAAGATTGGTTCGCTGGCTGGCATGGGGGTTGATTAATCCTCGCCGAGCCAGAGTTTCCAGTTTTCTGCGAACTCTTCAGCGTTGTCGGTGGTGACAATATCAAACTCTGCGTACACCATTTCTGAGCTTGGGCTGCGATCGAAGTGGAGTTTGTCGACGATCATCTCAACCGATTTCTCGCCCCAACCGAAGTAAGGTTGACCAACAAGAACCTGGACTTGTCCCTTCTGTGCGTAGACCAGTGGGAGTGGGAGGGGGTCCATAGAGACGATCTTGGCGCTCTCGTAGATCCCATCGAGTGCGTTGTCCGTGTAGAGCGGCCAACCCCCGACGAGTGCCCATCCGGTGATGTCTGGGTTTGCGGTCTGGACTTGCTGCATTTTCGCAGCAGCTTCGGTCGCGGTCTCAGGCATGAATGAGTAGACGATCGGTGTTGGGATGCCTTCATATTCCGCGGCTTGCTCGACGACGCCGTTGACGCGAGCTTGGAGGTTGGTTGCTGCTGGGTTCCCAGTCAGCACAGCGACTTTGCCTTCGTTGTTCATGACACCAGCGAGTTGTCGCATGACTTCTTTGCCTGCTTGGAAATCGTCAACGCCGTAATACGCCATCCGTCCGGATTCTGGAGCGTCCGAGTCAAAGGTGACGACCACGACCCCGCTTTCAACCGCGGCTTTGAGCGCGCCAGTGAGGAGATTTGCGTCGGTGCAGGAGATCGCGATGCCATCAGCACCTGATGCGACGAGCTGCTCGACATATTGCGCTTGGACCTGTGCGTCTTCCATTGCAGGGGTCTGCCAGAGGATCTCGATGGACACACCATCGTGTTCTTCGCTCAAGCGTTGACCTGCTGCGATCGCTCCGTTCTTTGCGGCAAGGAATACCGGGTTCGAGTTGCTTTTTGCGATCACGCCGATTTTGTACACAACATCAGAAGACGAACTCGCTTTGGAAGCGTCCGTCGATTTTTCGGAGTCGGTTGAACCGGAGCATCCAATGAGTGCGAGTGATGACATCGAGACCAATGTTGCAGCGGTCAATAGTGATTTTCGAGTGGACATTCGTGTGCTCCGTGTGTGATTATGCCCGGCGGGCTTGGATTCGTTGTTTTGTTTGGTCAATGACCACCGCGATGATAATCGCAGCACCCATGACGATCTGATTATAACTGGTATCGACTTCGAAGATAATGAGTGTGTTATTGATGAGTTGGATGATGATGGCCCCGAGCACAGCTCCGATGACTGTCCCCCGACCTCCCATCAGTGATGCTCCACCGATCACTGTTGCCGCGATGACTTGGAGTTCGTACGCATTCCCTGCGTTGGTTTCTGCTGCTCCGTAGTACCCGAGGTAGGCGCATGCCGAGAGGCCGCAGAGAGCGCCGGTGATTGTGTAGACCAGAATCTTGACGCGTTTGACCGGGATGCCTGCGTATTTAGCCGCGGTTTCGTTGCCCCCGATCGCGAAGATGCGACGGCCAAAGACTGTTTTGGAGAGGATGAACCATCCCGCAATGCCGCAGAGCAGCATCAGGATGACCGGCACTGGGTACACGCCGTTGAACTCGGCTTTGAAGAATCCAGTCGTGAAGGAAGTGGGGAAGCCGCCGATGGATTGGGTGCCGAAGAACTGTTGCGGGATCACGACTGTCAAGCCACGCAGAGCCGCCATCATCCCGAGTGTGATGACAAACGGGTGCACGCCGAGCCCTTCACTCATCGCGCCGTTTGCTAAACCGCACGCGGTGCCTACCGCTGTGCAGACAATCAGCGCGAGCGGGACGGCAACGATCCATCCAGTTTCAGCAGGGAGATTGCTCAAGACCATTGCGCCGACGATCGCGGACAAGCCATAGATCGAGCCCACCGAGAGATCAATTCCCGCAAGGATGATGACCCCGGTCATGCCGACCGCGATGATCGCAAAGAAGCTTGCGTCCTTTGCAATGAGTACAAGATTGGATTTATTCAGAAAGCGATTGACGGTGTTGACCTGGATCAGCGTGCGTGCTGATGAGTCGTATCGCTCGATGTTTGTGGAGCTGTATTCTCGGGTTTCCCCATCCACAACCACTCGGTAGCCGACGATCTGATTCGCTGCGAGATGCTCGTGCTCGTTGCCGTCAGCATCGAGCCGATAGATGGTTGCATTCTCTTCGAGCTGTATTCTGGTCTTCTGTTCGATGGGGGGCGTGAACATCCCATACAGAGTGAGCAGCGCCATCATCAAGATGATCACAAGCACCAATCCAGACTCCTGATGAGCGAGAAGGCGTTTGAAGAAAGATGGTTTGGTATCGCGTTGAGCGGGAGCGGTGTTCGCTGGTGTCACGGGTCGCCTCGATCGTCGTCATGCGGACATGGTCGTGTTGGTGGAAACTCTCGATGGGTCTGTGAGTCCAGAGCCGGAGATGAGAGCTTATTCGATTGTTTGCATGAATGATGATCTGTTCGGATTGGTGATGTTAATGCTCTTGCCTTCTTTGCGACCAATCTCGCGTTCTGCTTCGGGGACCTGGGTTCGGCCTGTCACCCGTCCGTTGGAATCGTAGGTGTTCACATACTTGCTCACGCGTGCAAAGAAGGTCCGCTGTGGGTTGGTTTCCATGAACTCGACATGTCCATCTGTGAACGCGAAGTATGCCCCGTCGGCGCCGTGGTTGTCGACATCTGCGTAGCCGGACTCTTTGTTGAATCCGATCGCTTCAGCGGTGACTTGCCAGCCACTCTGGTAGGTGTCTTCGACCCAGTTGTAGCCGTGACCGTAGAAGGCGTTGGTGACATTATCGTTGGTGTAGGTTTCGTCACCCCAGAGCGGTGCAGGTGTGAGGATGCCGGGTTCGCCTGATTTGAATCCTGAGAAGTAAAGGTAGCTGATGTTGTAAGCCACGACATCGTTCGGTGAACTCGGGGCTTCGGGAACAACCTCTATATAGTCTGTTCCATTGATGTCGTACTGTGCGTTCCACCAGCTCGTGGGGTAGCGCCAGTGTGTGTCGGCTTTGTCGCGTGGGCAGTGGAGGATTTCCAGTGCGTCCATGTACCCTTCCATGATTGGGGTGCTCGAACGGTCTGGGTAGTTTCCGATCCCTTGAGCAGGACCACCGAAGTAACCACGAAGATCTGCGGATGGAAGCGATGAGCCGCCGGCCCATTCTGCTTGACCGACTTGGAACAAGCTGAACATTCCGGCGACGCCAAGTTTATTTTGATTCCCGATCAGTTCATAGGTACTGGGGTTCGGGCTGGTCAACGCGGGCATCACTGGATACCAGTTCTTGTTGTCCGCGGCATACAACTCCATCGCGGTCGCCATGGATCTTGCGTTCGCGGAACACTTCAAATCTTGAGCGGACTGTCGCGCCTTCCCAAGTGCAGGCAAGAGGATGCCGATCAGCAAGGCGATGATGGCGATCACCACAAGGAGTTCGATCAGGGTGAATGCCCGGCGGCGGATGGGATGCATCGGTGGTATCCTTCGTATAGAATTAAGCTTGCAAAACAGGGCATTCAAAACTGCCCTTATGTTCCCAACAGGGACTTTACTGGATCGAATATCTCGCGTCAACAGGGAACAGGCATGTATACCAATCAGTTTTTGATGATCCGGAGTTGTCTCTTTGCCGTGATCTTGTTTTGCTGTGCGATCAAAATCGCTGGATGCGAGTCGATCAATCTGGCTGAGACTCAAAAACCGTGCATCAAAGGCACAAATCCACTGATCGATACAGAGAGTGGTACGCGATTCGGTCCAGAGTGGAGCCGCGGTATTGTGTGGTATCAAGTCTTCCCCGAACGATTTGCCAATCAAAACCAAGGGAATGACCCCAGTCAGAGACAAAGCACGACGGTGGGTTGGGATCAGTCATTCGATGAAGCGACCATTGAAGAGGTCGAGCGGTCATGGATGCTTGCGCAAGGTGAGCCGAGACATTTTCGGTATGATCCCAGGCGTTCCGGCGGTGCGGTTGCCAATGTCATCTACCAAAGAAGGTATGGCGGTGATTTGCAAGGCGTGTACCAATACCTTGACGAGCTGAAGGATCTTGGGGTTGGGGGGATCTATTTCTGTCCTGTGTTCTCTTCCACTTCGCTCCATAAGTACGACGCGATGGATCATCGTCACATCGATCCCACACTCGGACATCCGGGGGTGATTTCAAATCAGCATCGGTTTGATCTTCAGGGAATGGATCCCGCGGATGAAACAACATGGGGCTGGACGCTTGCGGATCGATGGTTCCTGGATGTGCTTGTGCCTGCGATCCGTGATCGTGGGATGAGAATCATGCTTGATGGGGTTTGGAATCATGTCGGTTTAGACCACTGGGCATTCCAGGATGTCGTTCAACATGGATCCTCCTCAAAGTATGCAGAGTGGTTCAATGCGACCTTTGACGATGAGGGGCGATTGGTCGGCTGGGAGTCGTGGGGCGGTCACAATGGGCGATTGCCGGTCTTCAAACAAACAAATACGGGAGATCTTGCGCCAGAACCCAAAGCACACATGATGGCGGTCACACGGAGATGGATGGATCCAAACGGGGACGGCGATCCCTCAGACGGCATTGACGGCTGGAGATTGGATGTCGCAAACGAAATCGGGAGGCCGTTCTGGAAAGATTGGCGTGCTTTGGTCAAAGGGATCAATCCTGAAGCATTGATTGTGGGTGAGATCTGGTTTGACGCTCGAGAGTACTTTGATGGGACCGCGTTCGATGCGCAGATGAACTACCCGGCGGCGTACGCGATCGCGGATTGGCTCGCAATTGGTCATATGAAGGGTGATGCATCATCGGTCGCGGCGAGACTCGCGGAGGTCTATTCCCATGACCCAGAAACGGATGCATCCCAGCTCAACCTCATGAGTTCTCATGATACTGAACGCTTGGCTTCATTGATGCACAACGACCACCAGAGGTCGTTCGACAATGGTTCCCATCCATGGAGAGATGCGGATACCTACGACCGACACTCGGTCAGCAAGGAGGCATTGGCAAGGGCGCTCGTTGCATACATGGTTCTGGTCGCTGCGCCAGGATCTCCGATGATTTACAACGGAGATGAGTTCGGGATGATCGGAGCAGACGACCCAGATGATCGGCGTCCGATCCCGCCTGGATTTTTGGACGGGACCACGCTGAGTGCGGAGCAGCGGTCGTTCAAAGAGCAGGTCAGCTGGATCATGCATCTCAAGCAGGATCCAACCGTCGGCGAATTGTTAAGATCTGGTAAAGCCCAATGGGAGTCGAGTGAAGATGGGAAAGGGCTCCGTGTCATCCGTCAAGGTGACGGCTTTGAGTTGGTTATTGATATCGGACCTTGTGGAACAGATTGGGTGGGATACGAAGCGAGCAATCCAGTCTGGACCGCAACTCGAAGGTTTGAGGGGGATGAAGAATGCTGGCAAGTCGAGCTTCGACTGATAAGCACTAGGGGTTAGTCCTTGGCTGTACTTCCAGAATAGTAATTGTGGAGAAATGGGAGGATTTTTGGGTGAGATTCCTCCCTTATGTGATAAAGTCAAGCAGTTTGGCGACGCGTAAAGCGTCTGTTTTATACGAATTCATCGTGTTGGACCACGATGTTCACACTTCTATCCGAGGAGAGTTCAGAATGAGAGTTTCGAAATCAATGTTCGCGGCAACAATCGCTGCGTGCTCAGGTGCAGCTCTTGCACAACCAGTCATCGACGGTATTTACGATCCAGGAACCGAAAGCGGTTTCTACGGCGATGTGATCTGGGTGCAAAATAATGCAACCGGATTCGGAGATAATGGACCAGGCCTCTTCCAAGGTGGTGACTTCGGGAACCCAGAAGTCGTTTCTACTGGTATTGAAATCAAGATTCCACTCGCTTCGCTCGGCTTGTCCGGGTCAGAAACAATCCGCATCGCAGGCTGGGTCAACTCAGGCGACCGCACCTTCAAATCAAACCAGATCATTGGTGCACTCCCGATTGATACCGGCAACCTTGGTGGTGCACAGAACTTCAACGATGCACCATTCGACACCACCACACAACACATCGAAGTTGATCTCAGCGGCGTCCCTGCAACAGGCGCGACAGTTGATGGCAGCCTTGGAGCGGATGCGTGGTCGCAGGTCTTCCTTCAAGGGAACTACACCGGCTTCGGTGATGAAACCGACGGCACAGTAGACGGCTCAGGTCCAAACGGTGGCGGCTCAGAAATCGACGGCATCTACATCGCAAAGGATGCAACCAACCTCTACATCATGGTTGCAGGTAACCTCGAGAACAACGGGAACGGTCTTGACCTCTACATCGACACCGGCGCTGGCGGCTCAAGCTCGCTCGGCGGTGGTTCAGGCGCAGGCGGGTTCATCATTGATGGACAATCAGGCCTCGCGTTCGATTCCGGTTTCGATGCAGACTATGTCTACTCCGTCGATGCGTGGAACGATGACGAAGACGATGGCACCACTCCGAATGTTCCTCGCGCGTTCTTTGGTCCGATCGGATCAGATATCGACGATCTGGGATCACTCGCAGGATACGGCGCTGCAAACGCTGGCGCTCTTGCGGGCGGTGTGATGATGGGTATCGACAACTCAAACATCGAAGGTGTCATCGGTTCACAGTCCGAATCAACCCCAGTTTCACCAGATACAAACTGGGCATACGGCTCAGAGATTGATAACTGTCGCGTGTACATTGATACAGCGAACAACCGTCTGTATGTGTTCATTGGTGGCAACATCCAGAACAACTACAACAAGTTCAACATGTTCTTCGATGTCGCTCCAGGCGGACAGAATGTGCTCCTGGACACCAATGTTGATATCAGCTTCAACGGCCTCAACGGCATGGCGGGCATCACCTTCGATTCCGCGTTCGCACCAGACTACTGGATCAACACCAACAACGGTGTCGATGGCGGTACCGGCGCACTCAACAACTTCTCCGATGCTGCGACACTCCGCACCAACGGCGCCAACATCGATCCTGACTTCGCGGTCATCACCGATTACGGCTCATACTCCGGTGGCGAAGTCGGCGCAACACCAATCATGGACTTCTCAGGTCCACGTGTTGACATCCAAGACGGCACCTTCGGGAGCTTGTTCAGCGAATACGCTCCGCGTCTGCTCGCTCTTGACCCGTTCAACCCAACCGCTGGTCTTGTACAAGTCTCGATCGACAACTCCAATGTTGCTGGTGTGACCGATGTCGCTGCGGATCCTGCTGCTGCAGCAGCAGTGAACACCGGTGTTGAGCTCTGCATTGATCTCGACGAACTCGGTTGGGATGGATCGCAAGACATCCTCATGGCAGGCTGGATCTCCAACGATGGGTTCTCGTTCCTGTCCAACCAGGTACTTGGCGGTCTCCCAGCGGGTTCAGCAAATGTCGGTCCACGCGATGCGGATGACGACGGCATCAACGATCTGGACTTCAACGCGATTGCTGGTGACCAGTTCATCAACCTGACCAACCCAGTTGTTTCCAATCCATGTCCTGCTGACCTCACCAACGACGGCAGCTTGAACTTCCTTGATGTCTCCGCGTTCCTCGCGGCATTCGGGAACCAAGATCCGGTTGCTGACTTCCAGCCTGACGGAAGCTTCAACTTCCTCGATGTGTCCGCGTTCCTCGCGGCATTCGGTGCTGGTTGCCCGTAATCGAGAATCATTTCTAATGAGATTCAGGGTGCCCGCACGATCGTGTGGGCACCTTTTTTATGGACTACACTGGTCTATCGATCAACAATGTTCTGTGTGGATACAGGTTCAAAAGGAGATCCCGTGCGTACATTCCTTGCTCTTTCGTTCTTCCTCTGCAGCATCGCGACGAGTTTTGCGGCTGAGCCTGACATGGTTCGCCCCGAAACATTGCCACAAGGGTTTGTTCTGATTGTCAAGGACAACTCTGGGATGGCAAATCAGGACAACCCGATTTATCTCGCGTCGAGCATCAACGGCTGGAACCCCTCAGATGAAGAATCCATGCTCACGGGACGATCAGACACACGCTGGCAGATCGTGATTGATCGCGATCTCCACGGCGTTGGGATGCAGTTCAAGTTTACGCTCGGCGGATGGGATCGAGAAGAACTGGATGAGAACGGCGAATCCATCGCGAATCGCTCGCTTGGGCTCATTGATCGCTCCAAACTCAAAGGTGACGAGCGGCCTGTCATTGAAATCGAAATCCCCCAGTTCCGTGTGCCAGTCGCGCTCAGCGAGCAGGTCCGCCAACAGGGGATTTATCGTGCACTCGAAGTCACCGGCAATGTCAAACGCGTCGAAGTTCGCGGCGGTGCGGGTGGTGCTGAATCCATGACTCGAGATTTGTTGGTCTGGCTCCCAGAGGGATACAACGAACCAAAGAACGCGAGCCGATCCTACCCGGTGCTGTACATGTTCGATGGTCAGAACTTGTTTGATCAAATGGCCGGCGTTCCAGGTGAATGGGAGATCGACGAGACCTTGACCGAGCTGGTCGGGAACGGATCGGTCGAGCCAATAATTGTCGTAGGGATCCCGCACGCTGGTGAGCATCGGATTTCCGAGTTCATGCCGATGGGCTCATATAAAGGGATCGAAGGGGATGGGGCGGCATGCATGAGTTGGATCATGCACGAAGTGATGCCGAAGGTGAACAGAGCGTTTCGTGTGCAGCAGGGACGCGATCATACAGCGATTGGTGGAGCATCACTCGGCGGAGCGATGGCGTTGTACGGCGCGACGGAATACCCCGAAGTCTTTGGGCGAGCATTGATCGAGAGTCTCCCGATGATCGGCAAAGACCCAACGGTCTCACAGATCAAAAACGCGAAGGGATACCCCTCGAAGTTTGTCATCGGGATGGGCTCCGCAGAGGTCGGCACCGATTCAGCGAACAAAGAAATGAACAACCAGTATGTGGATTGGGCGAAAGAGGTTGATGCGATGCTTTCAAGGCAGGCGAGACTCTCAAAGTCCGATCACAAACTACTGATCGGTGATGGTCATGTGCACAACGAAACCGCTTGGGCTGCTCGGTTCGGAGAAGCAATCCAGTTCCTGTTCCCGGCAAACTGAGCAGCCGTTGTATCGGTGAGGTGAATGTCATGTTTATGCGGATGGTGTACGACGAGAACCTCGCGGCTGCAGCATATCTCATTGGATGTCAGCGTTCAGGTGAAGCGATCGTTATTGATCCGCAGCGTGATGTTGATCGCTATATCGAGATAGCACAACACAATGGGCTGAAACTGACCGCGACAGCTGAAACTCATATTCACGCGGATTTCGTTTCTGGGTCACGAGAACTCGCGGAACAAATCGGTGCTCATGTATATGTCTCCGACGAGGGGGATGCGGATTGGAAATGCCAATGGCTTGATGAGAAATCCGGTGGGGGGACATACGAGCACACGCTCCTGAAAGATGGCGATTCGTTCAACATCGGGAACATCGAGTTCAAAGCAATTCATACACCTGGCCACACTCCCGAGCACATTGTGTTTCTCATTACCGATCATGGTTCGGGAGCTACGGAGCCAATCGCACTCGCAAGTGGGGACGTTGTATTCGTAGGTGATCTAGGAAGACCTGATTTGCTTGAATCCGCAGCGGGGCAATCCGGGATGATGGAGCCATCTGCGAAGACGCTGTATGCGACTGTGCAGAAGTTGCAAGACATTCCGGACTTTGTTCAGGTGTGGCCAGCGCACGGAGCAGGCAGCGCATGCGGGAAAGCACTCGGCGCGGTCCCGATGAGCACCATCGGGTATGAGCTGCGATTCAATCCGGCGCTCAAAGCGGCAACCTCAGAGCAAGCATTTGTCGACTTCATCCTTGAGGGGCAGCCCGAGCCTCCGATGTATTTCGCAAATATGAAGCGGGATAACAAGATCGGTCCCAAAGTCTTGGGCGGGTTGCTCAACCCAACCAAGATGTCTGCTTCAGACCTGCGAACGATGGACACCCAGCATGTAGCGTTGATCGACACCCGGCCTTGGGATGCGTTCCGTGCTGGTCATGTTCCCGGCGCGATGAACTTCACGCTCATCAACTCGTTTAGCACCAATGTGGGTTCGATGGTCCGTGACACGGATGACATCTATTTGATACTTTCGCCTGAACATCTTGACGATGCTGTCCGGCAGTTGGTCCGAATCGGGCTTGACCGTATCCGAGGTTGGGTCGATGCTTCGGAGATTGAAAGATATCCGGATTCCGTCCGCGATCTGGTTTCACTTCCCGAAGTGAGCGCCGCCGAAGCGTCCGGAATGATCAATGCTGGGGAAGTGCATGTGCTCGATGTTCGCAGGGTTACTGAGTTTGACAATGGACATCTACCAGGAGCGATCAACATCGCGCACACCAGATTGGCTTCTCGGCTAGAAGAAGTTTCTAAAAACACCCGATGGCTCGTCAACTGCCACAGCGGGGTGCGTTCAGCGGTTTCTGCGTCGTATCTCCAACGGCTCGGGTATCAGGTAGTCAATCTCAAAGGCGGCCATCTTGCATGGCAGCAGTTTCAATCGCAGGATTAGTTCTCAGATCGCGCGACTGCTATAATCTGTTGCAGGAATCAACGGAGAAGGCGCGATGACTGCAATCCCACAACAATGTGAACTGGTCGAACTATCCCCTG
>JARGNC010000057.1 GCA_029212425.1 Phycisphaerales bacterium
TCCCCAAGTGCTCCAATGCCTCATCCGGCTTGAGCAATCGGGCGTTCTGGAGAATCCCAAACGACCGGTACACCCTGTCCTCGATCAGCATTCGATTCTCATTCATCAACTGAGCACGCGCGTGTTGTTCATAGCGGACGATGTTGGGGACGACTTCGCTCTCGATCTCGCGGAGCAGCATCTCGTCACTGCGACCAAGCGTGACCTGGTTGGAGATCTGATAGAACTCTCCAGCCGCTTGCGATCCCTCGCCGTATAACCCACGCACCGCGAGACCCATATCGCTCGCGGCGTTCCGTACTTTCTCAAGCTCACCTGTGATCTTGAGCGCAGGGAGATGGACCATCACGGAGAGCCGGAGTCCTGTGCCGACATTGGTCGGACATGCCGTGAGATATCCGAACTGTGGATGGAACGCATAGTCGACAATCTGCTCGATCCCATCGTCAAAGCCGTTGATCTCTTTGAGGCATGATTCGAGATTCAGTCCAGAGCGGATGACTTGTACGCGGAGGTGGTCTTCTTCATTGACCAAGATACTGATGCGTTCTTCCGGCTCAATCACCGCAACACCGCGAGGAGAGTCCGGGCCACCCTCGCCATTGGAATAGCGTCCGCGGGCGTGCTGCCTCGACATGAGTTGACGCTCGACGAGCAATCGGCGGTCGTTGGGATCGCTGTTGCGAAGATCAAACCATCGGATGGTTGAGCCGTTCTTTCGTTCGAGCGATTCGATGCATCGTCTGCAGATTTCCATGATCTGTGAGCGATCCGCAGAGCTCGCGGTGGGGGGGAACGGGAATCCAGCGAGGTTCCGCGCGGCGCGAGCACGCGAGGACATCACAACATCGCTCATCACCCCAGTCCCTTTGAGCCATTCAGTGATCCCGGATTGGATCGGTCCACCAAGAATCATCGGATCGTTCTCAATCGAGATATGCGGGATCTGCTTCCGCTTTCCGGCTCGTTCCGGGAACTCCGGGAGTTGTCCTGATGTTTCGTTCGCTTGCATCTTGGGTCGCCTGTCTGCTGTGTGAACTTCGGACACAGCTTCTGTTGTCGATTGCTTGTATCACTGATCAGAGTTGTCAGGATTGAAGCGTGAACCATGAGCGCAAGCACATCAAGTCTTGCAAAAAAACGCGGTGCCTACAAGCACCGCACCAACGATTATGAAGTCTGTTCCGATTCCTTCGACATCATCGAATCTGAAATCATCGGATTCTGATTGATTCGTGTCTCGATCTGAGAGGAGGGAAGCGATGCAAGCCGAGTCATTTCATCTCGCAACATCGCGGCTTGTTCATAGTCCTCATGCTTGACCGCGTTGTTGAGCTTGACCCGAACCTGACCCAGTCGCTGCTCGCGTTCGGATGCGCCGCCGAGGAGAGACTGAAGATTCGTGTTTCCTGATTCGTTTGACTCACTCAACATCGCGAGCGCGCGTTGAGGAACTTTGCCGATGTGCTGCTCGCCGCCTTCATGTGCGCGTGCGATCAAAGGTGAGAGCCGCTTCTGGAAACTTGAGTAACAAGTTGGGCAACCCAAGAGTCCCGAATCCTTGAACTTGGAGAAAGTCATCGAGCATGTCGGACAAGGAGGCGTCGTCCCAGGGCGCGAGAGCCGATCAGCTGGCTTGTCTTTTTTGCCGACGGACGGAATCGATAAGTTCTTTCCAGATATGTAGTTGGAGATCAATTGCGAGATCGGCATATGCGGGTCGGTCGAGACCCCTTGCTTTGCAGCACATTGTTCGCACAGATGCCGCTCAACCTTCTGTCCATGCTGAAGGATGACCTCGTGGATCGTTGCTTGTCGTTGTTGACATTCGCAGAGCATCCTTTGCCCTCCCAATATTGCTGATCGCTCGCTGTGCTGGATGAAGCAAGGAGCGGTCAAGTGCGGTCCGTCGTAGGACTTCAATCATACAGCAACTCGCCGTAAAACAAAAGAACCCACACGCAAAGGTGTGGGTAATGGGTCGAATTTCTTTAAAAATCAGCTTTCGAGAGCTTCTTTTTGCTGACGGGTGTAGCCGTATTTCCGCTTGAGTGGTTTGGTGACCATCCCAGCGTGGATCGCTTGAGCGGAGACATAAACCCGCTTGGATCGCTTGACACCCTTGTCGTCGGTCAACTCAACATTGACCTTCTGAAGGTTTGGCTTGAAGGTACGGCGAGTAATGCCGGTCGTCTTGAGACCGAAACCACCCTTGGACAGCTTGGCACCGCCGTAAGCACGCTTTTTACCAAAGGTTGTCTTTTTACCGGTAAAGTGGCATTCGAATGGCATAGCAAAACCTCGTCCAATAGCGGTACTCACCCTGAGCACCGGGTCATGATGATAGCCCGTCCAACTCCCTAGGCAAGCCCATGTCAATGCAGGTTCTAGAGCCGAGTGACAATTCTATCCCAGACCCTTCCGAACCCCCCCAGATTCACGCTCGTCTTCACGCTCGTCGGGACAGATTCTCACGCGAGATCATCAGTTCCAGCGTCTGAACGACCATATCGACCTCCCGATTGGTCATCCATCCGTAGAAGGGCAATGCAATCGTCCGCCCGCTTACCGACTCCGCGATGGGGAATGCCCCCTCTTTGTACCCAAACGCTTGCTGATAGATCGGCTGCTGATGGATGCATGGGAAGTAATCGCTCGATCCGATGTCGTGCATCCGCAATCCCTGGATGACCCGATCCCGTTCCTCGCGTGTGTACCCAGTCGAGAGCCGAGCGACAAACACAAACCAGCTCATGATCGTGTCTTCTGGGATCGAAGGCAGCACCAGGTCGCTCAATCCCGCCATCCGTTCGATGTACATCTCTGCGGTTTCGGATCGAGCTCTGAGGATTTCATCGAGTCGTTCCATTTGCGCCACGCCGAGCGCTGCGGAGACTTCGGACATCCGATAGTTGAACCCGAGCCGTTCGTGATGGAGCCAACTTCCAGCGGACGACCCACCTTCAATCGAACCCCGGCCTTGGACCGCTCGTCCATGATTTCTGAGCGATCGGCAAAGATCCGCGAGCCGTTCGTCGTCCGTCACGATCATCCCGCCTTCCCCAGTGGTGATCTGCTTATTGGGATAGAACCCAAAGACCCCGACGCGACCGAACGCACCCGCGGCGATGCCTTTGTGCTTTGTTCCCAGCGCCTCGCAGCAATCCTCAATCAGCGGGATCTCGTGTTTCGCAGCGATCCGTGCATACGCATCCATATGCTCCGGATTCCCGAACGCTTCGACCGCGAGGATCGCTTTGGTGTTTGGGGTGATCGCTTTCTCGATCAACTCAGGGTCCGCATTCAAGCTCCGCGGACAGATGTCCACAAACACCGGTTTCGCTCCGACATACAGAATGACATTCGATGAAGCAATAAACGAGAATGGCGTGGTAATGACCTCATCTCCAGGTCCGATCCCCAGCGCGACCATCGCCATATGGAGTCCTGCAGTCCCAGAGGAGCATGCAACGGCGTGCCGAACTCCAACGCGATGAGCAACGAGTTCCTCAAACCGCTCGACCATTGGTCCAATCGACAATCGACCAGACCTGAGAACCTTCAGAACCAACTCCTCCTCGTGCAAAGAGATGTTGGGTCGAGACAGTGGTATTTCTTGATGCGCCATATCCTCAGATTGTCGGCACAAAGTGCCTTCAAGCACAACCCCTTACACAAAAGAATCGCGCACAAATCTGGTGTTTCTTCGATCAGACCCGCTCGCTCGCTTGCCGATGGCTCATCCGCACACGCTCGGTCAACTCATCAACAAGCCCTTTGACGGTCATCCCCGATTCGGGACCCATCTGCACGCAGCGCTCATGACTCTCGATTCGGCTGCGGATGCGCTTCGCAGCGGTAATCACCGTCGAATGGTTCGGACGACCGATCGAGTGCGCAATCTCCGGGAAGGAGTGGGTCGTCATCGCTCTGCTCAGGTGCACAATGAGTTCTCGAGCAAGCACAACCGTTCTATGACGACCGCGTCCTCGCAGGTCCTGCTTGGTCACGCCGAGGTGTTCGAGGACGACATGGGTGATCAGGTCCATCGAAATCGGGCCGAGGGATCGTTGTGGGCCGCTACTCCCAGTCCGGAGCTGCAACGCGCGATGGATGCTTGTCACGCTCGGAGCACCGTTCTGATCCTGTTCCAGAAGTCGAGCGACCGCTTGCACCTGCACGATCGCGCCCTCAAGCTCGCGGACCGACGCGTTTCCGCCGTGCTGACCGATACCGATCCGATCAAGGATCGCGCCAAGACCAGCGTCGTCGATGGACATGCCGCGGACGATGCAGATCTGACGAGCGATTCGCAGCGCGAGCGAGCGGTCTGGGGTGTCGATGCGAGCGACGACCCCGCCGTTGAATCTTGACGCGAGTCCCGAGCTCAATCGAGCGATCTCGTTTGGTGGAGCATCTGACGCGAGGATGACCTTCGCGCCGCTGAGCGAGAGGGTGTTGAAGATCTGGAGCAGTTCGTGTTGCGTGCTCTCTTTGCCGGCAACCATGTGGACATCATCCAAGCACAGCACATCGAGTCCGCGAAACTTCTTCTCGAACGCTTCAACGGTCTTCGTGCGAATCGCTTGAACGAATGAGTTGACGAACGCTTCTCCGGTAATGTACCGAACCTTCGCGCCAGGCATCATCTGCCGATACCGCTGCGCGGTGGCGCGGAGCAGGTGGGTCTTCCCAACACCGCAAGTGCCATGGATAAAGACTGGAGGCGATCCGCCGGGGGATTCGAGCAACGCTTCGATCGCGCCAAACGCGAGTTTGTTTGCTTGTCCGACCAGAAAACCCTCGATAGTGGGGCAGGAAGGCAGATTTTTGCGGATCGGTCCGCGCGTTGGTGCTGGTCCGGCGATCAGGTTCTCGACCTGTGATTTGCGCGTATTGCCCGCATCGCGACCTGGGGTTGGACGCAGTTCAACAGCTGCGGGAGTGGTCTTGCGGAGCGCGTATCGGATGCTTGCTGCGGGATTACCGATTTGCTCGCGGAGTGTGGATCGCAGATCCACTCCGATCTGCTTCTCGATCATGTCGAGCGTGAATCGGCTGCTTGCAGTGATGCTCAAGCCGTCGGTGTCCGATTCCATCTCAACGCCTGATCCGAGGTAGCGACGAACCTTGTTCGCGCCCAGTTTGGACTCAAGTCGAGCGCGGACACGATTGCACAGCGCGGTGCCTGTTGTGGATTCAGCGGCGTATGCGCTGAACTGAATCGGTGCTGGTGCTGATGATTGAGTTCGACCTTGGGAGTTTGATTCGTGCTTGCATGATTCAGTCCTGTAGTTGCGTTCAGTGTTGGCTTCGATGGTTGACACGAATGGGCCTCATAGGTCGTCCGGGACCGCACAGCATGGACGAGCGCGGTCCGACCGCGCCTGGATGTCCCCTACCAGCGTTCAAGCTATCTAACTGTGATCGAATCCTTCAACATTGGGCACAACGATCGCGTGCTGAGGAAGTGCGTCCCCAGTGACGATTGCTTAGAGTAAGCCGGGTGCCGAGAGCTGTTCCCGAGTGAACCCATCCCTCCGGATCGGTCTCCCGTCGTTCCCTGATCTCCATTCATCCGCCAAGCTGAATGGTGTTGTGCACACGCGAATCAGCGGGCCAAGAACTGGCTGGATCGGGTTGTCGCTCGCGGCAGAAAGAGTCCTGTCTGCCCGCTGGTCATTCCATAACCTGCGAAGGGATGATAGATCAAACTCGAATCTCAAGCAACACACAAAGGCGTGCACAAACGCTCGTGCAGGTCGATCCACTACCGTTGACAAACACTTACGAGCGAAAAAGTTTTTTCATCCACAGCGACGCGATGTTATGCACAATCACATCGCGCGTACATAACCCACACGAGCGTCAAACCGCTTGAAACCAAGTCTCATATAGACTTTTGATGCCGGAACATTGCGCCGATCAACAGCGCAGGTGACCTCGTAAACCGTGTCTTTAAGTCGCAGATTTTTGAGAGCGTGTGTCAACAGGCGCGTCCCTAGTCCATGACCTTGCACTTTTGGACTGAGTCCAAGGTACACAAGCTCAACGGATTCGTTCGCGGGACAATGCGAGAGCAAGCAACAACCAGCCGGATGATTATCCTTGAGGACAATCCACCATCGGTTTGGGTCAAACTCCCCTGTTGATTCGTGACTCGCGATCACATCTTCCATCGGACGCAAGCCGCAGAGTTCGGGACAGTCCAGCGTCCCCTCGTACGAGTCTTCCAGAGCGATTGCAAGCATCTCGCGATCCTGCCCAAGTTCTTCAAATGAAAGAACCTCGATGCCTTCCCCCCAATCCGGATCGACATCAGCCCAAGTGGTCACTTCTTCGTATCCGATACGCAGATAGTCGAGTGTTCCGACACAGATCATCCCCGCGGCTTGGCAGATCTCGTGCGTCCACTCCTGCTTGGGTTCAAAGAGCATCTGCGCGATCCGAACTCTGCTGTTCCCGATTGCTTGGAGTCCATCAAGGGCGCCCCTCAAACTTGCGCTGATCTCCGCGAGTTGGGTGATCCCGTCGCCTAAACCGATGTCTGCTTTGGGGTTGGAGACAAAGCACATCCCTGTCCCACCCGCTCCCGCGACCACCATACAGACCTGGCGTACAACCGGCTGCTTGAGTTTCGGATCTCCAAGCACCCCCCAGATCAGGTCCAGATCGATCCCATGAGCGGAAGCATTGCGTGCCAATCGCTGAGCTCCGATTTTCGGATTCCCGCTTGTGATGAGTCGTTCGAGCGCAGGCTGGACAATCCCTCTCCCAATCTGGACGCATTTGGGCCTGGGATCGTCTGTGATCTGCGGCGGTGTTGGTTGGTCCGGGTGAAGGGTCATCTTGGTGTATTGTTGCTGGTCGGGTGTGGTATGGATATGGAACCATCGACCAAATCCTGCGGATCGGGACATCCAGCGTTGACGCCCCGACGCTTTGCACTAGACTACCATGCACCATCATCCGATACCAGCGTACGCGATTGGCATCGGGTGAGATTTCATGAGACTGTTCCCATCCGGTGAGACCAACATGCTTGCAAACGCACAGAACACCCTCCGCACCCTGATCCTCGGCGGCGTTGCCCTCTTTGGCGCGACGCTCGGAACCACTGCGATTGCCGCTCCAGAGCCTTCCCCGGTGACGATTTCTTGGGAGTTCACCTACGATATGGGACCGCTGCGTCTCGCGTGGGTTGAGACCGCTGAAGGCAACAAGCCATACTTTTTCCTGACCTACAGCATCACCAACTACTCAGGATCGGACCTGTTGTTCGCTCCTGATGTCACCCTGATGACGGACAATGTGACTGTTCTCAAGTCCGGACGCGATGTCCCGACCGCGGTCACCAACGAGATTCTGCATCGTCTGGACAATCCATTGGTTGAATCCCAGATCGATATCGTGTCAACAGTCCTCCAAGGACCGGAGCACGCTCGCGATGGGGTCTTGATCTGGCCCGCAGAGCAACTCGATGTGGACGAGGTCAGCGTGTTCTTCGCGGGTCTGAGCGGCGAGTTCGAGTCCTATGTCGTCGGACGAGAGACCGATAACCCACGCCGATACACGCTCAGGAAGACCCTGATGCTGCGTTACGCGACTCCAGGCAACTTTGCAGATCAGGGGGCTCGTCCCTTTGATCTGGAAGAAAAACGCTGGGTTATGCGATAAACCAGCGTTCGGGATGGTCCGATTCATCCCGGTCTGCTCAAGGCAAGAATTGTCGAATTGAACACTTCGCAAGCGGCAGGGGATCTGGACTCAAATGGTTGAGCCGCCTACGCTTGCCCCCGCGACCTGCTGGGTCGTGTGAAGAAGAAACCCCGATCCGGATTGCTCGGTTTGAGCATCCAGCATGGATCAGACGACGGAGATCACTGTTATGGCACATAAAAAGGGCCAGGGCTCAACCAAGAACGGCCGCGACTCAAACCCACAGTACCGCGGAGTGAAGCTCTACGGCGGCGAGTCAGCCAAGCCGGGCGCGATCATCATCCGTCAGTGCGGAACCAAGTTCAAACCAGGTTTCGGTGTCCGCATCGGGAAGGACGACACCCTTTACTCCGTCTCGACTGGCAAGGTTGTCTTCCAGAAGAACGGCCGCGTGCATGTCGATCCATACGAAGAAGACATCGCTCGTCCGCAATGGCTCCGCGAGTACCGCGCTGCACACGCTGGATAAGACTCCGCTCAATGAATCAATAAAAGCCGTCCCCTTTTGTGGACGGCTTTTTCATGCGCGTGATTTCGAGTATGTTGTGTAGATGCTCGAACTCCGCCCCAACTGCGAATGCTGTGACAAGGACCTCCCACCAGACGCAACCGACGCGATGATCTGTACCTTCGAGTGCACATTTTGTCGATCATGCGTCGAAGGGAAACTCAACAACATCTGCCCAAACTGTGGCGGAAACTTTGCGCCTCGACCGATCCGTCCAACGGACAAACTTCCGAAGTACCCTGCATCAACCCAACGGGTATTCAAACCTCGTCCGTAACAACTTCATGCGTTTGGGTTGTGGAGCGAGATCATCGTGCCGCACCCTTTGCAGAATCGGTCTTCGGCTTCGATCTGCGCGGAACACTTCGGGCATTTCTTCGTTCCGACCTCTACCCCACACGAGGAACAGAACTTTGAATCCGGCTCAATCGGCGAAGCGCACGATGGGCAAGGCACATCATCATCCATGATTGCGGCGCGAACAGCGGTCACGCTTGTTGTGACCGCAGGAGTTGTTTCTTTCGCGGCATACTTTGTCATTTCTTTGAGATACCCCGCTTGGGTCATCATCATCCCGATGCTCAGGATGAAGATGCCGGGTATTCCGAGAATGACGAAGAGGATCGGGAAGCTTGGTTGGTCCCCAAAGTCGCTTGTAGCCGCGGAGACAAAGGTCATGAGAAACTGACCGATACCGATGAACGCCATCAATCCGCCAACCACGATCAGTGCTGGTCCGAAACGGCGCAAACCGGTTTTGACTTGGGTGTAACCGTCGTTTGGGGATTGATCTTTGGTCATGAATGTATCATAACACAATCAAACATTGAATAAAAGGATGTTCATATGAACCAGAAGTTGGTCAACGATGAGATGCAATTGCCGCAGCTCTCTGGATGATCTCTTCAAACATCTCAAACCCCACCTGCGTCGCGCCGTCCGACCAAGCTTCTTTTGGATTCGGATGACACTCGACAAACAACGCATGCACCCCGATCGCCGTCGCGGCTTTCGCGAGTTGCAATGCGCGATCTGGTCGCCCGCCTGTCTGTTCTCCCGATCCTGGGAGCTGTGTTGAATGTGTGACATCGAAGCAGACTGGAGGGGAGCCGAGGGTGGTGAACTTGGAGCAGTCCAGTTCCATCATGTCCGCGATCCCGATGAAGTCGTTGACGAGTCGGTGGTATCCGAAGAAGGTGCCTCGTTCGGTGAGCATGAGGTTTTCGCATCCCGCTTCGGTCGCTTTGCGGACCGGGCCCGCCATTTCGCTTGGGGAGAGGAACTGTCCTTTTTTGATGTTGACCCCGCCGCCCTTTGCCGCAGCGGCTTGTGCGGACGCGACGACGAGGTCCGTCTGTCGGCACAAAAACGCGGGAATCTGGATCAGGTCCACGACCTCCGCGATCGCCTCGGCTTGCTCTGGCGCGTGGATATCGGTGGTGGTGGGGACCCCGAGTTCTTGTTTGATCGCTTGGAAGTGTTCGAGTCCCTGCTCGATCCCGATGCCTCGCTTGGAGTTGATTGAGGAGCGGTTCGCTTTGTCGAAGCTCGCTTTGAAGATGTAGGGGAGTCCGAGCGAGTCGCAGACTGATTTGCAGTGCCTGCCGACCTCTATACCCAGTTCCAGCGATTCGAGGGTGCAAGGCCCTGCGATGATCGCGAGTGGGTGCCCCTCTCCGATGGTGATTGGGCCGACGGTGCAGGAGCGCGATGGTGAAGTGCTGGTCATTGTCAACGGTAGGACGATCTGTGATGATTTGTGTGCTAGACTACTGCCCTGATTACCCGGGCGGGTAGCTCAGTTGGCTAGAGCAATCGCCTTACACGCGATGGGTCGTGGGTTCGAGTCCCTCTCCGCCCATTTCATTTCCCAACCTCCTTTCCTAAGAGAGTTGGACCACCGAGACATGAACGCGCTTGATGTTCTCTATATCCCGCTCGCGTTGCTCAGCGCCCCGTTCTGGGCACGCAAGAAACGAGGCGGCTGGTCCGAGCGGTTCGGAAAGATCGAACCCATGCTCTCCGAGCGATGGGCAAACCACACCAAACCAGTCGTCCTACTCCACGCAGTTTCTGTTGGAGAGGTCAATGCGTTGCGAGCGTTGGTGCCGTTGCTGACGGATGATGCGACTGTTGTGGTTTCGACGACGACCGATACCGGTCTTGCACGCGCCCGATCGATCTTCAGCGACACCTGCGAGGTGGTCCGTTACCCACTCGATTGCTCGTGGATGGTCAAGCGATTCTTGAACACGATCCAGCCCGATGTGGTCGGGTTGGTCGAACTCGAGGTCTGGCCAAACTTCGTGAAGTACTGCAAAAAGCGGCAAATCCCAATCGGTCTGATCAACGGTCGGCTCTCCGCGCGATCTTTCAAAGGGTACATGCGAGCGAGGCCGTTGCTTCAACCAACCTTCGCTCGATTGGATTTTTGCTGCATGCAAGACGATGCGTACGCGCAGCGCGTCGCCGCGATGGGTGCGACGAATGTCACTGTCGTCGGCACGATGAAATGGGACGCCCTCGATGTCTTCGGTCCGATCCCCGATCCAAGCGAAGAAGCGATCACACTCGCGGACGAACTCGGTCTGGATCGAACCAAGCAGATCGTTGTAGCTGGATCGACCGCGCCAGGTGAAGAAGAGTTGCTCGATCAAGCGTGTCCCGACGATGTGCAGCTCGTGTGCGCGCCGCGGAAGCCCGATCGTTTCAACGAACCCGACCCAACCATCGAAGGCTGGACGCGCCGATCTGATCACGCCCCCAAACCCAACACCCGCTTCCTCCTCGACACGCTCGGAGAACTTTCGACGCTCTATGAACTCGCGGATATCGTGGTCATCGGGCGCTCGTTCTTCGATCTGCATGGTTCGGACATGCTCGAACCTGCCGCGCTGGGAAAGCCGGTGCTGATTGGGCCCAAAAACTCCGATTTTGCCACCCAGATCGACGCATTGCTTGCAGCGGACTCGATCGAGGTGATTGATCGGAATGGGCTTGCGGATCGGATCGCGGCCCTGCTCGCGGACCCAACTCGGCGTCTGGAACTGGGAGACAACGCCCGCAGGTGCGTCGCAGAGCATCAGGGGGCATCAAAAACCCACGCAGAAATACTCTTGGATCGTGCAAGAAGTTGATCCCAAGAAGGGGTGGGGCATACCATGACTCTCTTATGTCCACTTTGCCGAGCTACGGCAGGATGGTCATCGGAATACGCCTAGGAGCGTAGCTCAATCGGTAGAGCATCGGCCTTTTAAGCCGCAGGTTCAGGGTTCGAGTCCCTGCGCTCCTATTCCAAGTTTCAGCGAGCCGACGAGGTGCTGGAGCCGCCCTTGATGGGCTACCCATTTGGAGCTTTGCCTTTCGTGATCAACGCGAGCCCTCTTGAATCTGAAACGACCCAAGTGCCAGAAATGGTGCAGGTCATCCATGCCAACTGGGCCGACGATCGCTTGCACCTCTGGGTCGAGCAGTGTCCAGATCGACAGTGGTGGACCGCGTCCTCCGAATCTGATACCGACGACGACACCATCGTCCACCCCCACGCGGTCATCCCGGACTGGATCCAAGGCGAACCATCCTCCATCATCCTCCGATTGCCAGTCCATGGCGACGCGCCGCTCCCATCCGCACCCATGTCCATGTTTGGCGGGATCGACACCGATGAGCACGCATCGACCGGGCTCGCGGACATCCGTGTCCCAACGCTCTCGATTCATGCGGAGCATGCGCCGATCGACCGTCAGGACTCGCTCGAAGCTTTCCATGCCGGTCCCGGCGTGCAGTACTTTGTCGCCGCGTCCCGGCTCGCAGAGCATCTGATCGCGGGTCACCGCTTTGTCCCGATGATCTTCCAAGACGCCGCGGGATTGCTGACCGGCCGCTGGCAGCCTTGGCTCGCCGACGACATGACCGCCAAGCGGGTTGCGAAGCTCGTCCGCTCGATGCCCGCCGCGGCGCGTGCCGTACCAGACGGCCACTCGCACGACGCGTGGAGTATTTCGGTCGAGTTCCTGACGCATGTGACCGACGCCGCGTGCCGAAAGGTGATGCTCAGCGAAGAGATGACCGACACGATCGAGTCGTCGGATCCCGGATTGGATCAACAGGTCGCGTGGCTCAATGGATTGCTTGGCGCAGGAGTCGAGGTCCCCGCGACTTCGGGTCAGCGTGCGGAGATTGCTCGGACCGTCCGCAAGTGGATCTCCGAACTCGAAGACCGGGGCGAATCAAGCACCTGGCGTTTCGGTCTGCGTCTTGCAGAACCGATCACCGAAGGACTCGCGCCCGATATCGACCTCCCGGACGAAACCGTCATGTGGTCGCTCAGCTTCTACCTCCAGTCGCTCGACGACGAAGAGGTGGTGATTCGTGGTGCGGATGTGTGGTTGATCAATCGCGAGCGGATTGTCTACGAGGGTTTGACCCTTGAAAACCCGCAAGAACTGCTGATGGGCGAGCTCGGACGCGCGAGCCGATACTACAAGAAGCTCGAAGAAGCGCTCGATGAATCCGAACCGATCCAGCTGTTGATCGAAACGCAAGAAGCGTACCGGTTCTTGCGAGAAGTCAAACCAGTCCTCGAAGAGCAGGGCATCGCCGTGGAATGTCCGAGCTGGTGGGATTCACAAGCGGGCCGTCTTGGAACCAAGCTCCGGATCGATTCGGATCCATCGGAGATGGTGCTGGGCGAAGGTGCGGATTCAGAAGCCGCGGGATCGCAGCTTGGTCTGAGTACACTGGTCGGATACCACTGGGAGATCGCGATCGGCGACACCACGCTGACTTTGCACGAGTTCGAGGAGCTGGCGCAGAAGAACTCGCCACTGGTTCGGATCGGTGGTCAATGGGTCG
>JARGNC010000058.1 GCA_029212425.1 Phycisphaerales bacterium
TGCCCATCGTGATCCGACGGCTTGTTTGAGATGATCGCGGATGATCATGAACTGAGCCGCGGTCTCGGCGGTCTCGCCGGACTTGGAGACGACATTGAAGAGGGTCTTCTTGGGATCGCAGATGCTCAGGATCGAGTCGAGGTAGACGGGGTCCACATTGTCCACGACGAACACGCGTGGGCCTTTGCGTTCTTTCGCGGATTGCAGGTTGTAGGTCGCTGGATTGAGCGCGGACTGGAGCGCGATGTTTCCGAGTGCTGAGCCACCGATCCCCAGCACGACGAGGTTGTCGTATTTCTGGGCTTCTTTCGCGAGTGGTTTGATCGCGCTCACATGCTCGGAACGCATCGGTTCGTTCCAGAGGTTGAACCAGCGTTCCCAGTTGGTGCCTCGCGTTTTGGCGAGGTCGGCGGTGATCGCTTTGATCCCCGCGGCGGCGTCTGATCCGGGGGCGATTCGGGCTTCGTCGAGGCCGTGGGGACCGACGCGGGAGGAGAGCATGTTGGCGTATTCGATGGTGAGCATGGCTATAGCGTATGCATCGGGTCGCGATGCGGTACAATTGGGGGATGGGTAAGGATTCCACACAATCGAAGTCACGCGAGGAGAAGGTGATCTATGACGATCTGCCTCATCCGGTGTTTATCGTCACGCAGTCGTGGCGATGGATCGTGTTTGGGGTGTTGCTCTGGGGGTTGATGATCTGGCTCGATGGGCAGCTTCCTGGATATGGGTTGGTGTTCTGGGGGTGGGGGGTGCTTTTGTTGGTGGTCTTGCGGGTGATCTACGCCGCGATTGATCGCGCGGTGCGGATCCAGCGGATGACGAATCGGCGGATCATTGCTGGTTTTGGGATATTGAGCACGGTCCGCACGGAGATGCCTTTGGAAAGGGTCCAGCACTTGGTGGTGGTGCGGACGCTCGTTGAACGCCTGTTCGGGATTGGCTCTATCGGGATCAGCAGCGCGGGAACCGGAGTCGTGGAACTGGTTTGGAGGGGTGTTGAGCAACCTGAGCGGGTGCGGGAGATGATCCGATCGACGATCAGCGAGAGCGGCGGGGGCGCAAGTAAGAATAAACGCATGGCGATCATCGGATTGGTCGGGGGGATCGGATCTGGAAAGTCGACGGTTGCTCGTGCATTCGAAGATCTGGGGTGTGTGGTCTCGGATTCGGACAAAGCGGGGGCTGAGGCACTCAAGCGGTCTGAGGTGATCAAAGAGCTTGTGTCGTGGTGGGGGGACGAGATTCTGGATGATTCTGGTGCTGTGGATCGGAAGAAAGTCGCTCAGATTGTGTTTCGTGATCCAGAGCAGCGGGTACGGCTGGAAAAACTGGTGCATCCGTTGATCCATGAATCGAGGCACGCGATGATCATATCTGCACGCTCCGATGGGGGAATCCGAGCGGTGATTGTGGACGCTCCGTTGCTCTTTGAAGCGGGAGTGGACTCGGAGTGCGATTCGGTGGTGTTTGTGCAGACTCCGAAGAGAATTCGGGCTCAGCGGGTGCTCGAGGGGCGTGGATGGGACGAATCTGAGCTTGATCGTCGAGAAAAAGCGCAGCTCTCACTTGAACATAAGCGGGAACGGGCCGATCATATAGTGACCAACGGCGGGTCGCAAGACGAACTGCCACCGCAGGTCGCCCGGATTCTGGATGAGATCGAAAGATCGTTGATGGATTCGGATGGGGCTTGAGGTCACGCTTCCTACTGATATTCAAATACGGCCTATCCAAGAAAGTTCTGTTGGTCGTTTCTGATTTGTATTTCACTTTCCTGACACAGTTGAAAGTCCAGTTCATGCCCCGGGTTTCGGGACTCATTGGTTGAGTTCTCACTATGGCCGGTCGGTTGAACGCACAGGATGAATCCACATGAGCAAAGCTACAGAAGTTGCAGAGAAGGGCGCGAAAGCACCCGCATCGTCCAAGAAAAAAGCCACCAAGAAAGCGGCAAAGAAGACGACGAAGAAAGCTGCGGCGAAAGGCAGTTCGGATGATGCTGCACCGAAATCGGCAGCGAAAGCTGAGCCCAAATCAAAGTCCAAAGCGGAATCCGCAGCGAAGTCGAACGCGGAACCCAAGGCAAGCAAATCGGCATCCGCTGATACAAGTGGTTCAGCGAAGAGCTCGTCAGGAGCTGGGGACTCAAACAACTCTGGAAGCGGTTCCAATGGGGCGGGGAACGGTGGGGGATCCCAGAACTCAGAGAGCAGCGATGGCGGATCACGCGGACGCCGCAAACGCAAGAAGCGACGCGGTTCGAGCGGCTCAAGCGGCGGCTCCTCCGGCGGTCAGCAGAACAATCGACAGAATCGATCAAGATCGTCGTTCAACTACGGCGTTCTCCCATCGGATGAAGAACTCGAACGCGAAGCAGAAGAACTCGAACGCATCATTGCAGCGTCCGATGGCACGATGGTGGATGAGGGGATCTCGCTCAACGATCTGCAGCGGATGAAAATTGATGAGGTTTTCGAGGTCGCTGAGAAGGAAGGTCTTGAAGATTTTCACCATATTCCCAAGCAGGATCTGATCTTTAAGATTCTCAAGATCCGCGCGGCACGCCAAGGCATCATGTTCGGCGAAGGGTCACTCCAGGTGATGTCCGATGGTTTCGGATTCCTGCGGAGTCCTGAGCTTTCGTACCTTCCAGGTCCGGATGATATTTATGTGTCCCCATCGCAGATCCGACGATTTGGTTTGCGACGCGGGATGACTGTCCGTGGCGCGATCCGTCCACCGAAGGAATCGGAACGCTACTTCGCTTTGCTCAAGGTTGAGACGGTGAATGATCGCGATCCTGCACAGATCCACGATCTCGTCAACTACGAGGACATGGTCCCGATGCACCCAGAGGAGCGGTTCCTGCTTGAGAACGAAGCGGATTCGATCGAGACACGGATTGTGGATCTCGTTTCACCGATCGGGAAGGGGCAGCGTGCGTTGATTGTTGCTCCGCCTCGGACTGGTAAAACGGTGTTGCTCCAGAAGATGACCAAGTCGATCTCTGCGAACTACCCAGAAACAAAGATCTTTGTGCTGCTTGTCGATGAGCGTCCAGAAGAAGTCACGGACTTCAAGCGCAATGTTGCCAAGGGTGTCGAGGTGGTCGCGTCGACCTTCGACGAGCAATCGTCGCGGCATGTGGCGGTCGCTGAGATGGTGATCGAGAAAGCGAAACGCCTTGTTGAATACGGCGAAGATGTTGTCATCTTCCTTGATTCGATCACGCGTCTCGCGCGTGCGTACAACTCGGAGATCACTCACTCCGGCAAGATCATGACCGGCGGTTTGGACTCCAACGCGCTCCAGCGTCCCAAGAAGTTCTTTGGTGCCGCTCGCGCGATCGAGCGTGGTGGTTCTTTGACAATCATCGCGACCGCGCTGGTCGATACAGGGTCCAAGATGGACGAGGTGATCTTCGAAGAGTTCAAAGGCACAGGCAACAGCGAACTGCATCTTGATCGTCGATTGGTTGAGAAGCGGATTTATCCCGCGATTGATGTAGCTGCATCGGGTACACGGCGCGAAGAGCTGTTGATGGATCCGAAGGAGCTTGAGTTGGTCTACCGCTTGCGGAAGGTGCTCGCGGATATGAATGTCGTGGAAGCGATGGAACTCCTCAAGACTCGATTGGGCAAGCACAAGACCAACGCAGAGTTCTTGATGGCGATGGCACTGAGCTGATCGAAACTGAATGGATTGCGAACCCTTGATGGGTTGGTGTGGTACACTCAGTAACCGGCGTATCGTGTTTGTATGATGCTCGGGTAATCCGAACAGGTCCGGAGTCCGCATTGATGTCAAGTTTGCCTCAGCAACACAACCCGATCTTGGGTGTCCAAACAGTTCGAGCGTGGTTCAAAGCGGGCTGCATGATGTTTGGCGCTGGGGTCTGGGGGCTCTCGCTTTCTGTGGTTGGTCTATGGGTGCTCGCTGATCCGATGCTCCCGGGATTTCTCGCGGGGCTTTCCGAGATCGAGCGGATTCTGGTGGGTGTTGGGATGATGGCAGGCGGGCAGCTGATCTTCTTGATGTTTGTCGCTGAGCGTGTCTTTGCTCGAACCCCTCGTGTGGTGACGCTGGCATCTCAGTGGGTGCTGAGTCTGGTCGGGTTGGTCTGCTTTGTGGTGTTTGTGAGTGCTCGGTTCTTTCCAGGAGGTGCGTGATGGAACGCAAGCTTCATATGTATGGGCTTATGCTCAGCGGAATTCTGGTCGGTTCATTGGTTTCGACGCACGCACGCGCACAAGCATCCAACGAGCAGGCGGCAAACTCGATCGAGACAGTTGCGAGTTTGGATCTCGCGCTCAATGAGCCGGTCACTCCTGCGGACTACACGCTTGCGATGCACATGCTGAGCATGGCGATGGACATGAACCCTACGGATGCGGATCTCGCTCGATCCGTTGTTGAAGCGGCATGGTCAGCAGGGGATCAAGAAGAGTTGATCCGCGCGACGCGCGTGGTGATTAAGAATGATCCGAAAGACACAGTTGCGCAGCTCCGATTGATCAGTGCGATTGTGAATCGCGCGCAGACAGCGGAGGGGCGGATTGAGGCGTACAAGCGATTCGTCGGAGGCGACGACAGCCCGATCGATGCTTCTGTGCGTTCGAGATTGATGCTGGATATGGCGCTGCTTGAGCGTGAGCGTGGCAATGAGACTGCGTTCTTGTCTGCGCTGCGAGGTGCCGCGAAGCTTGATCCTGCGAACAAAGAGGCGCAGTCGCTGGTTGTTCAGCATTACTCGCAGGTGATCGACGATCAGTCCACGATCATGAGTTTGCAAATGCGGGTGTTGTATGCTGATCCGCTTGATCCGCATGTTCATATCGCGATCGCTCGGATGTGCGCTGCTGAGGGAGCGACGGACGCTGCGTGGAGATTTCTGAATACCGGGATCGCGATTTTTCGTATTGACTCTGGACAGGTGCCTCCACGATTGCAAGAACAGCAACTCTCGTTGTTGTGGCAGTACGAGGGAGCGCAAGCGATTCTTGATCGGCTGGATCCAACACTCGCTGACGAACGCGCGACGCGACAGGCGCAGATCGACGCTCGGATTGCTGCGGATGAGCCGTACGATGATCTTGAGCCACCGACCGAGATCCGGTATGAGCCGGGAACAGATCGCATCAGACTTCTCGCGGCGTTTATCCTGAAGAATCAAGAGACCGTCGATTCCGTGCTTATGGATTTGCAGCGGAGTCTTATCGCGTATTATGTCGAAGTGCGTGACCAAATGGCACAGCGCGGCGCCAACAAAGGGGCGTTGCTCGGATCCTACCTGAATGAGGTGGTGACTTTCCAGACCATGCGAGCGATTGTTGGGGTGGATGCTGAAATGATCCGCAACGACATGAACAGCATTGTCGCGGAAGCTCCGGAACTCGAAAAATTCTTCCGTCCGTTCGAGCCGTTCAGTTTGTTCGCGGGCGGCGAATACCTCGAAGCGAAAAACAGCGCGATCGAGCAGTTGGCGCCTTCAGCGCCGAGAGACCTGCTGATCGCACTCGCGAGCGAGAGATTGGGGCAGACCGCAGAGGCAATCGAGCTCTACACACAGCTGACGCTTGATTACCCGCTCGAAGCAACCGGTGCACTCGCACGCTCTCGACTTGAAGAGCTGACCAACGGCGAGGACCAGACCACGCCGGAGGGGATGAAAATGCGAGAGATCGCGAATCAGGTTCCCGCATGGTTTGATCAGATGATCGTGAATCCCGAAAACACGATGTCACTCAGTATCGCGCCAACCAAGTCGAGCTTTGAATCCGGCGAGCAATCCTCGCTCACCATCCGACTCGTCAATATCTCTACGCTCCCGCTCTCGCTCGGAAGTGCGCATCCCATCGATTCGAATCTGTTGATTGTTCCGGGATTCCGCGAGATTGATACCACTTTCAAAGGGAAAGGACGATCGAAAGTGATCGACCTTGGAAGACGCTTGCGTCTCAATCCGTTGGAGGAGTTGGTGGTCGAGGTGGAGCCCGATTCGATTCAGACGCGTTGGTTGATCCAGTCGCAGCCCCAGTCTGCGGTTCGTCAGCGTTGGCGCGCGTTGCAGGGGTTCAAACCCCTCCCTGGTGGGGGGATTGTGAACTCGCCTTTCGCATTGGTCAGCGAGACGCCTTTGATTGAACGACGCGTGCTTGCTGAAGCAACGGCTTCCATTGATGTGCTGGTCGAAGGGCTCGGTTCAACAAATCCTGACGAGGTCGTGCGCTGCGTGCGTGGTGCAGGAGCGATCTTGTACAAACCCGATACACGACCAGACTTTGTAGAAGACGATTTCAAGCGTCTCGTCAACGCGCTCTGGGATTGTTATGCGTCGTCGGATACTGCGAACAAAGTGTGGATGCTCGGCGTCCTTCCTACAAAGGTTGCGAGCCCCGCGATGGCTTCCTTCGATGAGCGGGTCCAGCAGACCTTGACTGCGGATTCGCTGGTGGATTCGGATCTTCCCTCCGCGCTCGTTGCGATGACGCTTCTGACTCGCGTTGAGTCGATGAGTTCCCCGATGTTTGATGTGGCGAAGTCCCATTCTGACGGAAGGGTTCAGTGGATCGCTGAACAGATCGAGAAGCGGATCATGAACATCGAACCGATGTACGCGGGAACCGATCGTCCATTCGAAGCGTTCGGCAAAGGACCGACCCAAACGACCGGGTACTAATACGCGCACCCGATTCAAGGAGACGCATGGTCAATCGACAGACATCCGATGAATCGGCTCCTGATGAAGCGACCAATCCGATTCCAAACGCTGGAGGATCCAAAGCTCGATCCGCGGCGATGTTTGTCCTGAGCATGGTGTTGTTGGTCGGCGCAGGATACTTCGTGTACACAGCAACCGACGGGCTCGAAGGCGTCTGGGATTCCGTCAGAACAGCGCCGTGGTGGATGATCGCGTTGATCATTCTTGGTCCGATGGGTAATCACATCTCCGTTGCGTTGTGTCTCCAAGCACTCCAGTCTCGGCACGGCAAGGTCGGGATCATCGAGATGTATGTCCTTGTTGGCAGCGCGTGGTTGTTCAACTACATGCCGATGCGTCCGGGATTGATTGGGCGAATCGGGTACCACAAATCGATCAACAACATCCGACTCCGTGATTCGCTCGAATCCTCGGTGTGGTCCGGAATCCTTGCTGGGATTGCCAATGGGTTGATGCTTCCGATCGCGTTTCTGATGATGATGGTTCCGCAGGGATGGTCGCTGTTGTTGCCGTTTGTTCCGGTGGTCGTTGCGATCCTGCTTTCGATGGTTCTTGCTGGACGACGAAAGAAACTGATCATCCTCGCGCTCGCGTATCGGCAGCTTGATGTGATTGTCTGGTTGGGACGGTACTGGCTCGCATTCGAGGTTCTAGGTCTTGATGTCAGCATCGGTGACATCGCGGTGATTAGTGCGGTTTCACAGCTCGCGTCGTTGATGCCGTTGACTGGATCGGGGATCGGATTCCGCGAGTGGGCGGTTGGATTGATGGCTTCTGCAGGTGGTCACGCGATGGGGACAGCGATGGCGGGGGATCTGATCAATCGTGCTGCGGAGACCTTTGTGGTTGTTCCAGTGGGGTTGGTCTGCACAGCACTGGTCGCTCGACACTGGAAGGGCATCCGCGATGGACGGATTGTGTTGGAAACTGAGTTAGCCGAAGGTGATTCTCGAACCGATTCCAAGGACAAGGATGAGTCCCGGGATTCCCGCGAGCAGGATCAACCGATAGGTTGAGAGCTGTGATGGGGTCAATGGCGAGATTGTCGCGATTGGTTTTGACTGGATCCCAGGTGCGATGAGATCATCGAGACCTGCGAGCCAAGCGATGGAGCTTTCGAGCATCGCGAGGTTCCCTGGAAACGCGGTGGTGATGCGTCCATCGACGAGTTGGCCTTGGCTGAAGGTGACCGCGTCGTAGATCCATGAGTTGGATCCGACCACAACGACACGCTGCGAATCCTGATCCCGCATCCGCTCAGCTCCCGCGGCGACGATCCATTGGTCTCTGCGGATGTCCTTGGATTCATCAAACACAGGCTGATCGCTGAGGTACTGTCTCGACTGGGCTGGGGTCGACCAGAGTTTGAGCCAGTCTTGCTCACCCCAGAGTTCATTGGTTCCTGGGATGGTGAGGATGGGTTTGGATTCTGTCCCGACGCGAGGGTCGATGGTCATGGGGACTGACCAGGGTAGTACGGTTGAAAGCCCAGCCATCGCTGAACCGATCGGGTGAACATCTGAAGTTTCGTCAGTGTCGAGTGCAGGCAAAAGAATCGTTGCGGGGTCCGCGTTGCGCTTCGCGCCTGCGAGGCGTTGAGTCAAGAGTGTGCGTGTTGGATCAGGAATGATCCCGAAAGGTTCGAGTGCTTTGACGAGTGGGTCAGTATCTCCGAAGGTGCCGAAGATCGAGGGGTTCATGCTGATGAGCGTGGATTGGCCTTCGCTGAGCAGTTGGTCAACGACACTCGCAAGCGATGTCGCTCGGCGTGCGCCGGTGATCCCTGTGTCGCCTCCGCCTGCAGCTGAGTCCGCAGCGAGCACGACATACACAACAGGACGCTGGTTGAGCGGATCGATCGCGGTGAGTGATGGTCGGTCCGGTTCGTGGAGCGGCGCCCACTCGACAAACTCAATCCCTTGCTGACGGAAGCGGTTCTGTGCTTTCGAGAGCAGGTTGGATTCGCCCAGCAGTTCTCCGGGATTCCCGGCATGAACAAACACCACGATCGGATGGGATTTGATGACGAGCTGTCCGATCGCGGATGCGATGAGTTCTTGAGCGCGTGGGCCGATGACTCCTGCTGGAGAGATCCCCGCGCTTTCGAGGACCTCTGTCGGTGGAAGCAATGCTTCGAGATCAACCGCTGCAACACCGATCTCAGGCGGCCCAATAATGAGCAGTGCTTCGCCTGTTTCCAGCGCAAGCGCTACACGATCTGCATCGATCGTGATGAGTCGGTCGAGCCGATTGATTGCGATCGAGAGGGTATCGATGATCTCGCTGAGTTCGGTTCCGAGCGACTTGGACAGCGCTCGCGGGACAGGCGCGATCTCTGGTGCTCGCGCGAACGCGTCGAGCTGGGTGCGGAGCTCTTCGAGTTGTGCAAGCTGAGAGCGGATGAGTTGGGTGCCTTGCTCGCGCTGTTGGCTCTTGAGTGCAGAGGACACGGTGCTCAGGTCTTGTGCTCCGAGTCGAACCAGCGTGGCGCGCTGCTGGAAGAAGGCGCGATTGGTTGAGCCGTTGGGTGAAGCGGGGTCGATTGCATCGCGGATTGATTCGAGCTTTGGAGACGCGGCGAGCAGCGATTGTGATGCTCCCGTGAGGACCATTTCGACCTGGGTCAGTGTTTCGGTATTCTTTGCGATAGATCCCGCTTCACGCTCGCGGAGGTCCTCGATGAGCGATGCTTTCTTGTTGGCGCCGTCCTGGGTCGAGAGGTCGATCAACTGGGCGCTTAGAGATTCAGAAGCACGGTCGTAGGTCTCCATCACATCGGAGACGAGATCGAGCGCGAGCTGGTCCGTTTGGGTGGTGTTGATCGCGAGGACGATGTGGGTATCGCCTTCGAGCGCGTTGACCATGCTTGTCGCTCGCGGCGAGAGCTTGTGGGCGCTCGTCGAGGTGACATCCATGCGGAATCGGTGCTCGTTGGTCAGGACTCCCGCAAAGACGGCAGCGGTGCCTGTGGTCAGGAAGAAGATGCTCCCAAAGAAGATCAGTGATGCTCGCGAGGATGCGAGTCGACGGGATTCGAGAACCCCTGCGGTCAGCGCGACCATCCAGACACTCCCGATGACAAAGAACAGGATGGTGCTTGAATCGATGACTCCCTTGCCCATTTCCCCTGCACGCGAGATCACGGAGAGCTTTAAGAGGATCGGGCTGAGCTTCCCTGAACTGGGTGCGAGGACAGAGGTGACCACCATGAACAGCACCAGGACCATCATCGTGCCGAGGAACGCGAGGGTCTGGCTGGAGGTCATCGACGATGCGAGGAGACCGATTGCAAGGTAGAGCGATCCGACGAGCAGGAGCATGAGGTAGCCGGCCAAAATAGGACCTGGATCGGGCATCGGATCGCTGAGCATCGCGAGCATGATGGGGTACACGAGAGACGGGACGAGCATCAACGCGAGGAAGAGGATCGATCCGAGGTACTTGCCGCACGCGACGGCCCAGTCACCTGCAGGGGTTGTCCGCAACGACTCAAAGCTCCCTGTCCTGTACTCCTCGGACATCAATCGCATCGAGATCGCTGGCGCGATCGGGATCAACAACCATGCGGATGCCGCAAAGAAATAACGCATCGATCCCGGCTGTCCCGGGACCAGGGTTTGGTTCACGAACAGCACTGCGGACAAGAACGCGAAGAGCGCGATGATGATCCATCCCGCTGGGACACGGAACATCGACACCAGTTCGCGGAGCGCGATCGTGCAGATGAGTCTCCACGCGGTGCTGAGCTGAGACAACAGCGTGCTCATCATGCGTGCACCCCGATTGCTTTGGTACCCGCTTGGGATTCATTTCGATGCGCATCGGGGTTGTCGATGAGCGACATGAAGATCGATTCGAGTGTCTGTCGATGCTGACTCAGTTCGCGGATGAACAATCCTTTGTCTTCCGCAGCTCCGGCGATCGGTTCACGCAGATCGCTCTCGTTGGGCATCGCGTTGACAATCACTCGGCACCAGCCTCGGCTCGAATCGTCGGGCTGGGATTCATCCGCGATGGTTGAATCGACTCCCGGCACCGCTGCGAGGACGCGCAAAGCGTGCGCGATTCCAGCGGTTGGGTTCGTTCGGATCTCGACGGTGTAGCGGATCGGGCCTGGGGTGGAGTTGATGAGGTCTTTGGGGGAGCCGTCGGCTTGGATTTGTCCACGATTCATGATCATCACGCGATCGCATACACGCTCGATTTCAGGGAGGATATGCGAGCACACCAGCATGGTTTTGTCCTGCGCTAGATCTCGGATCAGAGAGCGAGATTCGCGGATTTGGGATGGGTCCAAGCCGTTGGTGGGTTCATCGAGGATCAGCACCGGCGGGTCGTGAATCAACGCTCCAGCGAGTCCTACGCGTTGTTTGTAGCCTTTGGAGAGCTGTCCGACGCGTCGTTTAGCGACCTGCGTGATGTGGCACAGGTCCATCGCTCGCTCGATCGCAGGCTTGATTTCTCGTGTTTCGACCCCAAAAAGTTTCGCTCGATGCTTGAGGTATCCTCGCACCGACATTTCGGGGTAGATCGGTGCTTGTTCTGGGAGGTAACCGATCTTCGACTTCGCGAGTGAAGGCTGCTTGGAGATGTCGTATCCCGCGATGGTGATGGTTCCCGAATCTGGGGCCAAAAACCCCGTCATCATGCGGATAGTGGTGCTTTTGCCCGCTCCGTTGGGGCCGAGGAGCCCGACAACTTGGTTTTCACCGAGTTCGAAGGAGACATCCGTGACCGCACGGAGTGGGCCGAAAGTTTTCGAGATTTCTCGGACCAAAATCATAGAGTTCTGTGGGCTCCATCGTGCACAATCCGATACTAGCTGCAAAGAAGCTCGGATGTTGGTGGACCCGTCGGGGCTGGCATACGAATACACTTTTCAGAGCCGGTCTTTCAAACCGAGGCATTCGCTTCACCGGATCAGTATATTGCAGTTCTCGATGGTCAAGACTCAACCCAAACTCGTACTTGTCGGCGCCTCTCCGGAGGAAACAGCTCAGCTCAGAGAGACGCTGGGCGATCGCTACGAGATCGTTGTCCAGCCGGACGAGTCGAGTGTTGCCGCCGTGCTCAAAGCGTTGGGTGAAGGCGTGTGCATTGTGAATCCTGAAGGGGAGTTGCTCTGGTCCAACGAGTACTTCGAGTCGCTGGATGAATCGGTTCGGGATCGTGTGAATACGTTGTGTGTGCAAGCCGTGGATGCGATGCCGGGATCGATGCAGAGCCCAGTTCCGCAGGGGCTCGCTCCTGCAAGCAATGCGATGGTCACCAAGCATCGGGTGTCCTGCGATCAGGGATTGCGGTCATTCGATGTGTACATCACTGGGATCGCACGGATTGATGGCGACGAGGTACAAACCGGACGCATCGCAGCGATCGTCCGTGACGTCACCATCGCGCAGCGTACCCAGCAGAAGATGGACGCGATCGATCGCGCCGGATTCGAGCTTGTGCGGATGGATGTCGATCAGATCAAAGAAATGAACGCGCTCGAGCGATTGCAACTGCTCGAACAACGCGTGATTCAATACTCGCATGATCTGCTTCGCTCCGATCACTTTGTGATTTTCTTGACTGACCAGAAGACCAATCGCTTGCAGCCTGTGATGCAGTCTGGGTTGCCTCTTGAGATTCAGGACCTTGATCTGTATCTTGAAACCGAGGGCTCCGGGATTTCGGGTCATGTCGCGAAGACCGGCGAGAGCTACATCTGCTATGACACGCTCACCGACAACCGGTTCCTTCCGGGACTCAGCGGTGCGCGTTCGAGTTTGACCGTCCCGCTCAGAGTCTGCGATCGAGTGATCGGGATTATGGACATCGAGTCCAAACAACCCGGCGCGTTCGACGACCAAGATCGGCAGTTTGCGGAAATCTTCGGCAGATACATCGCGATGGCGCTCCACATGCTCCAGTTGTTGGTCACGGAACGCACGACCACCAACCAGACCGTTTCTGGTCGATTTGAAGGCGAGATCAACGCGCCGCTCGACGACATTGTTCACGAGATTGATTGGCTCAGAGAACACCAGAAGAATGCCGATCCCGAAACGAGCAGGCACATTGATCGGATTCTGAGCGATGTATCGTCTATCAAGGATCGAATGCGTTGTGTTTCTGAAGGACCACAGAACCTGCTCGGCGTGGACGAAGCACTCATCCAACGCGAGAAAGATCCGCTGCTGATCGGGAAGCGTGTGCTGGTTGTTGACGACAACCCCAAGATCCGCAAGATCATCGGCGATGTGTTATCGCATCGTG
>JARGNC010000059.1 GCA_029212425.1 Phycisphaerales bacterium
CCCCACCAAGCGATGAAAGAGATCGCTGAGGTCCTCGACATCGCGCCATCGGAAGTTCTCGACACCGTCACCTTCTACGAAGAATACTGGGAGCACAACAAGGGCGAGAACCTCATCTCCGTCTGCCGCTCCATCGCGTGCGAGTTCTGCAGCGCGACCGATTGCACCGAAGCGATCAAGTCCAAGCTCGGGATCGATGTTGGTCAGACAACCCCAGACAACAAGTTCACGCTCGTCGAGCTCGAATGCATCGGTTCGTGCGGCACAGCCCCCGCAGCGCTCATCAACGAGGACCTCCACGAGAACCTCACCCCTGAGCGCACCGTCGAACTCATCGAGCAGGTCCAGAACGGCACCTACAAATCCGCAGGCACAGGCGCGGTCAAAGAAGACCTCTAAGGAAAGCCAACCTTTATTTCAGTTTCGCGCACGCCTGATGCATCGGGCAGTTTGTCGCGTGGTCGTTGACCATGCCGCACGCTTGCATCATCGCGTAGATGACGGTTGGTCCGACGAACCGGAACCCGTGTTTCTTGAGGTCCTTCGAGATGTGCTTGCTCAGCTCGGTCTGAGCCGGGAGATCCTTGAGTGATTTGAAGTTGTTCACGATCGGCGTGTCGTCCACATGCGACCACATGAGTTCGCTGAAGGTGGTGTCTTGTTTGTAGAGTTCAAGCACCGCTTTCGCGTTGTTGACGGTGGATTCGATCTTGAGTCGATTGCGGACGATGGACGGATCGAGCATGAGCCGTTCGATATCGTCTTGCGTGAACTTCGCGACCTTCTTGGGATCGAACTTCTTGAAAAGCTTGCGATACCCATCTCGCTTGTTGAGGATCGTGGACCAGCTCAGCCCCGCCTGCGCCCCTTCGAGCGTGAGCATCTCGAACAAATGGTGCTCATCACGATTGGGAACGCCCCATTCTTCATCGTGGTACACGATCTCGGAATCGGTTCGCGCCCACGCGCAGCGGGATGGGGTCTTGTCGATCTTGGTGGTCATGGTGTTCTAGAATAGAGCGTGAAGAACGATAAGGACATCCCGATCTCACGAGCCGTCGGCCGATTCTTCGGTCACCTCTGGCATTCGACGACCAAGCCCGTTGATACCAAGAAAGAGACCACAACCGTCTCCAAATCCACCCAGGAATCCCAAGGTGAAATCAACGGCCAGAAGGTCACTCTTCGCAAAACCACAATCGAAGAAGTCGAGTTCCGCAACGATCAGTGAAGTCGTTTCAGAATCTAGAGCGATCCCACCAACTCCTTCATCCGATCTACAGAGATCCCCGCTTTGAGCTGAGGCAGTCCACGCTCCACATCCCATTGACGGACCGCAAGCATCGTTTCTTCGAGCGGACGCAGGGTCAATCCCTTGTCGATCGCACGCTGTGAAGAAATTCGATACATGAACTGACCCTCTTCCGGCGCGTAGGTCGGGATGTCCACCCAAGGTTTGAGTTCCAGCGATTCCATCTTGGATTCATCAAGCTCGATCAGTCTGGTCTTGGATCCCATCGCGGCGTGCGTGCGTGTGATGAAGTCATGCAAACCCAAGCCCACCTCAGGACCGACCGCGTTGTAGATCCCGGAAATCTGATTCTCAATACAGCGGAGGAAGAACGCCGCGAGATCGCGCGAGTCGATAAAACCCGCAAGCCCGCTCGGCGGACTCGGAATGATCATCGCATCAAGCTCTCCCATCATCCGTGTCCACCAGGTGACCCGATCCGTCGGATCGTTCGGACCTGCGATGACGGTGGGGCGGACGATGCAGTGGTTCTCGGGATACCACGACCGGACGACTTGTTCGCAGAGGACTTTGAGCCCGCCATAGGTTTCGCCGTTCACTTCTTCGACGCTCTTGTCTTCAAGATCGATCTTCTTGGAGTCCTCGTCCGGGGTTTCATCGCCGCTGTCTTTGTCGTAGACGCTGATGGTCGAGGTGAACACATACAGGTCGCATACATCTTTGAGCATCTCGCAGCTTGCCTGCATCACGCGAGGCACATACCCGCACATGTCCACAACCGCGTCGAACCGTTCTCCCGCATCGATCAGTTTCTGGATCTCTCCAAGCCCAGCCCCCTTCTCCGGATCACGATCCCCGACCAATCTTCGGACACTCGATGGGAGTCCAGGGTTCTGCGGGGATCGGTGCAGGAGGGTGATCTGGTGGTTTGCTTGGGTCGCTTGTTCGACAAACGCCCTGCCGCTGAACTGTGTGCCGCCGAGTACGAGGATATTCATGCCTGAGCATACCGCTCCAGACCCCTCCTGATGCACAATTGGGCGGTTCATCGGCTAGAATCGGGGCAGTTGCCGTCAAATCAGTTGGAGCCGATCAATGCCGAAGAAAGCATGGGACAACACACTCTCCGAGCACATCCTGCTCAAGCGCATCCCGACCGCCCCGTTCGGGCACATCCGCGATCGTCATGTCGTCGGATACGACGAGTATGTCAAAACCGGCGGCTACGAGGGACTCCGCAAAGCGCTCTCCATGAAACCCTCCGAGGTCACCTCGGAAGTCAAAGACTCCGTCCTCAGAGGACGCGGCGGCGCAGGATTCCCTTGCGGACTCAAATGGACCTTCCTCCCAGAACCAGACGGCGGCGAACGCTACCTCGCAATCAATGCGGATGAATCCGAACCAGGCACCTTCAAAGACCGACTCCTGATGGACTTCGATCCTCACGGCATGCTCGAAGGCATCGCGATCTGCATGTACGCTTGCCGACTCACCAAAGCGTACATCTTCATCCGTGGCGAATACCACCACCAAGCAAAGGTCCTCGAGAACGCCATCAAAGAGGCGTACGACAACGGCATCTTCGGCGACAAAGGCCTCATCAACCAGAGCGGCAACAGTTCAGGCGATCCATTCGTCGCGGATTGCTATGTCCACCGCGGCGCAGGCGCGTATATCTGCGGCGAAGAAACCGCGCTCCTCGAAGGGCTCGAAGGCAAACGAGGATGGCCTCGCATCAAACCTCCGTTCCCAGCGATCAAGGGCCTCTTTGGTCGTCCGACGATCATCAACAATGTCGAGACTCTGGCGCACCTGCCTTGGATCATGACCGAGGGCGCAAAGGCATTCTGCGAACTGGGTGTCGAATCCAGTATCGGCGGCCCACCTTCCTACGGCACCAAGCTGATGGGCGTTTCCGGACATGTCGAGAAGCCCGGTTGCTACGAGCTCGAGCTCGGTGTCCCGCTCCGCACACTCATCGAAGACTACTGCGGCGGTATCCGAGGCGGCAAGAAATACAAAGCCGCGATCCCCGGCGGCGTGTCCATGGGCATCCTCGGGACTGACCAATACGACGCGTGCATGGACTTCGACATCGGTCGTCAGCACAATGTGCTCGGACTGGGAACTTCAGGTCCAACCGTGTTCGACGAGGACACCTGCATGGTCTCGGTAGCGCGCAACATCACGCGATTCTTTAAGCATGAATCATGCGGACAGTGCACCCCTTGCCGTGAGGGTTCGGGCTGGTTGTACCAGATCATGTCCCGGATCGAGTCTGGAGATGCGAAATCCAAAGACCTCGATCTCGCGCGTGAAATCGCTGGATCTATGGGATCTATGCCGGGAACCACCATCTGCGGCCTCGCGGATGGCAACAGCTGGGCGGTCCGCACGATCATGGAAAAATTCCCAGCAGAGTTTGAAAATAAGGTGCAGCGGACCTTCGTTCCCGTCACGCTTGATATGAGCGAACTGTCCGCAACCTAATCGCGCACAGAGTTCAAAAAAATCGGAATCATCACGGTTTTCGCTCGTTGACCGACGGCAATGTTTTTCGATTAGGTAGACCCACCCAATATTATAAGATTCGGTTTTGTTGATTCTTTTTTCTAGACCAGCTTTCCAGTGTGGTCGAAAAAAAGCACTGTGAAACCGTTTATTCGTCGATTCTGGTTGCCCCTGATCTTTGTGTGCTTATGCGTGCTCAGTGTCTATGGCATCGCTTCGATCTCGAATGGAAAGTCAGATTCAGCTTCCGGCCCGCTGTCATTTCTCTGGGGGAATGATGCACAGTGCATCGTTGAGCACGAACATTCATCTCACACAGGTTACGCATTCGTCGATTTCTTCACCGGCGACGGCGGGTATGTCGCACGCACGCACTGCATGACCAGTCAAGAAGGCGACACCGATTGGGTCTGGGTCTGGTTCCTCGTCGCGTTCAACCTCCTCGTGATCGGTGGCTACCTGAAGATCTTTGTCTTCTGGCGCAAAGCGTATCTCCAAGAAGAACCTGAAGACCGCAACACCAAACTCATGGATCTTGCGTGGATCTTCATGTTCTGTGCGATCTGTGGCTATGTGTCCTCGATCGTGCTGTTTGTTTGGCCCGCGTATCGCTTGCTCGCGTTGATGCTGCTCCCACTCGCGTACTTCACATGGAAGTTCGCAGCGAACCTTGATGAGTTCAAACTCTCGCTGAGCGCCAAACGATTGGCACGACAACTCAATGAATCGATCCATCGCGAGAAACAGGAACTCGAGCAGCAGGTTGCTGTCGCGACTTCAGACCTGCTGATCGCGAAAGAACACGCGGAGCACGCGAACAGAGCGAAGACCGAGTTTCTCGCGCGGATGAGCCACGAGATCCGCACGCCGTTGACGGCGATCATTGGGTATTCAGAAATCGCGCTCGATGAGGAATCAGATCAGAATACCAAAGCACGATCGATGCAGACCGTTTGCCAGAACTCGGTCCACCTGCTCAACCTCATCAACGACATCCTTGATGTTTCTCAGATCCAAACAGGTGAAATCAAATACGAGAAGATCCCTTGTTCGATCAACGAAATCCTGTCAGAAGTCATCGAGATGATGGATTTCAAAGCGAAAAAGAAGCATCTCGATTTGCACACCAAGATCGAGTCGGGGCTTCCCGATATGGTCGTGACCGATCCAACGCGGATCAAGCAGATGGTCACAAACCTGATCGGAAACGCGATCAAGTTTACCACTGCAGGTGAAATCAGTATTGAAGTGAACGCGAGATCACTCGGCTCCGCACCTGTTGGACAAGGATCGGAAGCAAAGGAACAGTTCGAAATCCTGATCGCGGTCCAAGACACCGGAATCGGGATCAACAAAGAACACCTCGAATCCGTCTTTGATTCGTTCACACAAGAAAGACCATCAACCAAGCGTGTCTACGGCGGAACAGGTCTCGGGTTGACCATCTCTCGTCAGATCGCACGAGACCTCGGTGGGGATCTTGCAGTGGAATCACAACGAGGGGTCGGTTCTCGATTCACCTGTACTTTCCTGGTTGCAGATGCCGAGGGTCTTCAGACAGATGAAACCTCAGAGGTGCCACAACAACCAGCACCAATATTGAATCTCGCTTCTCACCGGTTCTTGCTTGTCGAAGATGGGATGGATAATCGCCGTCTTGTCCAGCATCACTTCAGAAGACGCGGACTCTCGATTGAAACAGTGGAAGATGGTTATTTGGGATTCGAAGCAGTTATGTATGCGAAGGCACACAGTTTGGACTACTCCATCATCTTCATGGATATCTCGATGCCAAACATGGACGGCATCGAATGTACACGCCGACTCCGAGAAGCAGGGGTGACCACACCGATTGTTATGCTCACTGCACATACGCTGCAAGCGGAAAAAGATCGTTGCTTTATCGCTGGAGCGACCGCGTATGTCAACAAGCCGATTGACTTTCCAAAGCTCTTCGAGCTTGCTTCGTCGCTCCTCAATGATGATCACCAAAACAACAATTTTGCCGCTTGAACCGCGATTTCACCCGGTCGTTCCACTTGCATTCAAATTGATGGAATATTGATCAAGCCCCGCGGTTGATGTGGGTATCTACTGCACCAATCACAGGAAACCATCATGAATCAATCACTCCCAAAACCGCTCCTGATCACAAGCTGGATACTCCAGGTCATCGTCGCGTTTATCCTCGGCCAAACCCTCTTCTTCAAACTTACTGGCGCACCTGAAACCGTCGCGCTCTTCGAAGTCCTCGGCGCAGAGCCGATGGGACGCATCGCGACCGCGATCGCCGAGCTTGTCTGTGTGGTACTTCTGCTCGTTCCAAAGACCAGCGTCCTGGGCGCGATTGGTTCCGTAGGTGTCATCTCTGGAGCGATCATGGCGCACCTGACCAAGCTCGGCGTGTCGATTGATCCAGTTGCGCTCGGAAACGAAAACCTCGCACCGCTCGAAGGCCCATCACTTTTCATCATGGCAGTCATCGTCTTCATCAGCAGCTTGGTCATCATCACCATCCGCAGAACCCAAATCCCGGTCATCGGTTCGAAGTTCACAAGCACCCAGCACGAGTCATAAAAAACAAGCAGCGAGCGTTTCCGCCCGCTGCCCGCCTGAAGGAATCAGGATGGTGTGGTTTGTGTGGATGACTGGATGAATCCAGTCAACGCAGGGAATCAGTCATCAATGCTCGGCTCAGGAGCACGCTCAGGACGCTGCTTGCGTTCAGGTCGTTTCCGCTCGCCTTTCTTTGCAGCTTGATCTGAGCCCATTTCTTTCCGCTCCTTCGAGAGTGCTTGGTCGACGCGTTTCTCGCGTGCCTTCCGCATTTTCTCGATGTTCCCTTTGACCGCGGATTGCTGGTCCTCGGAGAGCACGGCCCAGAGTTGCTTCTTCGCTTCTTGGTCCGATGGTGCTTTCGCCATCAGCTCGCCGAGCTTCTCGCGATTGCGCTGCTGTTCCGCCGGAGAAAGTTCAGGGCGCTGTGGACGATCCTCCGCAGTGCGTTCGCCGCGTTCCCCTTTCGCTTCTCCGCCTCGTTGGCCGCGTTCGCCTCTCTGAGCCTGTTCGCCCCGCTCAGCTCGTTGTGGACGCAGTGCATCGAGCTCTTCTTTGTGCTCTTGCATAAACGCACGCATCTTCTTCTGGTGCGATTGGCTGATTTCTTTGATCGCTGATTGCTGTTCTTCAGTCAGCGCCAGCTCAGGATTGTCTTTCGCGGCTTTGTTCAACCCGCGAACAGCGTTCACATATGACCGGAACGGCATGTCACCAGCCTTACGCGAAGCTTCCGCGGAGCCGGTCATCGAATCACCCGCGTCTGGTCCAGAAGTTTCAACAACCTCAGGTCCACGCAAGAGGTCCGCGTCGTTGCTTTGTGGTTCAACAGCGGACGCGGTGCCCGCAAGCCCAGCGATCAACAGTGCCAAGCCGAACAGCTTTGTATTTGTAGTCTTCATAGGTTTCAACCTCCCATTCATCCCGAGCGACATGCTCGGTGGTGTGCTTTGTAAGTCGTATCGACCAGCCAAACGCCCGTTGATTCTTCGTATTGCAGCATCATTGAAAAACTCCGATGTCTATGATTTGTCCAGTTCCGGTTATACCGGTTCTCCACGCACGAATCCCTGTTTTTGAAGCGATTCCCTCTGAAAGACCCCGCCATGTCACTCACCAAAGAACTCATCAACGAAGCCCTCTCCGGAGTCTCCCATCCCGATGGAGGCGACATCGTCAGCCGCGGATGTGTGGTCAATGTTGCCGTCTGCTCGACCGATGCCTCCGTCCGTATCTGCTACACGCAGGGACACCCCGATCAGCCACAGCCGGACCGCAGCACACTCTCCAACCTCGGCAAGTTCGCAGAGCAACTCATCCGCGCCAGCGCAAAAGAGCAAGGCGTGGATTCCCTCGGACTCGTCATCGACTTCGTAGACCACGCGGGAGAAGTCGTTCTCAAACTCAAGAGCGACACCAAGACCAGCGCGGATCAATCCAAGCCGGCTGATCAAACCCAACAAAGCACTCCGCAAAACAACAACGCCGCAGGTGTTCCAGGCGTCAAGCACATCATCGCGGTCGGCGCAGGTAAAGGTGGCGTAGGCAAATCCACCGTCGCTGTGAATCTCGCGATCGGACTGGCGCGCAAAGGACATTCCGTCGGTGTCCTCGACGGCGACATCTACGGCCCATCGCTCCCCACCATGCTCGGACTCGACGCGATGGACCAAGCCGTCATCGAATCCACACTCCAGCCCTTCCTCGTCCACGGCATCAAGTCCATCACAATGGGCAAACTCGTCGATCCAGAAAAGCCACTCATCTGGCGCGGCCCAATGGCGCACGGAGCGTTCCACCAACTCATCGAACGCACGCAGTGGGGCGAACTCGACTACCTCATCATCGACCTCCCACCAGGCACCGGAGATGTCCCACTGACCCTCGCCCAGAGCGTCCAACTCACCGGCGCGGTCATTGTGTGCACCCCTCAGAAAGTTGCGCAGGACGATGCGGTCCGCGCCGCAAACATGTTCGAATCGCTCGGCGTCGAACGCCTCGGGGTCGTCGAGAACATGTCCTACTTCATCGGTGACGACGGCAAAGAATACGACATCTTCGGCAAAGGCGGCGCGCAACAGATGTCGCAGAAACTCGGTCTCCCATTCCTCGGATCCATCCCCATCAACACCGCGCTCCGTCAAAACATGGACTCCGGGAACCCAACCAAAAACTTCGATCCCGACACGGCAGGCGGCCCACAACTCCCCGCATCCCTCAACCAACTCGCCGACCAACTCGTCGCGCAGGTCACCCTCGCATCCATGGGCAAAGGAAGCAAAGCACCAACGCTAAGCATTTCTTAAATGGATCTGAACTGAGAGAAGATCACTTCGATCGGAGCTTGGATCGCAGGTATTCAACCAGTCCGGATCCGCTGCGAGGAACAGCAGGGGTCACATCGATGACCTGCCGCGTGTCCACATCGGTCAGGACTGTCTGAGTCCCGTTGGGCCAGCGGACGATGAGTTCGTCAATACTTGTCGCGTTCCCAAGTCCGAAGTGTGCTTCCGCGGGAACCTGCGCCATGAAGCTTGTGCCCGCGCTGATCAGCCGCATCCGCGATACATTGCCAGTCTTGATAATCACCACCGCGCCGATCGCTCGCGTGTTCATCGTCCCAGGCATGCGTGGACGGACAACAAGCCAATGATTGAATGGACGAGCAACCGTCGTATTGCTCTTGAACACACGGACAGGCCGGTTGATCACAGTCGTAGCAAGGTCAAGATCCCCATCGCGATCAATGTCCGCATGGACCAGTGCAGATCCATAATCATCCGAATCAAACCCGATCTCTGCCTCGCGTGCGATGTATTCCGGAGCCCCAACCATCGGGCCGCGATTCATCCAGAGTTTCCAAGGCACATCAGCGCCCCCAAACTCGATCGCGTTGACCTCAGCAAGATCGAGCCGCCCGTCATTATCAAAGTCGAGAAACACCGTCCCCCATCCCCACCCCCCGTTGTCGACCCCCAGCGCGACAGCGTCTTCTGTGTATCCTGCGTCTGTGTTGGATTTGGTAAAGAACACATTGTGTTCCTGATCCCCACCCGGCGATCCATAAAGATTCGAGACATACAGATCAAAGTCGCCATCATTGTCGCAGTCACCAACCGCGACCCCCATCTCATTGAACGCAGAGTCAACCCCGAGATCCGATGCGGCATCAATGAACGACCCGGTCCCATCATTGTCCAACATGAAGTTCGCGAAGAAATCGTGAGCGATAAACACATCAAGATCGTCATCTCCGTCCTGATCAAACATCACCGGCTGCCAGAAGGTGCTCTCAACCCCATCAAGCGGAGAATCCTCTGTTATGTCCGTGAACTGCATCAAGCCGTCATTGCGAAAAACCCAGACCCCCTGATCCCAAGTAGTGACCACCAGGTCCAGTAGGTCATCGCCGTTGAGATCTCCCGCCGCGATCGCGCCCGCGTGTGTCTGTGTGTTCAGCAGCGGGATGGTGTCCAACCCAGATCCGATGGTGACTTCTACGAAGCTGTGATCCGATTGCTGCTGATACAACGCAAGCGTGCGAGGACCAAGTGCGCCTGCGTCTTGAAACTGGTCGTGCAGGATCACAAGATCAAGCAGGTTGTCTCCATCAGCATCAAACCACAACGCGGATCGCGCGCTGCTCAGATCAGTCAATCCAGAGTCCAAAGCAACATCGGTAAACACGCCCCCCTCATTTCGATACAGCTGGCATGCATCCCCAAATCCGCCAGCGACAAAGAGATCTATGTCACCATCGTTGTCGTAATCGGCAGCATTCATGCCCGTCCCCATCCCAGGCTGATGCCGCGCCGGACCAATCCCGATGGAAGCACCCACATCCGTCAACCGAAGCGAACGGTCAATCGGACCCGCCTTGGAATCCGCAGGGCGCGATGACACACTCGCGCCGATCGGCGCGAGCGAAAGAGTACAAGCACACACAATGAATCCAAAGACTGACATGGCAAAATTCCTAGGTTGAAGGTCGAGACTACCACGAATATGACCGCATCCCAAGCCATAATTCAGCCTTAAACGATTGATTTGACAGAGTCTTGATCGTTGCGCGCTCAATTTAACTCGATCATCGCCATTCTTGGAATGGAGCGCTCTATACTCCGAACAGGACACAAACAAAACCATTCGAATAAGGAGAATCCAATGACCACCGCAACCGCCACGATCAGCCAAATCGCCAACGACCTCGTTGCGCACTGCAAAACCCCAGCGGAAGACTTCGTCGAGCACGATTCCAAGCTCTGGGACAAGCATTTCGTCAACAACTTCATCAGCATCGAAGGCGACGGCCGAGAGTTCAACACCCGCGAAGAACTCGTCGCGAAATACAAGAAATGGCAAGAAGAAGTCACCTGCCACGATTGCAAAGTCGAAGGCCCATTCATCGGTCAAAACAGCTTCAGCGTGATCTTCGATCTCGATATGGAATCCAAGGTCAACGCCTTCCCACGCATGCGCATGAAAGAAATCGCGACCTACACCGTAGAGAACGGCAAGATCGTCAAAGAAGAGTTCTGCTACGAGAGCTCAGACCAGTGCCCAGAAAGCTGCTAAGCGTTCATTTCCCCTGAGCGGTCCGCGCCTGCGCGACCTTCTCAATCGCTTCAGCAATCGCACGATCGACATCCTCGTTGATCACAAAGGTGTCGTACACATCCGATTCTTTCGCAAACGCGATCTCCCGCTTCGCTTCGGCGAAGCGTTTTTGAATCTGCTCCTCCGATTCCCGTTTCCGATTCTGGAGTCGGTTGAGGAGTTCTTCCTCGCTCGGAGGGAGGATAAACATCGCAAAAGCGTCAGGCATCGCGGTTTTCACCTGCTGTGCCCCAAGCACATCGATTTCCAGAATCACCAACCGCCCGCGAGCGAGCTGCTCGTCGACCCAGCGTTTGCGCGTGCCGTACTTTTTACCAAAGACATCCGCGGATTCGAGAAACGCGTTCTCTTGTTCGAGTTCCTCGAATCGTTCATCAGAGATGAAGTGGTAATCCACCCCCTCCGTATCCGCTTCGGTTTTCGCGCGTGTGGTGTAGCTGACCGAAAACACCGAATCCCCGATCCCACGCTCAACACCCCGCGTGATTGTGGTCTTCCCGACCCCAGACGGCCCTGAAATAATCAGGAGCAGCCCATTGTCAGTGTCGGTCGGCAAGCGTGGGTATCCGGTATCCATTGCGATCATCTCCATACGAATCAGCATAGCCCCCATGACCAATCGCTGCACAGAAAAACAAAGCCGAGCGACTGACCAATCGGTTCAGTCGCCCGGCACAGAATGAGTTACAACGCAGAGTTTTTTCAGCGTCTCCGTCGACCAGCAAACACCAATCCGCACAGCACACCCAGCGACCCAGGTGCTGGTATGGTCTGCGTCGAAACCGAACCCCGCGTCCCGATCCGATCACTCAGATCCGTGCCGTAGGAAAACGAAAGATCGACCGTCCCGCTTGTCCACCCATCGATCGGATTCCCGAGCAAGTCGCCGACAAACACCTCGTACGAAACATGGTGGGGGCCCATCACATCACTCGCGTACCAGTTGTGCGTCATGGCGCCGCCCCATTGCCAAACGGTGCTCGATCCATTGGTGCCCAGGATCGGGTCATAACCAAACTCCGAATACACCGACAGGTGCGTCGAGGTCTCGAGCACGCGGACAAAGACCCCGCTGCTTGGGGGCAGCGAGATAAACCCGTTCGCAAGCCACCCAAACTGTGAGTTGTGACCGGTCCCGTCGAGCACCGACGCTGATCCCTCAAAGTTCTCCGATCCTTCCTGCAACTCGACTATGGACATCGCAGGCGATTCAAAGTTCACAAACACCTGCTGATTGAAAACCGACACCAGCAGATGGCTCATCCCGCCGCCCATCTGCGGGACATCCGCGTGGACAATCCCAGCAGCGAGTGCAAGTACAGTTGATGCCGCTCGATATGAAGTTCGTTGCCTCATGGTTTACGCCCTCCGCCGACGAGCCGCGACCAGACCACCAAGACCAAGCGCCGAAAGCGCCGCTGGTGATGGAACCGCGTTGAAATACAGCGTCACTGTGTCGCTGGTGTACGCGCTTAGCGCGTTTCCCGACGCATCGCCGACAAAGACTTCATAAGTCACCTCGTACGCGCCCAGTGATTCAGCGCTGTACCAGTTGTGGGTCATCGTCCCGCCCCACATCCACGCATTGTCTGATCCATCGGTCCCGAGGATCGCGTCATAGGAGTGGTTCTCGCGCATCATCCGCATCCCACCCTCGTAGACATTGAGTCCTGCCGTCAAACTGACGGTTTCGATCCAGAGGAACTCATTAGCCCCCATGCTGATAAACCCATCGGGGACCCAGCCGTACTGGTCGGAGTAGTAGGTGTCGTCGAGCGATGCCGCCGCGCCGGAGTAGCTTTCGCCCTCGAACCGCAGCAGTTGGATCGGTGACGACGCATCGTTGTTCGCGTGCGCCGAGATCGCGCCGTTTTCAAAGGTCACCATCACATGCTCCATCGGCCA
>JARGNC010000060.1 GCA_029212425.1 Phycisphaerales bacterium
CATGGGTTCCGGGTGTTGATTGAGGATTCGGAGGGGAACTACTTTGCGCTGCATAGCAACACGGATGCGTGATACTTGCTCGCTTTGATTGCTGGTGTTGCTTGCGTCCTAGAGTTGGGCATGATCTCCAACGCTGTGCTGCTGTTCTTTATCATTGATCCGATCGGGTTGATCCCGCTCTTTGCGAGTATTTTGTCGCGTGTTGAGAAGGAACGGCGGACCAAGGTCTTGGTTCGGGAACTTGTCTTTGCGCTTCTCGCGTTGATTACTTTCTTGTTTCTTGGTCGGTATGTCTTGGAGCTACTGCATATTTCGCAGTCGGCGCTGACGATCGCGGGGGCGATGATTCTGATGTTATTGTCGCTTCCGATGATCTTTCCGAGTATTAAGCTGAGCATGGAATCGGAGGAGATGAGCGAGCCGTTTATTGTGCCGCTTGCGGTGCCTTTGTTTGCGGGCCCTTCGGCGCTGGCGATGGTGATGCTGATGGGGAGCGGCGGATCGGAGAACGGGGTTGGATCTCCAGAGACTTGGTTGGGCTCGGTGTGCATCGCGTGGGCTGGCGCGGCGGGTGTGTTGCTGCTCGGTGAGCGGCTCGCGGGTCGGCTGGGTCAGCGCGGATTGGTGGCGCTTGAGCGGGTGATGGGGATGCTGATGGTCGCGATCTCGGTGCAGATGTTCTTGTCCGGATTGACGGACTACATCACTTCACTACCGAAAGGTTGATCGCGGATAGGGCGAGCTGTTTGCTGGCTTCTTGCTGGCGTTTTTGCTAGGTGCTTGCTGGCGCGGGTGGGGTTGCGGTTCCCGCGAGCATGCCTCCATCGAGGTTGAACTCGGCCCCAGTGGTGTAGGCGGATTCGTCGCTCGCGAGATGCACGGCGAGGGCGGCGACTTCTTCGACTGTCCCGAATCGATTCAAAGGAGTCCCAGCGACGAACTTCGCGATGTTGGCTTCGCGGTCTGGTCCGTCTCCGAGCATGGGTTCCCACATCGGTGTCAGGATCGCGGCGGGTTGGATGGAGTTGCAGCGGATGTTGAGTCCTTCTTCGGCGCAGTAGAGCGCGACGGACTTGGTGTGGTTGCGGATCGCGGCTTTGCTTGATGCGTATGCGGCGGCGCGTGGGATCCCCACCACTCCTGAGCGGGATCCGAGGTTGATGATGGACCCGATGGTCTTCGGATTGTGACGCATCGCGGCGATGGCGTGTTTGCATCCAAGGAAGGTGCCGTCGAGGTTCGTTTCATGGACGCGGCGCCATTCTTCGAGTGTCGCGTGTTCTGGATCGTGCGGTTGCGGGGATTGATCGAAACCAGTGATCGCGGCGTTGTTGACCACAATGTCGAGATGGTTGTATTTGGAGCGGATGTGTGTGATGACACGCTGCCACTGGGATTCGACTCTGATGTCGAGTTGGATGGATTCAGCGCGATCTCCGAGTTCCTTCGCGTGCGCTGCGCACTTGGATTCGTTGAGGTCGCTGAGGATGACGGTGGCGCCTTGGTTGTGGAACTCGCGTGCGATGGCGAGCCCGATGCCTTGGGCTGCTCCGGTGATGAGTGCGACTTTGTCTTTGAGGCGGGGCATGGTGAGATTCCGTTTGATTGGTTCTTTGTGTTTGTTTCTAGGATAGTCATTGAGGGTGGGACGGTGTTGGGTCGAGTGGGCGCATGAAAAAACGCCCGTGTTGAGCCGGGCGTTTTTGATCGGTCATCGAATGATGTGAATATCAAATCATTGTTTGATCAGATCGAGAGAATCGTGATTAGCGGCGGCGACGGCCTGCCATGAGTCCGAGTGGTGCGACAGCGAGGAGTGACGCTGGTGCTGGGACGACTGAGATGGTCCACTGGTCGAAGATGAATCCCATTGGTTGGAATGGCCCGTCTTCGAGACCCCAGTTGAAGACGGAAAGGCCACCGAAGTCGTAGGTGCCTACAGCGCCGAGGATGTCGAGCGAGTCGAGGCGTGTGCTTTCGTATGTTGTGGAGAAGAGCGCACGGAATTCACCAAATCCGCCTGCTTCGTCGGTTGCGACGCCGTTTGGGAATCCGTCGACACTTGTGCCAAGGAAGAATCCATCGACAGCTGGGTCATCGTTGCGGATGACGAAGTATGGGGTTCCGAATGGGTCGGACATTGAAAGACCACCGGTGTTTCCGTCGATGGTGAGCGAGAATGAGTTTTGGATGAGTGAGTAGCCGCGGACTGGGAAGGAGCCGTCTACGAAGTTGTTGGAGTCGACTTGGAAACTCATGGTGACTGGATCGCCTGAGCTTGCGTTTTGCCATTGTCCGTTGTTGACGCCGCCGAAGTCGACGGAGCCGTTGATGTCGATCTGGACGATTGTTGCGTTTGCTGACGCTGCGACGAGTGCTGCTGCTCCGAGCATGGTGATTGTGTTTTTCATTTGATTGCCTCTCCGAGAAGGGTGTGTTTTTGGGTGCATCGACTGAGAGACACCCGGGTAGTTCTGGGACTGTACCACAGAATATATTTCCCGTCAACTTTCCCAGGGGAAGATTGACGAAATTCTCTTTTGGCGGTATACTCGCTTGAGACATAGCCCTAGTGTCTGAAAACAGGCATGTTTACGAACAAATACCTATTTCTGGTGACCGATGATCGAGACGGCAAACAAGTTTGATGAAGACATGGATCGAGCGTATCAAGGGATACGCGGCGCGATGACACAACTTTTGAGTGCCGTGGATGCGGATCCGAGTCGTCCTCAGGATATTTCTCGTCGCTTCAAGATCAACAAGAATCTTGCGTGGAAGGTTTCGCGGATGATTCTTGTGCCTGAGCCGCACCAGATGATTCCGAATATTCCTGGTCACACAGGGATCGAGACGGTGCTGTCTGCGTTCGAGGTTAAGGGTGCGCCGGATTCGGTGCTTAACGCGGCACGCAACGCGTTTGAAGACTTTGACGAGGTGGTGCGGATCCATCTTGGTGATCGCTCGACGCTTCAGTTGGCGCTGACGAGCGGGACTCCTGAGAAGGTGTCCCCTGAGCATTTGCACGCGACGCGGAAGATGGCGTACCAAGGGAACAGCGCCATTTGGGGTGTGCAGGCGCGGCTGCGGTTTGCGTCGTTCTTCATCGCGCCCAACGCGGACGATCCATCGATGATTGACACCGCGAGTGTGGGCGGGCTGATGGATGTGCGTCGGCTGCGATCCAACACGGGGATCCCGTTGTTCTGGCGGTTCTCGTACAACGATGACGGGACGGTTCGGGATGGGCCTCGGCCTCAGCCGATTGATGCGGCGTGTCCTGAGTCTGATGAGTTGATGCTGATGTCAGACTTCAGCACGGTACCGACTCCGGAGTTTCAAGAGAACCGGTTGGGCGGGGTGACACAGTACATGCTGCGCCCGGGTCCGGTTGGGAATCGTGGACTTCAGTCTTGGGTGTTCGGCGAGTATGTTCGTGGTTTTGCGAGCAAGTATCGCGATGAGCAGAACGAGTTTGGTGAGCATGCGCTGCCGGTGAGTGTGCCTACAGAATGGTTGATGTGTGATCTGCAGGTGCACAAGGACTTTGCGTTTGCGTTTGATCCCAAGGTGTATGCACACGCGTTCTTTAGTGGTGATTCGACGAAGGTGACGGAATCGGAGCTTACACAGCTGCCGTTGTCGGAGACTGTGCAGAGCATCGGATCGAATCCACCTGTTGTTGCGACTCCGTTGCTGATGGAGTATCCGAAGATTGTGGACTGTGTCTATGAACGGCTCGGATGGGTTGGCAAGGACTTTGTGGGGTATCGCTTCTTGATGAAATACCCCCCACTGCATGCTCACTTGATTATGCAGCATGGGTTGTGCGATCGGACTGAATCTTAACGCGACGCAATGAAGACAAACAAAAAACACACGCATCTCGGTGCGTGTGTTTTTGTAGGTGTTGGGTCTGAAGATCAGGTGTTGCGGGTCGCGTCGACCGGTTGTTGGTCGTGGGTCGCGCCGGGCATCATCTTGCTGACATCGATACCGAGTTTGGTCGCGATGCGCTGTCCATAGTCTGGGTCGGCGCGGAAGAAGTGGCAGAGCTGGAGCATCTGGATTTCTTCGCGTGCGTCTCCCAGGACTCCCGCGATGCGCGTGGTGAGTCGGTCGCGTTGTCCTTCATCGAACATGCGGTAGAGATTTCCCGGCTGGGTGTAGTCGTCGTGATCCACGGCTGAGTCGTAGCGGTCAACGATGGAGTTGCCCAGGTCCCATGCGGGATCGTGGAACTTCTCGTCTGGATTGACGGCGTCGGGGCGGGTGGATGGCCAGTAGTTGGTTGCTCCGCCGTAGTTTTCTGCTGTCGCTCCTTGGCCGTCGCGCATCGTGTGCATGACGGGACAGCGTGGTGCGTTGACTGGGATCTGGTGGTGGTTGACACCGAGGCGGTGGAGGTGGGTGTCGGCGTAGGACATCAGGCGTGCTTGGAGGACCTTGTCGGGGCTTGGACCGATGCCTGGGACGAAGTTGGATGGTTTGAACGCGGCTTGCTCAACTTCCGCGTGGTAGTTCTCTGGGTTTTTGTTGAGTTCCATCTGTCCGACTTCGTGGAGCGGGAAGTCAGCGTGTGGCCAAACCTTGGTGAGATCGAATGGATTCCACTGGTGCTCGTCCGCTTGCTCTTGGGTCATGATCTGGACTTTGACGGACCAGCTCGGGAAGTCGCCCTTCTCGATGGCGTTGAAGAGGTCGCGTTGGTGTGATTCGCGGTCTTGTCCGATCGTCTCGGCTCCGCGATCATCCATCCAGTTCTCGATGCCTTGGTTGGTTTTGAAGTGGAACTTGCACCAGACGCGTTGGTTGTCGTTGTTGATGAAGGAGTAGGTGTGTGAGCCGTAGCCGTTGATGTGTCGGTAGGAGGCGGGGAGTCCTCGGTCCGAGAAGAGGATGGTGACTTGGTGGAGTGATTCTGGGCATTGTGACCAGAAGTCCCATTGCATGTCGTTGTTGCGGAGGTTGGTCTTTGGGTCGCGCTTCTGGGTGTGGATGAAGTTGGCGAACTTATAAGGATCGCGGATGAAGAAGACAGGAGTGTTGTTCCCGACGAGGTCCCAGTTGCCTTCGTTGGTGTAGAACTTGACGGCGAATCCACGGACATCGCGTTCAGCGTCTGCAGCTCCGCGCTCGCCTGCGACGGTTGAGAAGCGGAGGAAGAGGTCGGTCTTCTTGCCCACTTCCGAGAACATGTCGGCTTTGGTGTATTTGGTGATGTCGTGGGTGACGGTGAAGGTGCCGTAGGCGCCGGATCCCTTTGCGTGGACGACGCGTTCGGGGATGCGTTCACGGTTGAAGTGCTGCATCTGCTCGAGGAGGGCGACATCCTGCATCAGGACAGGGCCTCTCGGTCCGGCGGTCAATGCATGCTGACGGGCGATCGGGGCGCCGTCTGCGGTGGTCATATAAGGGCACTTTGGTTGGTCGGTCATCTCGGTTCTCCAGGAGCGTTTATCGGTCTCTTCTTAGAATAGCTCTAAATTAGAGATTTTCGATCCTGTGGGGGGAATTGATTGCCTTTTGGATCCGGTAAAGATCGTATCTACTGTTACTTCAATGGGTTATGGATCAAAATTTCTTGAAAATCCTCAATAATTATCTTGCAAACGAGCCGGGATGGGTCATAGTTGAGATGACGAGCGGCTTGTTTGGCGCCGTCTACGAGAAACTTAAAGAGATGAGCGAGAGTTCATAAGGGAGATAGAGATGAAGTTTGTACTCTATGGTATCGCATTGGCTGGTTTGACCTCAGTTTCGGCTGCAGACCTTGTTACTTACAACGGTGTGAACTACGAAACCATCGACTGGTCTAGCGTTTCGAGCACTTCCAACTCCGCTTCAGGCACTGCTGCAGGCGTTGGGGTCACATTCGAGACTGTTGATGTCACCTCCGACTCGCTCGTATCCAACGACTACAACGGCGACGCTGGATTTGATGCTCTTGCATTCCAAAACGGCGTTTCTGAGGCACTGGCGATCATGGGCGGCTCGATCGGGCAATCCACACTGACTTTCGATTCTGCGGTCAGCTCGGTTCTGATCCTCATCGGATCACCAAATGACACTTCAACCTTTACCCAGCTTGGTGCTGCGATCTGGACCTTCGGCGAAGGTGTCGATGTTGCACTTGCTGACAGCGAAAGCACCCCTGGTCTTCAGATCACTGCTGCAAATGTGCTCTCGAACCTGATCACAGGTGGCGGTGCTCCTACGCACCAGAGCGGCGTTGTGATGGCAAATGGCGAGTTCAGCTCACTTTCATGGGATCAGTCCACCAGTGCTGGTACCGATCAGACGCTGATCACCTTTGCGATCGCTCCTGCGACGATCCCTGCTCCATCGACCGGTCTTGCTCTGCTTCTTCCAGCAGCGTTTGCGAGCCGTCGTCGTCGGTAATGGATTGGCTCTCTGAGTCGATACTCTGTTGAAAATACCTTTCGCGAGCACCCTGATGGGTGCTCGTTTTTTTCGTATTAACGGGGTTTTTGATGGATTCTCGGATCGTTCGATAAAATTGTAATTGATTGAGTTGTATTCCCCAGATTATGGCGCATGTTAAGCGTGTCTGCGGCCATGCCTCTTGCGTTTAGGTCGCTCAATAATCTTGGAGGATGAAATGAATTACAAAGTAACTGCAATGGCTGGACTGCTCGTGAGTGCTCCTGCTATGGCTGGCGTAATCAATCACAACGGCATGAGCTACGAAACTGTGAGCTGGACCAGCTTGTCTACTGAAACGAACACCGCGACCGGCACTGCTGGCTCCGTGAACTTCACTTTCAGCAGCATGGAACTCTCATCAGAATCGGTGACCTCAAGCAACTTTGACACCGGAATGATGCAATCCATCTCGTTCCGTGGTGGTCTCGAAGGCTTGACCTCATTGACCTTTGATCGCTCAGTCGCGTCCGTGTTGATCTTCGTTGGTAACCCTGGCGATGTCACCCCACAAACCCTGTTCGGTCGCTCCGTATGGGACTTTGATGACGCTCTTGATGTTTCGGTCGCTGCAAGCGATTACGAGCAAGGCTTCACCATCTCAGAGGGCAACCTCTTGGACAACGCTCTTGTTCCAAACTACCAAGTCGGCGGCTCGATCGAAGTCACTGGTACCAACCTGACTTCACTTCTCTGGGATCAATCCACCAATGGTGGTTCGGACCAGATGCTGATCAGCTTCGCGATCGCAACCGTTCCTGCTCCATCGACCGCAATCGCGTTGATGGTTCCAGGTCTGCTTGCTGGCCGTCGCCGTCGCTAAGACCTCGAGTTTCACGACTCAGACCTGACTCAAAGCGGGCCACCTTCGGGTGGCTCGTTTGTTTTTTGAAGGATGTATTTGTCGTTCGATTTTTGTTGTTTGTTTTCGCAGTGATTCCGCATTGTTTGGGGGGATTCAATATACTCGCTCTATGCCTACCGATTCGCGGACATCTGTTTCTGATCCATTGATTGCTGAAGCGGTGCATCGGGTGTGGGGGTTTGATTCGCTGCGTCCGATGCAGGAGCTTGCGATCAATGCTGGGGTCGAGGGGCGGGACTGTTTGACGGTGCTCCCGACTGGGGGCGGGAAGAGTTTGTGCTATCAGGTTCCGGCGCTGGTGACTGGGAAGGTGACGATTGTTGCGTCGCCTTTGATTGCGCTGATGCGGGATCAGGTGCGGGGATTGGAACTCAATGGGTATGGAGCGGCGGCGCTCCACTCTGGGGTTGAACCTGAGGAAGCACGCGAGATCATCACCAAAGCGTTTGATGGCTCCATCAACCTGATCTTCGCGGCTCCGGAGCGGTTGGTGACTCCGGGTTTCAAGACGATCCTCGCGTCGCTGCACGATGCGGATCGGCTCGGCGGGATCGCGATTGATGAGGCGCACTGTATTTCGCAGTGGGGTCATGATTTCCGTCCCGAGTTTCGTCGGCTCAAGGAACTGCGGGCGGTCGCGCCGGGGATCGGGATGCAGGCGTTTACCGCGACGGCGACGCCTCGGGTTCGGGACGACATTGTTGAGCAACTCGGGCTGGTGGATGCAGAAGTGCTGGTCGGGACCTTCGATCGACCGAACCTGTGCTACCGGGTTCAATCACGCAACAAGACGGCGGATCAGGTCGCTGAAGCGGTGCGGCGGCACCGGAGCGTGGGCGACAGCGGCGGGACGATTGTCTACTGCTTGAGCAGGAAAGATACGGAGACACTGGCGCAGGAACTCATCGAGCACGGGCTCGATGCGGATGCGTACCACGCGGGGCTCAGCGAGAAGAAGCGGATGTCCGTGGAGCAGGCGTTTCTGAATGAGACGCTTGATGTGGTGGTCGCGACGGTCGCGTTCGGGATGGGGATTGATCGGAGCAATGTTCGATTGGTTGTGCATGCGACGATGCCCAAGAGTGTGGAGGCGTATCAGCAGGAGACGGGACGCGCGGGACGCGACGGGGAACCTGCGGAGTGTTTGCTGCTGTATTCGCCGAGCGATGCGGGGCGGTGGGAACGGCTGATCGGGTTTGGTGCGGAGGAATCCGGCGCGGATCCTGCGGGGCAGCTTCGGCTCATCCGCGAGATGCGGACGATGATCGCTTCGATGGGGTGTAGGCACCAGGCGCTGAGCGAGTACTTTGGGCAAGAGCTTGCGATTGATCCTGAGGTTGGATGCAAGGCGTGCGATGTGTGTCTTGGAGAAACGGAAGTCGAGCATGATTCGACGAAGGTGGCGCAGGTGCTGATGTCGGTCGTCGCTCGGACGGGGCAGCGGTATGGCGCGGCGCATGTGTGTGATGTAGCGCGAGGGAGCAAGGGCGAGAAGGTCTTGAGCAGGGGGCATGACGAGCTTGCGGTCCACGGGCTATTGGGGTCGTATTCGAAGGCGCAGCTCTCGATGTACCTCGATCAACTGATTTCCATTGGTGCGCTCGAGCGGGTGGTGGAGGATCGGTTTGAGACGCTGCGGTTTGGGGAGCTTGGGGTGTCGGTGATGAAGGGGGTTGGGGATGTGGTGCTGAGCAATCCGATCGGGACCGGTTCAGCGAGCAAGGAGCGGGTGCGAGGACAGAAGTCTGGACGCGAGGCGATCGTGCTCGATATGGATGAGCGGGTGTTGTTTGAACGGCTACGTGGGTTGCGGACGAGCATCGCGCAGGAGCGTGGGGTTCCGCCTTATGTGGTGTTCTCGGATGCGACGCTCCGGGCGCTGGTGAAGGATCGGCCGACCAATCGCATCGAGATGCTCCGGGTCAAGGGGATCGGACAAGCGAAGCTCGATGCGTTTGGGGATGTGTTCTTGGAGGCGTTGTCGCAAGATGTTTAGACCTGAACTGATTGATGCAAAGGAAACCTATCCGCTGCGCCAGTCCGTGCTGCGTCCGACGCTGACGATTGATCAGGTGGGGATGGAACATGATGATCTGGAGACGAGCTTTCATGTCGGGGCGCGATGCACCGATACGGGGAACATTCTTGCAATCATGACGGTGATGCGTGATCCACTTCCTGATAGGACGACAGGAACGGGCATGATGGCGTGGCGGATTCGGGGGATGGCTTCGCATCCTGAGGCACGCGGGACGGGCGCGGGGGGTGCGGTGCTTGCGTTTGGGATGGCGCATGCATGGGGGAGGCACAACGATCTGATCTGGTGCAATGCACGTCGGGTCGCGTATGGGTTTTATGAGCGATACGGGTTTGAGATTGTGAGTGATGAGTTTGAGATCGAGGGGATTGGGCCGCACAAAGTGATGGTTCGGCAAACCGATCGGTGAGGATTGATCAACGCTCGGCTCGGAACCAAGCACGCCCCAACCTTGAGAGGTTCCTGGGAACACAGATCGACAGCGGTCGGTGCTGGATCGCTCTTTTGGCGTATCCTTTGAGCGAGTCTCGTGTCAGGGGATGCTCGCGTTTGGCGCATTCACGGACCACACGCCATGCGGCGTTCGATAGATAGCGTTTTACGGCTCGCTTTGTCTGTGCGTTGTGTGATTCGACGATGGATGCGTTGTGCTCGAAAAGCTTTTCGAGGGCGTCAGCGTGCGTCGCGAAGCGGAGACTGGAGAGTCCTGCGGAATGAATACGGTATGTATGGAGTGGTTCGTTGATCGCTACTCCGTGGGCGCGAGCGGAGATGCGGATCTTGATATCGTAATCTTCGTAGATGGATTGATCGGGTCTGTAACTTCCAGCGGCACGGACGATTTCTGTTCGAACAAGTTCGCTTCTGTACAGACACCCTTTGGGAAACTCTCGCAAGAGGACTCTGGTGCTGAGGTCGCCTGAGGGGAGGTTGTTTGTGGTGTCCCATTCGTGCAGGGGGTTTGCGTGCTCATCGGTGAAGATGAAGTTTGTGTATGCGAATCCTGCTTCGGGGTTGTCGAGAAGGGCTTGTTCTTCAAGCTCGAGCTTTCGTGGTGCGAAGGTATCATCGCCGTCCACATAGGTGACTAGGTCACACTTTGTATGCTGGATCGCAAGGGATCGGACGGCGCTGATCCCGCTGTTGTTGTCTTTGAGTATTGGTTCGATGAGTCCGGGATAGCGGTCGGCGTATTGTCGGATCAGATCTTGAGAGCCGTCGCTGGAAGCGTCGTCGATGATGAGGATTTGATCGGGTTGGCGTGTCTGTGCAAGAACAGAATCGATGGTCTCTGCGAGGAGTTCACGCTGGTTGAACGAGGGGATATACACCGTGATGGTCGGACGCTCGCTCATGATCAAGACTCGATGCGCTTGTAGAGGAGGTCATGGTAACTTAAGCGGGCGGCGACTTCGTAGCGTGGTGTCAGGATCTCGTTGATTGATTCAGGATCATTGACTTCGACACAGATGAATCGTGGAGCGTGACGGGAGAAGTCCAATCCTCGGAGCGCTTGGGGTTCGTAGCCTTCGACATCGAGAGAGAGCAGGTCGATGGTTTGATTGGGTGCGTGCTGATCGATGACAGCGCTGAGCGTGGAGAGCGGGACAGTGATCGGTTGACCGATGAAATCTCCCTGATGCTTCTTCGCGAGTTCGAAGTGAGCGTGTTCCGAATCACCCAGTGAGTTTTGAACAACGCTCATGAGTCCGGCACGCTCGATGGTAATGGAGTCTGATTCAGTGTTTGAGTCTCCGAGAGCGCACTGGATGACTGTGGACTCTTTGCGGATCGCTTTGCAGTGTGAGGCGAGTTCTGGAATTGGCTCAATAAGCAGTCCGGTCCATTTGAAACGGCGGGCTAAATAGAATGTGTTGCTTTGTTCGTACCCATCATTTGCGCCGGATTCGATGAAGAAACCGGGTTGGTTTCCGAGTTCTTTGCAGAGGTATTCCGCGAGGGAGAGATCGAGGCCGTTGAGGCCTGGCTTAGAGTACTTGTAGGTGCCAATGAGTTCGTGGAAGGGTCTGCTGAAGCGCCGGCGCCGGTAGCTGCGTCCGATGAATTTTGTGCTGACGGTCATCCGACATGCTCCGAGGATTCATTGACTTTTGCAGCTTTCTTCTTGGCCTTTCTTGCTTGATGTTTGTCTGTTTTCATGTTGATCATTTCGAGCACGAACGCGAAGACGATCGCGAAGTAGATGTAGCCTCGGTTGAAGTGTTCGCCGATGCCTTCAGCGACGAGCAGCACGCCGATGAGCACCAGGAACGCGAGCGCGAGGTTCTTCATGGACGGGTGCTTGTTGACGAAGTTGGCGATCGGGGTTGCAAAGGTGATCATGACCATGATGGCGATGATGACGGCGGTTGCCATGATGTAGTAGTTGGTGGTCATCCCGACAGCGGTGATGACGGAGTCGAGGGAGAAGACGAGGTCGAGGAGGATGATCTGGGTGAGGACTTTGGCGACGGTTGTGCCTGCGGCTTTGAGGCCGGGACGCGCGTGTGGATCGTTTTTGTGTTCTCCATCGCCTTCGACGAGGTGGTGGAGTTCGAGGACGGCTTTGAAGATCAGGAAGAGTCCGCCTCCGATGAGGAGGAGGGATTTTCCTGAGATGGGTCGATCGAGGACGGTGAAGAGTGGTTCGGTGAGTTTGACGATCCAGTACGCGAGTCCGAGGAGGATGAGGCGCATGACCATCGCGAGGAGGAGTCCGATGGTGCGGATTCTGGGTCGCTGTTTTTCGGGGAGTTTATCGGTGAGGATCGCGATGAAGACGACATTGTCGATGCCGAGGACGACCTCGAGGACGGTGAGGGTGAAGAGCGCCATCATCCCAGCGACGGAGAAGAACGCAACGGTCGCTGGATCTGCTGGGATCGCGGCGGCGTCGCTTGCAAGGGTTGTCAGGAGGATGGAGTTCATTCGTGTTCGCTGTGGTCTGCTGGGTCAATCAATGCATGGCTGCTGTCGTGCGAAGCTTGGTGGGCGCGATCCGGAGCGTTGAAACTCGCGGCGTGGAGTGCGGCGTTGACCAATGGCTGAGAGACGAGCAGCAGCAAGACGACACCGATCGCGGAGCACGCGCCGGCGATGCGGCGCGATGCGTACGGCGAGAGGGTGATCGTTGATGGTGCTTTGTTATCTCCCTTGTCGAGGTATGCGACAGCGACCAAGCGGAGGTAGTACACCGCGGCGATCGCGGAGTTGATGCCGAGGATGATGACGATTGGGTATTGTCCGGCGCTGATGCCTGATGCGAAGAGTCCGAGTTTCCCGATGAATCCGAGGAGGGGTGGGAATCCGAGCATGGAGAGGGCGCAGAGGACGACGGTCCATCCGAGGAGGGGATGGGTTTTGCACAGACCACGGAGGTCTTCGATGTCGTCGGCGTCTTGGCGGTTGCCCTTTGAGTCCTTCTT
>JARGNC010000061.1:0-202 GCA_029212425.1 Phycisphaerales bacterium
GTGCCGGACCATGCGTTTCCGTCTCCTCCTGCGCCGATGACGGCACCGATGCCGCAGATGGCGCCGACTCCTGTTGCGAGGAATCCGATTTCATATCCAGTGAAGTGTGCGACAGCGGCCCAGATTGCGGCGCCGATAGCACCTCCGATGACGGCTCCGATGATTGGGAGGAAGGGGGCGGCGGCGAGTGATCCGGCTTTGG
>JARGNC010000061.1:212-12753 GCA_029212425.1 Phycisphaerales bacterium
GCAGCGAGGTTTGGGCCGTTGCTTTTGGACTTGGTTTTGGTTTTGACTGCTTTGAATCCGCGTCCGGACTTGGTGTTGCATCCGCAGTTGACGCAGATGGTTGCGTCTGAGGAGACTGAAGTGCCGCACCCTGGGCAGGCGGCTCTGATTCCGGCGGAGGGTTCTTGGTCAGCTGGGGATGGGAGATCGTCAAGGAAGTGCGCCATTTCGGGCTCTTCTTCAGGAGAGAGATCAAGGATGGCTGCGTCTGGATGTGGGTTGTGGTCTGGGGTCGTCTTTGGTTTGGATTGTTTGGCTTGGAGTTCTTTAGCGCAGGCTTTGTGGGCGTAGTTTCCGAGTGTATCTTTGATTCTGGGGAGTCCTGCGCAGGTTTTGCCGCAGATGATGCACTGTTTGTTGATGGAGCTGTCGCTGACAGTCATGGGAACCCCTGAGATTGATGATTGCGTTGTGAAATAAATATCAGATTTGATACATGGACAATCAGAATACCAGATGCTCCGGAGAATGCAAGTTTGATATAACAAATAACCCCCGCTATGTGCGGGGGTCATTGTTGAGTTCTGTTTGACGGGAACTGGGTTGTTTTAGAGAAGCTTTTAATCTTTGTCTTTGGCGATCGAGTCTCTCATTCCGGTGTCGGACTGGATGTTCTTCATGCGGTAGTAATCCATGATGCCCATGTTTCCGGAGCGGAATGCTTCGGCCATCGCTTTGGGGACCTCGGCTTCTGCGAGGACGACGAGTGCGCGGTTCTTCTGTGCTTCCGCTTTGTATTCTTGTTCCTTCGCGACGGCGTGCGCGCGTTGTTGCTCTGCCTTCGCTTGAGCGACTTTCATATCCGCTTGTGCTTGATCTTCTTGGAGTTTCGCGCCGATGTTGACGCCGACATCGACATCCGCGATGTCGATGGAGAGGATCTCGTATGCGGTTCCGGAGTCGAGTCCGCGTGCAAGGACGGCTTTGGAGATGCCGTCTGGATTTTCGAGGACTCGTTTGTGGGTGTCTGCGGAACCGATGGAGGAGACGATGCCTTCACCGACGCGAGCGACGATGGTTTCTTCGGTCGCACCACCGACGAGTCGAGCGAGGTTGGTGCGGACGGTGACGCGGGCGCGTGCTCGGAGTTGGATGCCGTCCTTTGCGACGGCGTCGATGGTTCCGCGTCCGAGTGATGGGTCTGGGCAGTCGATGACCTTTGGATTGACGGAGGTGTTGACCGCGTCGAGGATGTCGCGACCTGCGAGGTCGATCGCGGTGGCCACGCCCCAATCGAGTTCGATGCGTGCGTTGGAGGCGGCGATGATCGCGGAGACGACATTGCCGACATTACCCCCTGCGAGGTAGTGGCTTTCGAGGTCGTCGGTGCGGATTCCTGTGATTCCTGCTTTGACGAGGCGGATCATGTTGATGACGATGACGGTGGAGTTGACCTTGCGGAATCGCATCGCGATGATGGACATGAGGCCGACTTTGGCGTTTGAGAGGAATGCTTGGAACCAGAGTGCGAAGTAGTTGAAGAGGACGACGACGACGACGAAGAGGACGAGTGCGCCGATGCCGATGAGGATCCAGAATAGGGGATTCATGCTTTGTCTCCGGTGGGGAAATAAGAGGTTATCGGGTTATTCTATGCCTGCCGGACTTCGATTTGCATTCCATCGACGCTGACGACTCGGATGTTGGAGTCTTTATCGATGCCCTGGCCTTTGGCGATTGCGTCGTGGCGAGTGTTGTTGATGAGGACGATCCCTACTGGATGCAGATCGGTGACGGCTTTGCCTGTTTGGTCGAGGAGTGCGTTGCGTTCCTCGCGCCATCTTGAGGATTGTGAGTCTCGCTTTGCAGCGATTTCTTCTCCGGAGTCTCCGAACATGTGCTTCCCGAAGGGGGTATTTGGGAGGAGTTTGAGGACCCAGAAGAAGAGCATTGGGCCGAGGATGAGGGTGGTGAGGAGACCGATGGCGCCCCAGGTGGTGTCGTGTTTGAAAAGGAGGACGATCCCGACGATCGCGACGGCGGTTGCGACGAGTCCGATGACTCCTCCGGAGGGGATGAATGCTTCGACGACGAGGAGGAGTGCACCGAGGAGGATGAGTCCGATGCCGGCCATGAGAAGGGAATCCATTTATGCGTTCTCCGGGTCGGTTTTGTCTTGGTCTGGACCTGGCTCTGGCTCTGGGTCGTTTTGATTCTGCGTGTTGTGTTGTTCTACTGAGATCCGATCGACGACGATTCGGAAAGATTCGACAGCGGTGACTCTGATGGGGGTTCCTGCTTCGATGTATCCGAACTCTGCAACGACATCGGTGAGGTTTCCGAGGATATCGGCTTGTCCGGATGGTCTGAGATCGGTGGTGGTGGTTCCGGTGTTTCCGGGTTGAAGGGTTGGTTCGTCCCTGAGCATCGCGCTGAACACGGATTGATCTCTTGGCTCAGCGCCGATCCCGGAGGCGCTTGCGAGGATAAGTTTGTCGAAGATGGGGACGCGGTCGAGGTTTCGGCTGATGAGCCAGATGATGATGCCTGCGGAGAATGATCCGAGGAGGACGGTGACGATTGCACCCATGAGGTCTTGTTGGGTGTTTGGGTTGGCGAGGGATGATCCTGCGGGGATGAATGTCCAGAGGATTCCTGCGAACAGGGAGACGAGTCCGACGATGCCGAAGAAACCGAATCCGGGGACGACGAACGCTTCGATCGCGAGGAAGAGGAGTCCGACGATGATGGCGATGATTTCCCACCAACCTGCGAGACCGATCATGGCGGGGGGGGCGATCATCGCGATGAGTGTGATGAGCGCGACAGATCCACCGATTCCAGTGCCTGGGGTGATGAGCTCGATGAAGATCGCGATGAGGAAGATCGCGATGAGCACGCCTCGGACGGGCATGGAGGTCATGAAGCGGACGAACCCTTCGGACCAGCTTTCGTTGGCGCGTGCGAGGGTGGTGGCGCCCATGAATGCTTGGAGCTGTTGATCGTCTTGGATAATTCCTGAGGAGAATCCGAGATCGATGAGTTGCTGTTCTCTCATGACGATGGGGGCTGATCCATCGGTGATGTAGGCGATCGGGCGGTAGCGGTCTTTGTCCGCTGCGGTGAAGACTGGACGCGATGAGTGGGTTTCGAGGGTCAGCTCTGCGATGCGTTCTGTCGCGTTGAACTCTTTGACGACATCGTCGAGGGTGTCGCTCGCGGGACGAAAGTCGGTGGTGTTGGTTGGGGTTGATTGTTGCTGGGGTGCTGCTTGATCTGCGATTGGTTGTGAGCTTTGTTCTGTGTCTGGTTCACTGTCTGGTTCGATGGCTGGTTCGATGTCTTGATCGTTTACTGGTTCAGTTTCAACATCTGAATCGGTGTCGGATTCTTGTTGAGCGTCTGAGTCTGCGTCAGAGTAAGGTTCTGATTCTGTAAGTGGGTCTGGGTCGGTGACGCCTGTGGGTCTTCCTCCGGTGACTTGTGCGATGAGGGGCATGCCTCTTGGTGGATCTTCGTTGAAGAGTGTGCGGTATTCGGCTTCGTTGATCGCGTAGCGTTGGAGGGTGTTGGTGTTTTCGATTTGCCAGAGTTCGATGCCGTCGATGACGATTGCTTGGACGAGGTATTCGTCGTATCCATTGCGTCGTGCGGAGTCGGTGACATCTGCGAGGAGTGGGGGGAGGAGTTTGGTGCGTTCGTCTGGGGTGAGTCCTCGGAGTCCACCTCGCGTTTGGTTGCCTTGGGTGACGGCGGTCATGATGACTGGGAACGCGTCACCCATCGCGCCGGGTGAGGAGCTGATGATCTCTTTGCAAGCGAGTGCGATGATCGCGCCACCTGAATACGCGTCGGTGTTGACCCACGCGATGGTGTTGTTGATGGATGAGGATTTGATCGTGTTGGTGATGTCGAGGACGGCGCCGACCCCTCCACCTGGGGAGTTGATCTCGAAGACGATCGCGTTGTATCCAGCGTCCTCCGCTTCTCCGATTCGTCTGCGGACGCTCATCGCGGTGATCGCGTCGATGGCGCCTTCGATGGTGATGATCGCGACGCGGTCGGCTTGTCGGGATGCTGGGACGGATAGGGGGGCGGATGTCTGCGCGAGTGATATGGACGCAAGGAGCACGGTTGCGATGAGAAGTATTGATCGGAGTGAGGTCGGGATGTTTTGAAGTGTGTTCACGCAACTATTGTACGGCAAAACACGCTTGGAGATTCACATCTTGATGCTGTGGATCATTCTTCTTCGACTGGGAAATACACGATGTAGTCCGCGGCGGGACCTGGGCTGAGTTCGCTTGCTGTGCCGGAATCTTCTGGTGTGACAGAATCGGTGTTTGCGGCGTGCATGACGAGTGAGCGGATAGTGCGCTGATCTCCGATGCTGTAGCGGATTTGATCGGTCATTGCTGAGCCGCCTTCGACGAGGTTGTGGTCGACATGGAAATGTCCGACGACATGAAAGACGGATGCGTTGTTGGTGTGGATCGGTTCGGCGATGCTTGCGGCCATTGTGTAGTCCCAGACGGTTTGGGAGCGGAGGAAGCTGTTGATCATTTCTTCTCCGCCGTGGGCGGCCATCCCGGACATGGCGTCGCGGAATCGGTCGGCGTAGGAACCGGTCGGGAGATCAGCGGGGATTTCGACGAGTGCGCGTTGTCGATCGTTGAGGTTGCGGAGTGCCTCGAATCCGTCGGTGCGTGCGAGTTTGGTGTATCGTCTTGGTGCGTTGGACGCGATGATGGCGCGGTTGTGTTGTTTGGCGAGCTCGATCATGCGGAGGTGACCGATGGGGTTGTTGGATTCGGTTCTTCCAGATGCTTTGAGGAAGGCGGCGTAGTCTGTGATTCCTGCGAGGTAGTCGTCGAGTGCGATTTGTTCGTCGCGTTCGTAGAACTCCATGGAGAGGACGAGTCTTGGGTTGCGTTCGATGAGTGATTCGAAGGTGGTGGCGATGAAGTCGAGTGCTTCGGTATGGCCGTGCATTTCACCAACGAGGATGACATCGGCGGCGGACAAGTCGGTGATCATGTCATCGAAGGTGACGGTTCCGAATCCGTTGCCCTTGTGGATGGTGAGTTTGGTTGCGTCGTGTCCGTCGTCGAAACCTGGGGCTGCGGCGAGGGGGAGTGTTGGTGGTGTGGGTTTGGTGGGTGTGGTCGCGCAGCCGGTGATGGTGAGGAGTGCGGTGAGTGCGAGGGCGATCGGCGTGCGCATGGTTGTGTTATCCGTGTACTGGTTTCGGGTTCGGGATTGGGTCCGGTTCGGTTGAGGTCATGCCTTGTCGCATGTCCCTCACGAGAGAGAATAGGAGGGGACCGAGGAGGAGGGTGAAGATGGTGGAGACGAGGAGTCCACCCACGACGACGGAACCGAGACCGCGGTACATTTCAGAACCCGAACCTGGTACGAGGACGAGGGGGAGCATGCCGCCAACCGAGGTGAGCACGGACATGAGGATTGGGCGCGTGCGGGTTTTGACGGAGAGGATGATCGCGTCGACGGCTGGCATGGGTTCGAGGACCGAATCGGTTTGCTCGAGCGCGTCGTCGGATTCACCACGCATGAAGTTGAGGGCTTGGTGGACGAGGAGGATCGCGTTGTTGACGACGACACCGATGAGGATGACGAATCCGAGCATGGTGAGGACATCGAGCTGCTGCGGTGCTTTGGTGGGGTCGGCAAGGGTGACCTCGTGGACGATTTTGAGACCTGCGAATCCGCCGACAACTGCGAGGGGGACGGTGAAGATGATGACGAGCGGGTAGAGGAAACTCTCGAAGAGCGCGCACATGAGGAGGTAGGTGACGAGGAGCGCCCAGACCATGCGTGCGGTGAGCAGCTGTGGATTCCCGATCGCGGTGAAGGCGAGTGCGCCGAGGAAGGCGGCCATGAGGATGGCGCCTGCGATGGCGTAGGGGAGTTTTTTGTTTTTGGATTTGCGTGACTGGAGGATCGCGGGGATTCCTGCGAGGAGGGTTGCGATGAGGATCCCTGCGCCGATGAGGAATCGGAGGTTGCCTTTGGGGTGGTTCTTGTCGGTGACCCCGAACATCGCGCCTTGGATTTTGGCGAGGTCTGCGGCGCTGCCTTCGAGACGGACGCGCATGGTGGAGTCGATGAGTCCGAAGTCCTTTGCTTCTTGGATGACATTGGTTTCGATCCAGAGCATCGCTTCTTGGAGCGGCATGGACTCGGGTGGTGTGATGTTGATCGCGACGCTGGGAAGTTCTTCGATGCGGTTGATTTCTTGAGGTGATGTCGCGGGGATGAAGTCTGCGATGGAGCTGACGGGGACAACGGGTCCTGCTGGTGTTGCGATGGGGATGTCGGCGAGCTGTTCGAGGTAATCGAGTTCGCCTCCGATTGGGACGACGACGAGGTCGATGGCTTCTGATCCGAGGGTGTATTCGCCGACGAATGCGCCGTCGAAGAGTCCTCGGATTGCGACTCCGAGTCCTTGGTTGGTGAGACCGAGTTCGCGTCCGAGGTCGTTGAGGAGGACCTGCATTTCTTGTTGTTGGATGGAGTAGTTCGCTGGCGCGGGGGACGCTTGGGTTGCGCCGAATTTTTCCATCGCGATGGCGAGCATGTGGCTGGTTGCGGCGTTGACCTTGTCGAGGTTTGGGCCGAGCGTTTCGATGCGGATGGAACCACCTGAGTTGAAGCGTCCGAAGAGTGAGGTTTGTCCTGCGCCGCCGAAGGAGTCGGGGATGGTGTTCATGGCGCTGGTGAGAAGGTGTCCGACTGGGATGACGACCTCTTCGTTCTGGCTCGTGGCGCCGATGAAGAGGTTGGTTCCGAACGCGCCGATGAAGAAGTTGTCGAGGGGGACAGGTTTAAAGATCGGCATCCCTGGGAACATCTGGATTGGGGGGAGATCTGCGAGGGATGCGGGATCGTTGATGTCCGCTTTGGCGTAATCGTGGATTTGGTCTTCGATGCGCTGCGCGATGATGGTTCGTTGATCGAGGGAGAGTCCAGGTGGGATGAGGAGACCTCCGAAGACGAGGTTGCGGTTGCCTGCTGGGAGGTAGTCCATCGGCGGCATGAGTTTGATCGCGCCGAGGATTGATCCGAGCGCCATAACGATGATGAGCGCGGGGCGGAGGGTCCAGCCGCGGACTCCGGTGATCATGAAGCGGATCGCGGAACCGAGGAGATCGACGAGTTTGGTGCCGACGATGGTGAGACCGAAGAGGGTGTCGATGGAGCGGAAGAACTTGGATTTGGAGTTGCGGTGTGGGCGGAGCCAACGCGAGCAGGCGGTTGGGATGACAAAGATGGAGACGAGGAGCGAGAGAGATACGGAGACAACGATCGCGATCGCGATGTCGCGGAAGAGTTGTCCCGCTTCTTCTGCGATGGTCAGCACGGGGATGAACACCGCGACGGTGGTGAGGGTGGATGCGAGGATCGCGCCCCAGACTTCTCCTCCGCCTCGGAGTGCGGCTCTGCGTGGGGATTCACCAAGACCGATGCGGCGGTCGATGTTCTCGAGGACCACGATGGAGTTGTCTACGACCATACCGACAGCGAACGCGAGACCTGCGAGTGAGACGACATTGAGTGTGCGTCCGAGCGCGAGGAGGATGAGGAAGGTGCCGATGATGGAGATGGGGATCGCGATGGCGATGATGCCTGTCGCTCTCCATGAACGCAAGAAGAACAAGAGCACGGCGGCGGCGATGAGACCACCGACCCAGAGGTTCTGGGTGACGAGGGAGATGGCGCTGGTGATATAAGTTGTTTCGTCGTATACCTGGCGGAGGCGTAGGTCCGGACCGACGGGACCTGCAGCGGATGATCCACCGATATTGGGGAGGATGTCGGTGCGGACTTCGTCAAGGCGGACCTTGAGTTCGCTCATGATGTCGATGACATTCGCTTGGTCTTGACGGATGACATTGATCGCGATCGCGGGGCGCGCGAGGGAGCGGATGAATCCGCGTTGCTTGGTGTATCCGATGTCGATTTCCGCGACATCACGGACATAGACCGGGAGACCGTTGCGGTAGGCGACGATGGTGTCGAGGATTTGCTGGGGAGTGGTGTAGCGTCCTAGGAGTCGGACTCGGTATTCGCGTTTGCCTTCGGAGATTGATCCTGCTGAGACATTCTCGTTTTCGCTTTGGAGTGCTTGGATGACATTGACATGGTTGAGTCCGCGCTGTGCGAGGGCGACGGGGTCTGTGAGGACGCGTGCTTCGCGTTCTCGTCCGCCGTAGATGTTGACTTGGGCTACGCCGTCGATTCGTTCGAGGAATGGTTTGACCTCTGTGTCGAGCGCGTCGTAGATGGTGGTGAGGTCGTAATCCGCGTGTTTTTTGAGGTTTTCGTCGTTGAAGTCGAGGATGATCCACGCGATGGCGTTTGCGGCTTCATCGCCGCTGGATTCGACGATTTGTGGTTCGGTAACGCCGTCGGGGTAGTCTGGGACTTGACGGAGTGCATCGGAGACTTCTTGGAGTGCTCTGGTAATGTCTGATCCGACGACGAACTCGAGTGTGATTGCGGTGGTGCCTTCAGAGGTGGTCGAGGACATGACATCGAGCTTTGTGGTGTTCTTGAGGAACTCTTCTTGCTCTTTGGTGATCTCGTCGATGATTTCTTCAGGGCTGCGACCGGGCCAGTTTGTCGTGACGGTGATGACGGGGCGCGAGACTGTTGGTGTGAGCTGGATGGGGATCTCGCGCAGACCGATGAGTCCGGCCATCACGAGAAGGAACACAGCAACGGTGACGGTGACGGGGCGCGAGATGCACCAAGCGAGCATTCCCATGTGATTAGCCTTCCGATCCGGATGCAGGTGTGGTTGCTGGTGTTGTTGGTGCGGGTGGTGGGTTGCCGTCGAGTTCGAAGATGATCATCGGTTGGGTGGGGAACATGCGTTCGTTGCCTTCGATGACGACCTGGACTCCGGGACGGATGAGCGGCGAGCGGATGACGACTCGGCTTCCGACGCTGAAGAGGCGTGTGATCGGCGCGAGGGCGGCGGTGCCGTTGTTGTTGTAGTAGACATACTCTCCGGCGGCGTTGCGGAGGATCGCGTCCTTGCTGACGGTGAGGAGCTCGGCTTGGGTTCCGGTGGGGACCATCGCGGTGAGCGACATTCCGGGACGGAGCTGGCTTTCAGGATCGTCAACGATCAAGCGGACAGGGAAGAGTCGGCTCAGCGCGTCCGCTTGGGGGACGACCGCGTGGATCTTCGAAGTCATCGGTTCTGGGATGCTTGGGAGGAGGATTTCGATAGGTGTTGCGGAATCAGCGGAAGCGTTTGCTCGCTCGAGTGCTGGGAGGAGTGATTGAGGGACATCGATGCGTGCTTCGAGATCGGTCATGGAGACGATGGTGCAGATTGGATCGCCAGTCGAGATCCATTGTCCTGCTTCGGTTTGTTTGCTGATGACGGTTCCCGCGAATGGTGCGGTGATGGTCATGTCTGAGAGTTCGATCTGTGCGAGAGCGACATTCGACTTGGTGATCCCGAGATCCGCTTGGGCTTCTGCGAGTTGTGCGGAGCGTGATGCGACGAGGGTGCGTGCTTGGTCGAGCTGCGCGGGGCCTGCGGAACCTCTTGAGTCGAGTTCTTCGAGTCTGCTGAGGTCGCGCTTCGCTTGTTCGAGGTCTGCGCTGCGTTGGTCGACGAGTGCTTGTGCGGAGACGAGTTCTGCTTGGGCACGCTCGAACTGGAGTTTGGCGCGTTGGTCGTCGAGCTTTGCGAGGGTTTGGCCTTGGGTGACTTGGTCGCCTTCTTCGACGAGCATTTCGAGGGTGAGTCCTTCGACCTGCGACGCGAGCTCGGCGGTTCTGCGTGAGCGGATTTCTCCGGTGACGGGTCTAGCGTCGCTGAGGAGTTCGAGCTTTGCGGTCTCGAGGAAGACTTTGGCGGGGGGTGGGCCGTTCTGTGCGAGGGTGGTCGATGAGAGGATTGGGATTGGGACCAGCACGGCAATGGTGAGTGCTGCCTTATAGATAGATGATGCGATCGGGTTGTGCATTGGGTGCTCCGCGTTCTTTGATCTGCTGGCGTCATTTGTTGAGCCGTCGTGGTGAGCAGATGCAGGCGTCGTGAACAATAGTCCGGCTCACTCTGAGTTGCGGAACGAACGGTCATAAACTGTGCGTGAAATCTTCACTTTCCAGTTCTGGACTGGGGTGAACTATTCAGATGTATATTGGTTTACGCGACCACGGCTGCGGCTGGTGCGCCGACGCCCTTCCATTCGACGCCGTGCGGCGTGACGAGGAAGAGGTATTCTGTATTGCGAAGATGGGTGATCTTCCCGACCTTGGTTCCGGATTGGTTGTGGATACCGATTTGTGCGCCGACATAGCGTTTGTAGTCGTGTCCGATGGTGTAGACATTGCCGTGGGGCGCGAGGATGGATTCCATGGTCGCTTTGTCGAGGTATCCCTCGTTGTTGAAGGAGACGAGTTTGTAGGGGCAGCGAACTTTGTTGATGAAGTCTTGCATCGCAATGATGGATTTGGGTTTGGAGTTGAAGTCGGACTTGCGTGTTTTGCAGTCGATTCGTTTGTTTGCGATGCCGTAGGTTTCAGGTTTGTCCCAGCGGACGAGTGATTCCCAGATGTGGTAGTTTCCGAGGTAGGAGTGCTGGTTGTATGGGGGGTCGATGTACGCGAGGTCCGCGGTGAGCTGACGCGCGGCGTCCTGCGCTTCGAGGTTGGTTGCGCTGCAGGGGCGGTCTGGGAGTGATGGGAGAAGATCGGGGACGCGGAGTTCGAGTTTGTTGTGGGCGCGCGGGGCCCATTTTTTGAGGTACGCCATCTGAACTCCGGTGGTGGAGTCGACTCGGTCGGCGGCTTCCATCAGCGAGACGAGCATGACGGCTTTGAGGTTCGGGTCCAGGTCTTTGGATTCGATGGACTCGCGGATCGCGTCGATACGAGCGCCGTTCTCGGGTTTGAAGTAGCGGGCGTCCTCGCAGAATGTTTTGGTGAAGTATCCCGCTTGTGGTGTGATGGCGTTGAACTCGGCGACGAGTTGATCGGCGTGGTGGAGGACTTTGCTTCGGTCGGCTTGGACATAGCAGGTCGCGAGGCAGTGCGCATAGGTTGCGTAGTCGTTTGCGGTGACTTGATATCCTTGCGCTTTGAGCGCGTGTCCTACTCGGGAGGTCCCGGAGAAATAATCGACGACGGAGGTGATGCCGTCGAGTGAATCCACCATCTCGAGGATGTTGGGAATGAGTGTTCTTTTTGATCCGATGTATTTAACCACGCACGGGTATCGGCATGATCGTGCGGTGGGCGTGAATCAGAATTGTCTGGAATTTACTGATGTTTTTGGGTTGGTTTAGGTTTCCATCGATTGTTCTTTAATGACGGCTTTGGAGAGTGATTTGAAACCGAAGGTGCCGCAGAGGGTGATGACGAGACCGACGGCGAAGACGAGTGATCCTTCTCCGGGCCAGATTGATTCGTAGAGCGAGTAGAGGGCGACTCCGATGACTGGTGCGGTGAGTCCGCGGACTCCGGTGAGGGTGACATGGACCGCCATGTAGTCTGTGGAGCGTTCGGGTTTGACGTACTGCAGGTGTCCGAGGTTCCATGCGAGGGCGCCTCCACCAAAGGCGATCCCTCGCGCGACGGACGCGGCGTAGAGCAACCAGAGCGTGTCGGTCTGGGCGGCGATCAGCGAGAGAATAAAGGTGACGACAAAGACCCAGGAGTGGACAGCGCGGAAGGTGACGATGTGGACGCGGTCCATGAACTTTGCCCAGAATGGGATGAAAATGGGCATCATGAGCAGCGGGATGACCTGGGTGAGCATGAGTCCTGGGAGGTAATCGAGTCCGAACTGTTCTTTGGCGATGATGACGAAGGGCGCCCATGACATCATGTTCCCGATCCCGATCATGAACTGGCAGGTTTGGTAGCGCCGGTAGTCGCGGTCGTCGAACATGACGCGGATGATGCCGTGGAGGAGGGATTTGATGTTGGAGATGGAGCTGGTGGATTCATCGGACTGGGCTTGCTCACGCGCGAGGATGGTGGACTCGGTGCGGACTTTGATGCGTGCGTAGGCGCCGACCCCGATGAGGGCGATGAGTCCGAAGATGGGGATGAGGACGCGGTAGGAGTTTTCGGAGAGCTGCATGGAGTATCCGAGACCGATCGCGATGAGCGAGGAGATGGTCACGGAGACGGCTTGGAACTTGCCTGTCATTCGAGCGCGCTGGGTGGGGTAGTTGACCCCCCAGACGGTGGCGCGGATGGTGACGACCCCTGCGAGGCAGATCCGCGCGACATATGCGGCGGCGATGATGATGATCAGACCTGCGGGGGATCTTGGGGCGGCGGCGATGGCCATGATCGCGACGATGACCATGATCTGGAGACCGGTGATGAAGGGGATTTTTTTGCGTCCGGAGACAGCGATTGCCCAACCGAACGAAGTGATGTTGGCGAGTGCTGGGGCGGCGATGAGGGCCGCGACGAGGAAGTTGAGGAGGGTATCGGGGACGACACCGTCGTAGAGCTTGCGGACGATGAATCCGATGACGGAGCCCTCGGTCGCGGCGATTGCCCA
>JARGNC010000062.1:0-7880 GCA_029212425.1 Phycisphaerales bacterium
TGCGATGATCGCTTCGTCCATGTCGTCGCCTGCGACGCGGACGGATTCGCAGTTTGCGATATCAGCGAGCGTCATGATCGCGACTTCGGTTGTGCCGCCACCGATATCGACGATCATCGATGCGGTCGCTTCAGCGAACGGGAGACCAGCACCAATCGCTGCCGCGATTGGTTCTTCGAGCAGATATGTCTTGCGAGCGCCGGCGTGTTCAGCAGAATCGAATACGGCTCGTTTTTCGACTGCGGTAATTCCCGACGGGATTGAGATCACGACGCGTGGCCCAAGCATGCGGACGCGTCCGGTGACTTTGGTGATGAAGTAGTTGAGCATCGCTTCGGTGATCTCGAAGTCGGAGATCACACCGTCCTTGAGCGGACGGACTGCGGTGATTGAGCCGGGGGTTTTGCCGAGCATTTCTTTGGCGACCCAACCGACGGCTTGACCGTTCTTGAGGACCTGATTGGTGCCCTTCTTGACGGCGACCACGGATGGTTCATTGAGAACGATCCCTTGCCCGCGGACGGCAACGAGTGTGTTGCATGTCCCCAGGTCGATCCCCATATCAACGCCGAGCGGCCCTAAAAATCGTTCATACCACACGCGGTTCTGTTCTCCATTTGTTCAAGTTCATGTCATTCGAGGACATGAATCTTTATTCTAGCATCCAGAGTACCCGAAATCGGGGCTCTAGGGGGTCTGGGGGGATTTGGCAACCAATTTCATCCCGCTTGGGCGCAATATCGACTGCAGAGGGTCAGGTTGATCAAAGTGGATCAATCAAATATTTTGACGAATCGATTTAAAATTGAGACTTAGTCGCAATTAGATCGGTCATGCGGTCACTCAGTTTTGGCCGCGTCACCACGGCGACAGGTCGGCATCACAGGAAAGTGAGAGATCCATGAACCACTCAATCATCAACGCCGCGATCTTCGCAGCGATGACCACAGGAGCGATCGCGGTGACCACGGTTTGCACCGATCGCGATTACATGACCTCAGGATTCTTCTCCGCAGACCCACAAGTCCGCGGCGACAACGACGGACGCGGTGTGAACCGCGTCTCGTCGATCAACCCGTTCGGGGTCTTCAATGAGAATACCTTCATGGAGTTCAACGATCACGACTGGTCATCGTTCGCTGGACTGGTGGATTCTGCGGTCTTCCGCGTCGAGATGGTCTCAGGCGGATTCGGAGATGACTCAAGCGAAGAGAACCCATTCGAAGTCTCGCTCAACGCGCTCCGCAGCTGGGGAAATACCCCTCCCGGCTGCGTGCTTTCAATTTGAGACACTATTCGTAGCGTTTGCCGTCGTACTCGATCCACCCATCTTCATGACGACCTGCTGGATCGTGATGCGTCCAGTGGAGGACTCCACCCCGATCGTTCCACTCGTATTGTCCAAAGATCCCGATCACCGCACCTACATCGAGCGGCACACGCGGGGCGAGATCAATGTTGTGCGCCACAAGCACAGAATCCATCGGCGAAGGTTCGTAGTCGATCGCGAGTAAAAACCGTTGATGCCGAGACCCTTCGTTATCGTCTTCGAGCAGCTTGACAACTCTTGCGCGGAGTTCGACCATCTTTCCAGATTGCTGAACATCCGCGAGCTGAACCAACGCACGCTGCGATGCTGCGATTGTTTGGGCGTCAGACGAGGGAGAACTCGTGTGTGTGGTGGATTTGGGTTGTGCAATCTGTTGAGCGGCATTCTGGGTGTTGGTGTCGGTAGACTGCGTGAGATCAACACCAAAGTACGCCGCGATGAGGATGATCACGATTGAGATGATGATGCGGAGCGGGCTTCGTTTGTTATTGCTTGCCATGAGTAGATCCTGTGCGAGAGGATTGATTGTACGCTACTCGTACCGCTTGCCACAATATTCGATCCAACCGCCTTCGCGCCAGTTTGATGGGTCGTGATGGGTCCAGTGGAGGAGTCCGCCTCGCCCGTTGTATTCGTATTGGCCGTAGAAACTCGCGGTCGATCCGCGTTCAAGCGGAATTCGGGGTGCGAGATCAATGTTGTGCGCAATCAGGACTGTCTTGATGGGTGATCGCTTGTGATCCACAGCAACAAGAAATCGTTGGTGACGATCACCATCACGATCATCGGGGAGTGTTTTGACAACGCGCGCATCGAAGCGGACCATTTGCCCGCTGCGTCGAGCTCGCGCAAGCTTGACGAGTGCCCTTTGGGACTTTGCGAGGTCCTGCTTACCGATGCGGAAGCAGCGGATGATCCCGCGTCCGATGAGCGATGCGCCAGCACGAACGAATCCTCGTTTCTTGCGTTTCCTGGATGTGCGTGATCGCTTGTTGCGAGACATGCCGGGGACTCCAATGGGAAAGCATGGGAAAGCGATCCTAAGCGAACAAAAAGCAAGCCGCCCGTTGGACCGGATTCCAACGGGCGGCATGCATGGTGTGGATTATTCATCCAGTGGAGAGGAGTGGCTTTCTGATCAGTTGCTCGCGACCGGTCCTGCAGGTTGTGCAGGCTTCTTGGTCTGTGGCGCGATCTCGATGACCTGTGGGTCGATCGTGAATCCGCGGACCTGCGAAGGTGAGAGCGACTTCTGCGAGTTCTCGTACTCTGTGACCAGACCCTCTTGATCGATCAGGAACTCCGCTTCATCGACATAGTTCTTGTCGCTGTCGCGTCCCGCGATCGCTTCGAGGCGTGCACGCTGCTCGGTACGGATACCTGAGAGGCGTCCATTGAGCTGGTCGAGCGAGTTCGCTTGGAAGTTCGAGTGGGCATCAATCGTGTCCTGACGATCTTCCATCATGTCGATCAAGCGTTCGTTGCGTGCGATCGTGTCGATCTGTGCATCGAGCTGGAACAGCTTCGCTTGGAACTCGGAGCGTTCAGATTCGAGTCGTTCGAGTAGATCAGCGAGCTGCTGCTCTTGATCGTTGAGGTATCCGAGATCTGTGGAGAGATCGGTCGCACGAGCCGCGTACATGTCGCGGGTGTTCTGGATCTGATTCCGCTTGGCATACGCATCGTCGAGGTCAACCGCACGGTTGTTCAGTGAGACTCGGACGATTGCGCCAGGATTGGATTCTTGTGTATAGCGAGCTTGTGTAAGCTGGTCTGACACGGTTTCCAAATCCATTGCTGCGAGTGAGACAACCTTGGTTGCGACTTGCAGTTCACGATCGAGCTGGGCGATCTGGGTCTGAACCTCGGTCAGGTCTGAGCGGACCTCAGCGATTTTTTGTGGGTACTGCGCTTCGAGATTCTTGATCTGAGCACGCAGCATGATTGGGTCTTCGATGTTCTCATCGATGACACTGACGAAGTTGGCGCGGGTTTGGTGGACCATTGCGCCGACCCGATGGGGTCCAGCAACGGCTACCAGTACGCCGCCGGCCAGGGCGGTGATCACGACGCCTCGAACGATTGTTTTACCAAAGCAGCATCCCATGACATTCTCCTAAAGACTCTTGTGCCGGACCATCCCGGCGTGTGTGGTGTTCGGCTCGTCGTTGAGCCGGTTGATTTCCTTGGTTGCCGGTGAGATGTCCCGACAGATGGTGAATGGGATTCGTGATTGCTGAATTTCAGGTTGGGAAATAATTTGTCGAAAATCGTCGATTTCGATCTGTTATCGAGGTTCAGTCCAGCGGATTGCAACGCTTGTCCACCCAGTCCGGGTATGCTTATGCAGACTGTTTAAGGGTGAAACCCACCAATGCGTTCGCCGAATAAGGGATTCCAGCAGGAAAGGGTCTCATGCTTACCAATATGACAACCAGCTTCATCGCGAGGCTCCGTGACAACGACGAAGCCGCGTGGTTTGAACTCTGGGAAACCTTCGGTCCCGTCATCCGCATCCAGCTCACGCGTTGGGGCAAAGGACGCATTGGGGTCGAGACCGCACGCGATCTCTCCCAAGAAACACTCGCGGCTCTCTCCAAATCCATCGAACGCTACGACCCCGCTCGCGGCGCACGATTCTCGACCTGGCTCCTCGCGATCGCAAAGCATGTGCTCGGTGATGAGATTGATCGCAGAATGGCGCTCAAACGAGGCGGGGGCAAATCGAACGCGGAGTTCGATGAGCGATGGATGATCGCGGACGCGTCGATGGGCGTCGACGAAGAATACGAAGCGTCGGTCTTCCGCGCCAAGGTCGAAGCGGCGATCCGCAAGGTCGAATCCGAGTGCGACTTCATGGATTTTTCGATTTACCGGATGCGTGTGCTTGATGGACAGTCCGGCAAAGAAGTCGCGGACGCGGTGGGGGTCTCTGAACCCACGGTTTCTCGTCGATTGAGCAAGGTCCGAGATATGCTCCGCAGTCGATTGCAAGAGGTGATCTCGGTCTATTCGTTCACGAATGACGAACTTGACGAAGCTTCACGAAACGGGTTGCAACTGAATCCCAACAGTGATAGCAGCGGGGACGCCGGACCCGCTGACAAGTCCACGGATGTTTCGTTTGACGAAGCGATCGGGGACATCTATCACCGGCAGATGGAGCTTCGGGCTGAAGACGAGCAGAACTTGCTTTGAACGCCTGAGAGAACGGGGCAACCGCCAATGTCACTCGCAACACTCATTGGAATCATTTTCGCGATCCTCGCTGGAGCATTCGTGCTCGCTGCGGTTGTTTTCTTGTTCAGTACCATCTTTGGATTGACCTTCAAAGCACTTACTGGAATCTTCACCGTCATCGGGATGATCTTCACCAACATCTTCACCTTTATCGGAGCGACCGTCACAGACATGCTCCGATTGGTTGGTTCGATTCTCGCTGCACTCATGTTCGCGCCGCTCACGATCCTCGCGATCGTGGTTGGTCGCTGGTCGCGTTCAAAGCACCTCGCGAGCGCGTTCTCGTTTGAATGTCACTCCGCGATGAGCTGTATCTACCGCTTGTTCATCGGGAACCCCGCGCGTTTGCTCGGACTTTCCAAAGCTCTCGAAGGGGTCGAGAAACGCGTCCCCGAAGCAATGGCGGCAGCACCAACAAGCGACAAACCAAACAAAAAACGCGTTGGGGTATTCGAGGGATACACCATCGTCGGCTCGCTCAAAAGCGGCGGCTCCGGCGGCAAGCTCTACATCGCGGACCCCAACGAGATCAAACAAGCGTCATTCACCAAACGCGGGATTGATGCGGATCAGGTCGTCATCAAGGTGTTCTCGCTTCATGATGGATCGTCGATGCCTCAGATCGTGCGGGAGTCTCGCGCACTTGATGCGGCACGCAAACTCGGATTGGTCCTTGAGCACGAACTGACCTCGGACCGGTTCTTCTATGTCATGCGGTATGTCCCAGGTGAATCGCTCTCCGCAGTCACCAAGCGCATGCACTCGCTGTCCCCTCGCGATGGTCTGGACGACACCCAGCTCAAGTACACCATCGGATACGCGGATGATCTGCTAACCATCCTCGATACCTATCACCGCTCTGGTCTTTGGCACAAGGATGTCAAACCAGACAATATCATCATCGATGGAAAGCATGGCGACGCAAAGGCGCACCTCGTGGACTTCGGGCTCGTCACCCCGCTCCGTTCCGCGATGACCCTCACCACCCATGGCACAGAATACTTCCGTGATCCAGAACTCGTGCGTCAAGCACTCCGAGGCGTGAAGGTCCATCAGATTGATGGATCGAAGTTTGATGTTTACGCCGCGGGCGCGGTGCTGTATTCAATGATCGAGAACTCATTCCCGGCACACTCCGGACTCTCGCAGATCACCAAGCGGTGCCCCGATGCGCTCCGCTGGATCGTGCGCCGTTCGATGGCGGAGTACGACCGCCGCTACCCAAGTTCCGCGGCGATGCTCGCGGACCTCCGCGTTGTGATGACCGCTCCGGATCCGTTCAAGGTCAAACCTGCGGATCTCCCAAGCGTGAAGGTTGGGGATGATGTGTCTCCAATGCCGATCCCTGAGCCGATGCCTGAATACGGTGCCGCTCCGGCGCAGCGAGTCGGTGCGCCTGCAGGTTCACCTGTTCCTCCCGCAACGGATGGCCGTCGTGTAGGGCGTCCGAATGTCAACCTCGTAGGATGGTGGTCAGGCAAGTACGCAGTGACCGGCGGAGCACAACCTGGGAAAGCAAGCGGAGCGAAGGGTGGATCAAAGGGTAAAAAAGGGTTCGTCGCGACTGCGGGGATCGATAAAGATGGCATGTTTGCACGCGTGGAACGCGATCCGAGTCCTGAACCCCTGAGCAGAATCGTGCCTGCTGATCAACGCAAGTCCGCGCAGGATCAGGTCCGCGATGCGCGCCAGCGCGCAATGTCGATGCGTTCACGCGCATCCGCTCGCCGAGGTTCGGTGCGGAACAAGCGGAAGGAATACAAGAACACCCCAGGCGCAGGCGTCATCTTCGCAGGTCTGCTTGGATTGGCAGTGATCTTCGGCGGGATCGTGGTCGTGGGATCGTTGTTGGTCGGTGAATCGTTCAACGGCACGCCCAATACCCCAGTGCCACCGATGTTCCCGAGCGCAGAGTCACCAGTCGCGTTTCCTGCACCTGAGGACCTCCCGATGGTGCATGCGAGCATGCTGGTCGTGTCCGATCTTGGGGATATGGTCACTCCAGAACTGCAAGCGGGACTTGCATTGCTCAATGATCGAGGGCTGCACACCTTGGGTGACCTGAGTGGGCATTCATCCGCAACCGACATCATCCATCTCGCTGAGTATCGAAACGCGATCGGTGCGGTCCCGAGCGACTCGGACACGCTGGTCATCCGCACGCGTGAATGGATTGCAGGGCACGAGAATATTGACTCGGTGATGCTGCTGACGACGCAGCCCGAATCTTCGGATCCGATCTACATCTTGGTAACCGAGGTGTTCCACACTTCGCAAGAGATCGGTGTGGACTCTGTTTCAACCATCCTCACACTCTTCAAGAACAACGGTTTCGCTGCGTTCGCGGATTAACCCGAATGCGAAATCGAGATGAGCGAGTCGAGTGCTGATTGTGCACGCCCAGAGCTGATTGCTTCTTTGCTCAGCTCGAGTCCCGACGCAAAGTCGTCGCTGACACCAGCGACCACCAACCCTCCTGCGACTGTCAGCATCGCCATGTCCGCAAACGCAGAGGGCTGATTGCTCACGATCGATCGGATAATCTCAGCACTGTGTTCCACATCTCGGGCGCGGACATCCTCGATCTTTACTCTGCGGAGTCCAAGCTCGCTCGCATCCACAATCTCTTCCGCGAGTTGACCGTTCACGGCATGCACAACACGCGTCGGAGCGGTCGTGGAGAGTTCATCGAGCCCATCATGGGAGTGGACGACCATCGCACGCTTGACACCAAGGTTGAGCAGCGCTTCCGCCATCGGGACAACCAACTCATCCTTGTACACGCCGATGAGTTGAAAGTCAGCACCAGCAGGGTTGGTTAGCGGGCCGATCGCGTTGAAGATCGTTGGAAACCCAAGCGATTTACGCGTTGGCATCGCGTGCTTGACCGCTGGGTGATGATTGACCGCAAAGCAGAAACACACACCTGCTTGTGACAAACATTTCGCTTGTGTCTCTGTGGATGCGTCAACATGCACCCCCAGCGCCATCAGGACTTCTGCTGATCCGCGACCAGTGCGAGAGCGATTGCCATGCTTTGCAACTTGGATGCGATTGATGGGACTCCCCTGGGGCGGTTGAACCGCACTGAGGATGATCGCCGCAGCTGTGGATACATTGAAGGTTTTGGGAGCGCCGCCTGTGCCGCAGGTATCGAGGAGGATCGATCCAGGATGCTGTTCGTACGAAACAGGGGTTACCTGCTGACGCATCGCCTGCGCGGCTCCCGTTAGTTCGTCGCTGGTTGGATCATGCATTGCGAGGAGCGCGAGGACCGCTCCGATCTGCGATTCGTTGAGCTTTCCCTCAA
>JARGNC010000062.1:7890-12645 GCA_029212425.1 Phycisphaerales bacterium
GGTTTGTTGATCCAATAGCGTGGACATCGCGGTGTGAAAGTGATCCATAGATGACAATAGGTCGAACCTTCGCCGCTGGTTGTTTGTAGAATGAGGTATGAGCGGCTCAAACACCAGTCAGCCAACCCAGACCACCGCGGTTGCATCACGCGTCGCGCGATCGCTCTTTGTCCGCTCATGGATCGGTTCTTGCATCCGGATGCTCCCAACGGTGCTCGTCACGGGATTGCTCTTGGTGGTCGCTCAGCGTTGGTGGATTGATGGATCGTGGTGGTGGGTGATTCCCGCGATTCTGCTTGTGGGTATTGTGATCGGTTCGCTGATCCTTGCGTGGATCCGTCGTGCGGATCTGAGCACCGCCGCGGGATGGCTCGACGAATCCGCACAGACGCAGAGCAGATTCCGATCCGCGTTGGAACTGATCGGGGTCCAAAGCGCGGATCCCGCGTTCGCGAGTCTTGCGATCGAGCGTGCGGAATCGACCGCATCATCGACCAAGATCCCCAGTGATCAATCTATTCTCCAGCGTGAGCAAAACAGACTGTCCATCTCAATTGTGCTTTTGGTGTTGCTGCTTGTTGCCGGATTCTTTATGCCAACCAAGGCGGGCGTCCACAATTCGAGTCCAACGGTTTCTCCCGCCGCGATTGCGGAAGCGAAGACCCGGATTGAAAAGCAGCAGCAAGACCTTGAAGAACTCGCTGCTCATTCAGAAAAAACAGACCCGCTTATTGATGAAGCCCTCAAGGACCTTCAAGCACTTGAACAAGAACTCAGTGCGACCGAGGATGGCACGCAGAACAATCCAGATCAATTGCCACCCGATCCAGAGTCCGCATCCGCGATGGCCGAATCTCGGATCGAGCAACTCGCGGAGCAGCTCGACAAGCGAGCGGAGCAGCAGCAACTCGAAGATCAAGCGCTGCGTGAAGAACTTGATAAACTCAAGTCCGAATCGTTGTCGAACGAATCTCAACTCGAACGCTTCCGCGAACAACTCGCGGAGGGGAAGTACGAGGAAGCGATCCAAGAGCTGGATCAAATCAAGGACCGTTTGGATTCAATGACCGACGAACAGCGCGAGCAGATTGCTGAGGATATGGACGCGATTGCTGATGCGATCAAACCTGATCCATCGCCTCAATCGGAAACTGATTCAACGCAGAATCCAGAACCCAAGCCGCAAGATCCAGAGTCCAGCGAGCAGGATCAACCCGAAACTCCAAAGCGAGACGAGGCAGAAGATCTCTCGGAAGCACTCCAGAGAGAAGCGGAGGAGATCCGCAAACCCAAACCAGAATCGAGTTCCGAGCAAGAGCGCGACAACGAACAGCAGTCTGATCGAGATCAGCCCAGCCAAGACCAGTCAACACAAGACGAGTCCAATCAAGAAAAATCTGACCAAGACAAGTCAGAGCAGGACGAGTCTGATCCGAGCACAGATCCAAACAACGATCAAAGCAGCCGAGACGGCAAAGAAGATGGCGAGCAATCAGATCCCAACAAGCAGGGTGATCGGGAAGACAACAACAGCAACACCCCGAAGCAGCAACCTACCCAAGGTCAGCAGTCCGAAGAGCAGCAATCGAAAGACACGACGGGTCAGACGGGTCAAGAGAAACCGGCCCAACGCCCAAGCGAACAACCTAACGAGCAATCAAACGAGCAAAGCAACAGCGAAAAATCGAATGAACCAAGCGAATCGGGTTCTCAACAAGAAGAACAGCATGAACAGTCGCAACAAGGCGATGGCGATCAGCAACAACCCCAACCTGGATCACAACCAGAATCACAATCAGGATCACCACCAGAAGATCAATCTGGATCAGAGCCATCTCCCAATGCGCAGCGCACACTCCGCGAACAACTCGAAGAAGCCCAGCGTCGTTCCCAAGGGGCGCAGCAAGACCGCTCCAATGCGGAACGGCTCCGCGAACAACTGGATCGTTCGCAGGACTCGCCGCCAGATTCAGTCAATCAGCAGCCATCCCCGAACACGGACAACAATCAGCGTGGATCGGGACCGGGGAGCGAGCAACAAGAACAAAGAGAACGATCAAACGCGGAAGAAACTGCGGATCAAGAGTTTGTCCCAGTCCAAGCAGCGGATGAAGATGCGCGTGCGGATGAATCATCCGCGCCGGTTGGTCAATGGTACAACCCAGAAGGAGAGCGTCCCTCTCAATCGGGACAACCCAATACCGCACAGCGATTCAGGGAAGCATCCAAGCAAGCACGCGATCAGATCAACGATCGGCGCGTCCCACGCAAGTACCGCGATGTGATCCGTCAATACTTCGATCAGCTCGATCAACGAGCATCGAAGCTCGCGCCTTCTCGTGACGGCACCGATGCGCCACCTCCAAAGCCCGCTCCCACGGAGCAGTCAAGCGAATGAACCTCCTCCTCGATCAGCCCATCTGGATGAGTGTCATCGCGATCGGACTGCTCGCGTCCATGCTCGGCTGGAGACTTCTTCGAGGACTCCCAACAGCTCGGCGCATCATCATCGTCGGATCACGATTCGCGTCGTTCTTGTGCTTCGCGCTTGCGCTCGCTGGTCTACAGCATGTCCAGCAATCGGATCGGCTCACCGTGATTGCTGCGATCGACACCTCCGGTTCGATTCAAGGCTACGCGAACCTCGGCCTTGATGACCTCGGGTACCCAATCACCATCCAAGACGCATCGCTCGGCTTCCTGCTCAGCGGAACGCAATCCAGCAAGAACGAAGATCGGCTCGGGATCATCGCATTCGATGGTCACAGCTCCGTCACGCTCGCGCCCAGAGAACTCGGGTTCATCAATGATGTATCGCTCGAGAGCAATCCGGTAGACGGGACGGACATCGCCGCAGCGATCACGCGAGCACAGTCTCTGATCCCTTCGGATTCCAAAGGCAGAATCGTACTGATCTCCGATGGAGTCTCGACCGCAGGGTCGATCGAGAACACCGTGTTGTCAACCCCAATTGACATCGTCCCGATCGAATACAGCGTCACAAACGAAGTGCTCGTCGAGTCTGTAGAGATTCCCTCGCGCGTTGCGCAGGATTCGATGATGCCTGTGCGTGTCACGATTCGTTCGACCGCGCCCGCCAATGGTCGGCTCAAACTCATCGTTGATGGACAAACCGTCAACCTCACCCCAGACACATCCGACGGCGGACTCCCCCTCGCGCTCACCGGAGGGACCGAACCCATCGCGATCAGTGTCCCAATCGGGAGTGGACGCGTACACCGCGTCCGTGCGATCTGGGAGCCCGAACTTTCCGATGACGGCACGCCAATCGGGGACACCAACACACTCAACAACGAATCCAGCGCCCTGACCCTTACCAGCGATCATGGTCGTGCGTTGATCGTCACTTCCAGTCCAGACATTGAAGCGAAGCCGTTGACGAGTCTGCTTGGATCTGTCGGGTGGGATATCGAAACGACCAATCCCGCCGAGGTCCCGACGGATCTGCTGGGACTTGAACCCTACGACCTGATTGTGCTGGTCAATACGCCTCGGGATGCGTTGATGCCTGGGATTGAAACCGCATTCGACGACTATGTGCGTGATTTGGGTGGGGGACTGATCTTCGTAGGTGGCTACGAAGCCCTCGGTGCTGGTGGATGGAACGCACCGGACCTTCAGACACGCGATGATGAGAAGGGATTGATCGCGGACTTGCTCCCGGTCAATCTTGAGATCCCGGACGATGTCGTCACCACCCACGCCGCGGTGGCACTCGTGCTGGATTCTTCCGGATCGATGCAGCGATCGGTCATGGGATCATCGCGTTCCCAGCAATCCGTCGCAAACAACTCCGCTGCAGGCGCGATCGGCGTTCTTGATCCGACGGACATGGTCACTGTTGTTTCATTCTCAGGACAACCCAACCTCATCGTCCCGATCACCAAGAACGACGATCCTGAGATGATCCAGAGCAGGATCAAGTCCATCGCGTCAGGCGGTGGTACGAATCTCGCTCCTGCGATGCGTGTCGCCGCGGAACAACTCCGGAGCGTGGACTCGAAAACCAAACACATCGTCGTCCTCTCCGACGGCGAATCGCAGAACTCTTCGCTCCTCCCCGGACTCGCGCAAGCACTCGGAACCGAAGGGATCAAAGTCTCGACCATTACGATCGGGGACGACGCGGACGAACAAACCATGCGTCTTATCGCGACCAACAGCGGCGGGGTGTACGACCGCGTTGTCAACCCAGCCGTTCTCCCACGCATCTTCCTCAAAGCGATCCGCGTGCTCCGCAGACCGATGGTCCGCGAGGGGCAGATCCGTCCGATCGTCGTGGACGCATCATCACCAATGCTCACGGAAGCGGGATCCAGAAGCATCCCCACACTCAGCGGCTTGGTGCTCACTGAGCACAAGTCCGATGATCCACGCGTGATGGTCCCGATCGTCAGCGATCAGGGCGAACCCATCCTCGCGGGACATCAGGTCGAGCTTGGCCGCGTCGCGGTCTTTACGAGCGACGCGTCGGACTGGGCCGGTGATTGGAGCGGTTCCCCATCCTTTGTCAGTTTCTGGACCCACCTGGTTCAGTGGGCAGGACGCGCAGAAGATCCGGGAGTGGGGGAGCTGTCGATCAACCGCTCGCTCAAGAACGCATCGGGTGGACTCAAGATCGACTACACCGCGATCGACGACGCGGGAGTTCCGATTGATGGATTGACCATCGCGTCCAAAGTTTTCTCCGATGGATCATCTCAGACCGCGAATCTCGTGCAGACCGGACCGGGG